>NZ_JBVHXT010000026.1:23911-78731 GCF_055569255.1 Streptomyces sp. NPDC029296
ACCCCCCCCCCCCCCCCCCCCACCCCCCCCCCCCCCCCCCCCCCCCCCCCCCCCCCCCCCCCCTCCCCCCTTCCCGCGACGGAGATCCCGGCTCAGCCGCGCTGGATCCCGGAGGTGTCCTGGAGCACGCCACGACGGCCGTCCTGGGTCTGCGCGACCAGCGCGGCACCACGCTGCTCGACGGCCAGGTACCAGGTGCCCGGCGCCAGTTCGGCGATCTGGCCGGCCGAGCCGTCCTCCGCGAACAGCGGACGGGTCACCGGCACGGCGAACCAGAAGGGGGAGAAGTCGGCGGCCGGGGGCTGCGCGGCCGGGGCGGCGGCCTGCGCGGCCGGCTGCGGCTGCGGCGCGTACGGCTGGCCCGGCTGCGGCTGGGCACCGTACGGCTGCTGCGGCTGGGCGCCCGGGTAGCCGTAACCACCGGGCGGCTGCGTGCCGTAGGGCTGCGGGGCGGGCGGCTTCGGGGCCGGGACCAGGGGCGCCTGGAGGGCGGGGACGAGCGGGGTGGCGATGGCTGCGGCGGCCATCACCAGGGTGGCGATCAGGGCGAGGATCAGCCCCGTGCCGGCGTCGGGGGACCGGTCGGAGCCCTCGCCGATGTTGTCCAGACCGCCGACCGGGTCGAAGACGTTGCCGAGCGCGCTCCACGCGGCGAAGACCGCGAACGCCACGCCGAACGCGCCGAGTTCCAGACCCGCGATCTTGCGGGGCTGCGGCAGGCCGCGGCTCACGACGATGAGCGCCGCGCCGATGAGGCCCGCCAGTACGACACCGAGCAGGACCGGTCCGCTCTCCCAGAGGTTCGGCAGGTCGACGCTGTCGGGCAGCCCGTCGTACGAGTAGTTGTCGAGGAACGACGCGATGAGGAGCACCACCGCTGCTCCGATCACCACGCCGTCGCCTCTAGTGAGGGAGCGGATATTCACTTCAGGTCCTTCGTAGGTCGTCTCGTCGTCGGTAGACACTACAGTCCGCAAGATCGGGCTGTCCGGCCGGTTACGGCCGCCGGTCACGAATCGCGCAGGAAACTCACGATTCCCTCAGAGATCCCTTGCGCCGCCCGCTGCCGCCACGCTCCGCTGGTCAGCAGGCTCGCATCCGTGTCATCGCGCATGTTGCCGCATTCGATGAACACCTTGGGAACCTTTGACAGATTGAGACCACCCAGGTCCGTCCGCGTGACCAGACCGGTACCGCCGCCGACGTAGTCGGCGGGCGGCTCACCGGTCGCGCGGAGGTAGTCGCCCGCGACCCGCACCCCCAGCTCGTGGGACGGCCCGACGATCGGACGGGTGTCCGCCGCACCGGCGTGCACGGACCCCGGCAGGATCACGTGGAAGCCCCGGTTGCCGGGGTCGGACCCGTCGGCGTGCAGCGAGATCGCCGCGTCCGCGTGCGCGGCGTTCCCGATCCGGGCCCGCTCGTCCACGCACGGTCCCCAGGCCGGGCTGTCGCCGTCACGGGTCAGCTTCACCGTCACGCCCTCCCGCTCCAGCAGCGTCCGCAGCCGGTGCGCCAGGTCCTCGGTGAACCGCGCCTCCGTATAACCGTCGTCGGTGGACGTCCCGGTGGTGTCGCACTCCTTGAAGTTGGTGCCGATGTCCACCTGGCGGTTGATCTCGGCCGTGTGCCGGAAGTTGCCCGGGTTGTGCCCCGGGTCGATGACGACGACCTTCCCCCGCAGCGCCGCCGAGCCGCCCGGCCGGGCGGCGGGCGAGCCGGGCACCTTGCCGTCGTCGCCCCGGGAGGCCGCCGGGACGGACGCGGACGACGCGGCGGAGGCGCGCGGGGCGGACGTGGAGGGGGCCGTACGGACCTCGCCGCCCGGGTCCCCGTCGCCCAGCGCCTCGTACACCACCCAGCCGAGCAGCGCGCCGGGCACCAGCGCGGCGAGCGCCACGGTCAGCGGGCCGCGCCGGGGCCGGCGGGGCTGGGGGGCATCGAATTCCGGTCCTGTGTACGACACGTCTGCCACCTTAAAGGCCGTTCACATGCTCCGCAGTCTCAGCGAACCGTCCGCATGTTCCGCCTCAAGGGCGATTCACCCGCCCCCGCCCGCACCGTTTGTGAGACGCGTGTGAGACGGGCGGCCCCGGCTCGGTGACTCCAACACCGGCCGGGGCCTTAGTCCGAACCCTGCTCAGATCAGGAGATCGAACCTGTGACGAACCGTACTGTCACCCTGCCCACCATCGACCACGGGGACCTCACCCTCCCCGAACCCACGTGGTGCGCCGGCCACACCCACCACGACCCGCAGACCGTTCGTGTCGACCTCATCCACGCCGGGCCCTCCATCCAGTGCGACTTCCTCGGCCGGCCCCTGCTCGCCGCCGAAATCGTCCAGTCCCCCTACGCCATGGCCAGCACGCCCCGGCTCGGCGGCCGGACGCCCGGCGCCTCCGTGCACCCCCTCGGACTGACCCTCGGCCCCGCGGACCTGTACGGCCTCTCTGCCGCCCTGGACGGCTACGCCGACCGGTTGTGCGACCTCGCCGACCAGCTCACCGTGATCCTCGCCGGGGGTGCGTGATGGCTGCGCTGTCCCGCGAGGTGCGGCGCATCGTCGTCGCGCACCTCACCGACCGCGGCATGAGCCCGCAGCAGATCGCCGATGAGCTGGGCGTTTCCCGCGAAACCGTGCGCAGGGACCTCCACAACCCGCCCCCGTCGGCCGCGCCCGCACCGGTCCCCGATGTGGCGCCCGGTGAGGAGGGTCTGAGCCTGCCCGCGAGTCTCCAGCTCGGGAAGGATCTGCGCCTCCTCGCCGTCTCTTACAAGGCGCCCGCGGCGGCCGTCGCCGAGCAGTTGCTTCACCGCGCGGCGGAGGCGATCCGTGCCCGAGTGCACGCCCGCTTCTCCGCCGGAGCCGGGAGCGGTCCGGATCCGCGCGACCTCGTCCGCTGATCGGTGGCCCGGCCGGACAGTGTTCACCGACCAGGCCACCGATGTTGTTGTCAGCTCTTCGGCGGGACGATGAACGCCCGCCGCGGCTGCGGTTCCTGCGGGTCACGGGACTGCGGTAGCTGACTACGCTTCCACGTCGTCACCAACCAGGCGTACCGCGGGTCGATCCACTCTGACATCGGGCACCTCCGCCGTCAGGCTACGGGAGGCTGGGGTGTCGGCATGGGGCGAATCGTGCACTCCGGCGCATGCTGGCACTGCGCCGCCACGGCCACGAGCGTCTCGTCCGCCGGCGGCCCCCACAACTCCGGGTCCGCCTCCCACCCGAGTTCGCTGATCTTCTCGCGGGTGCGGTCCAGGATCGGCGGGTCGTAGTGCGTCGGGTCGTAGCCCGGGTAGTGGTGGATGAACCGGCCGCCGAGCCGCTCGCACAGCTCCGCGTACATCGCGGTGTGCAGGAGCAGGGCGTGCCAGCCCTCGTCCACGATCCGGCTGGGCGCGAGCCCGGTGTCGGGGTTCTTCGCGCAGGCGGCCACGAACTTCAGGCCTTCCTCCACGATCCGCCCCGCCATCTCCGGGGACATGTCCGGGTTGGCGTCCGCCACCGTTCGGCGGCAGCTCGTGAACTGCTGGTCGGTGAGAAGCATCCGGGCGAAGACCGTCGGCGGCTTGGGGTCGACGGGACCGCCGTCCGGCGTGGGTCCGGGAGGTATGGTCACGATGTTCTCCTTCGCTGGTTGCGGATGGGGACACGCACCCGGGCCGGGTGTTCTTCGCGGGACTGCTCGGCCCGGGTGACGCGGTTGTTGAGCGACGTGCGGCCGGCGCCGACAGGGTGACGAGGACGGCCGCTCGCCTCCAGCGCTCACGTTCCCCGCCCGAGGGGCTGCGCTGGAGTCTGGCCCGTGCCCGGCGCTGTCGGCGGCGCTGCCGGACACGGAGTCTGTCGGGAGGCTCGGATGGCCTCGGTCTCCTCGTCGGCCAGGGCGTCGAGGTCGGTGACGGGGGTGACGCCCTCCAGAGTGACGACCAGGCGGGCGGCGAGGTCCAGCGGATGCGTCTCGTGTCCGTGAAGGCGACGCGGTGCAGGCCCTCACCGTCCTCGGGCCCGGGCACTCGCTGGAGGGTGAGCGGGTCGTAGACCGTGCCGGCCACTCCCCAGACCGGCGTGTGTTCCACCAGGGCCGCCGTCCAGCCGCGGTGGCCGAGGGGTGGGCAGTGCTCGACGGCGAGGCGGGCGCAGACGGCGTGCACTGGCGGTGACGCCGTCTGCTCACCGTCGTAGAGGGGCTGGCGGGCGCCGGCGGCGAGAAAGAGCGTGCGCGCGTCTTTCCGGAGCCCGACCGTGGGCCCGCCGCAGAGCTGGCACAGCATGCGGCTCATCGCCTGCCGACACCGCAGTGCGTGAACGAGTCCGTGCCGCGGCCGGCCACCCCGGGTGATCGGCACGCGCATCCAGGGCACGCCGTAGTGCCGCTCGATCTCCGTCTCGCCCCGGAGCCCGAGTTCTGGTCCTCCGAGGCGCTGGACCTTGGTCAGGGGCTGGGGCGGGATCTGCTCCTTGGACCAGGCGGTGATGAACGGCACGGGCGTGCCGTCCCAGTAGCGGACGGGCCGGATGGGGCTGAGGGTGGTCATCGGGTGCTCACCCTTCCGGTCAGGCACCGGAGGTGGGCGTACCCGGCGTTGAAGCGGGTGGTGCCCTCCCAGCACAGGGGCGCGACCAGTTCCGTCGGCAGCAGCGGGGCGGGGCAGACGAGGCACTGGGGCGTCTTGCCGATGGCCGTCGCGGTCTGCTCGTGCAGGAGGCGGTGTCCGTGGCCGGCGTAGCAGGTCTGGCGCTGCTGGCAGGCGGTGCAGGCCGTGAAGTGCGTGGGCCAGTCCGCCCAGGTGAGGTACCAGGCGAGCCGGGCCGAGTAGCAGCGCATGCAGGCCCGGCGCGGGAGCCCGGCCGACGGGTCTAGCTCCACGGCAGCGGCGTCCGCCGGCCTGGCGCACCAGACGCACGCAGTGCCCGTCCGGGCCGCCTCGGGCAGCGACCGGGGCAGCTCGTACCAGGAGACGAGCCGGTGCAACCGGACCAGCTCGTCGGGGACTTGCACGGTCATCGGGGCAGCTCCAGCAGCAGAGTCCGGAGTGCCACCATGACCGGGCAGGGCTTCAGGTCGTAGACGCACTGCCGGCAGGGGCCGGGATGGGCGATGTACGCCTGGGCCGCGGCCCGCAGGGTGCAGCGGCGGCAGCCGCGCGGGAACAGCGTGATGCCGCCCGGACTCGGGCGCTCGCCGAGGTCCACGACGGTGTCGACGGACAGCCGCTTCCCACACCAGGCACACTCCGCCCCGCGCGCCTTGGCGGCGGGGAGGTCGTCCAGGGGCGGCAGGGGGAGCAGCGGGTGGAGGTCGGCGGGGATGAGGGTCAGGGTTCTCGAGGGGGCGGTCATACCCGGTCCTCCGTGGGGGCTTCCAGGTCGGCCCACACCTGCTTCTCCCAGGGCCGGCGGGTGCAGCCCCAGCCCTTCGTGATGGCGCCCACCACGGCCAGGCCGCGGCCGGCGGTGTCGCGGGGGCCAGCGGTGCAGAGGGCGGGCCAGGCGTCAGGGCTCTTGTCGATGACGATGACCCGGACGATGTCCGGCGGCAGCCGGCGCACGATGACGCGGACGGTCGGCGTCTCTGTGTGCTGGACCGCGTTGGTCACCAGCTCGGTCACGACGGTCGCGGCATCGTCCAGCACGCCGAGCAGGCCCCAGTCCTTCAAGACGTCGACCACGAAGTGCCGGGCGTCCGGCGCGGCGCACGTCTGCCGGGGCAGTACGCGGACCTGCGGCAACTGCCTGTGCTCCACGGCTGTCACCGCCGCTTCGGCCAGGTCCGGGCGGGGGCGCCAGGCGCATCGGGGGGCTCGAGCCGCCTGCTGCGGCTGACGAGCGGGGAAACGATCGGCGGCAGGAGGTGTGCTGCCGCGGGTGGCTGGGCGGCTGTACCGTGCTGCATGTCGGCGCTCCTCGGGCGTCGGCCACGTCCCGGGGTCGGTCGTACGGCCGCCGGGGCTTGTGTCGCTCATCACGTTCGCCTCGTCACCGACCGTGGCGCGACGACATTCAAGACGTCATGTCGGCGACACACAGGGCGTCATATGGGTGTCACTCTCAGCTGCCGAGGGCTACCGTGATCCCATGACGACGCCGAACAGCACCCTTCGGGCGGCCCGTATGGCGCTGCTCATGTCCCAAGACGAATTCGCCCGCGCGCTCCGCGAGGTCGGCCAGCGTGCGGGCACGCCGAACGACGCCAGTAAGCGGCTGGTCCAGCGATGGGAGTCTGGACAGACCACCGCACCGCGCCCCGTCTACGCTCGAGCCCTGGAGGCCGTCACCGGCATGCCCATCGGCAGCCTCGGTTTCCAGACCACCACCCTCGCCCGAGTCAGCGATGACGGGCATGGCGGCCACGACCTCGAAGACTCGCCCATCGGCATCCCTGCCGGGGCGGCGCCCACAGCAAAGACGGCGCCTTCGAGGAACTACTCCGGAGTGTGGCTCAGCACGTACGAGTACGTGTCCAGCGGGCGCGGCAACCAGGTGTTCACCGGCAAGCACTACGTCGTGCTGCTCCAGCACGGAAACACCCTGTCTGCCCGCAGCTTGCCCAACGGCAGCCTCAACCCGGACAGCCCGCTCACCCTGGACCTCCAAGTGGACGGAAACACGGTCACCGGCACCTGGACGGAGCAGACCGCCCCCAGCGGCTACTACCAGGGCGCCCGCTACTTCGGTGCGCTCCAGATGCTTGCGGAGCCGACCGGCCGCCGGATGGCCGGGAAGTGGGTCGGCTTCGGCCGCGAGTTCGACGTGAACACTGGCCCGTGGGAATTGCGTCTTCAGGACGCGTCCACGGACAAGGCGACGCTCGCGCGGTACAACCGGCCGCCTGAGCAGCAGTGAGGGGCCCGGACGCGCCCCGGACTCCTCGCACCTCAACCATGGTTCAGGCCGTGGGAGGGACGGGCCTCGGCCGCCAGATCAGCTCTGCGCGGCCCTCCGCAGGCATGAACAGCTCCCGCACCCCGGCAGGCTCACCCGGGTGCACGTCCCGGCCACCGGTCGTCTTCACCCACCAGTCCGCGTAGCCGAGGATCAGCCGCCCGTCCTGCGGCAGAGCGGCGTGGACAGAGCGAGCGAGGCGGCGCTGATCCCGGCCGGGAAGGTGCCGCCAGACGTTGCGCGACTCTAACCGGGGCCTCAGATTCCCGCCCCCGTGCGCCGCAGCACGCGCAGCGAGCCGGTGGCCGAGACCTCGGTGAACGCCCCGGAACCGAGGGCGCGCAGATACACCCGGTAGGGTGCCTGGCCCGTGAACTCGTCCTCGGGGTGCGGGAAGACGTCGTGGATGACCAGCAGGCCGCCCTCGGCGACGTGCGGGGCCCAGCCCTCGTAGTCGGCGGTGGCGTGTTCGTCCGTATGGCCGCCGTCGACGAACACGAAGCCGAGCGGGGAGTTCCAGAGCGCCGCGATCCGCGGGGAGCGGCCGACGAGGGCGACCACGTGCTCCTCCAGCCCCGCGCGGTGCAGGGTGCGGCGGAACAGCGGCAGCGTGTCCATCAGCCCGGTCTCGGGGTCGACCGTCTCCGGGTCGTGGTAGTCCCAGCCGGGCTGCTGCTCCTCGCTGCCCCGGTGGTGGTCGACGGTCAGCGCGGTCACCCCGGCCTGCCGGGCGGCGTCGGCCAGCAGGATCGTGGAGCGCCCGCAGTAGGTCCCGACCTCCAGCAGCGGCAGCCCGAGCCGCCCCGCCTCCACCGCGGCCGCGTACAACGCCAGCCCCTCGTCCACGGGCATGAACCCCTTGGCCGCCTCGAACGCGTCCATGATCTCGGGCTTGGGGGTGGGGGCAGACATGGCGCCCTTTCGCTCGTCCGACTGTCCAAACCCCGCATATGCTGCCGCACCCCCGGCCACCGGGGTGACAGGGGGTGCGACCGACGCCCGGCAAGGGGGGCGGGGAACCGCGCGAGGAGCCACGACGGGCCGGCAGCCGCAGACGGGCGGAACCACCGGCGCTCGCAGGGGCGCGGCGAACCGCGAGCCCGGGGCCACCGCGAGCCCGGGGCCACCGCGAGCCCGCGGCCGCCGGACCGCGCGGTCCTCCGAGCCTAGGCGCTCACGGCCTCCCCGGGCAGCGAGAGATCGAGGGAGACGGCCCGCTCCTCCCCGGAATGCGTGGCGGAAGAGGCGAGCGGCCCGTGGCCGGAGGCCTTCGCGGCGAGGACGTACGCCCCCTGCGCCGGCACGGCCAGTACATACCGCCCCTCCTCGTCGGAGACGGTCGCCCCCGCCTGCCGCCCCCGCCGGTCGATCAGCGTGACCTTCGCCCGGGCCACCGGAGCACCGTCGGCCCCCAGCACGCGCCCCCGGAAGCCCCGCAGCACCTCCTCGGCCCGCTCCAGCGCGGCGTCCTCCTCGCTGCTGGCCCGCAGCTGCGTGTGCCGCTGGGCCGGCCGGGGGCTCTTCGGCAGGAAGAGCGCCAGCAGCAGGCCGACGGCCACCGCGGCGGTGGCGATCAGGAAGGAGACCCGGAAACCGTGCATGGTGGGGATCGCGACCCCGCCCACGTTGTTCGCGGTGTTGGCCAGCACCATCCCGACGACGGCGCTGGACACCGACGTACCGATGGACCGCATCAGCGTGTTCAGCCCGTTCGCCGCACCGGTCTCGGACGCCGGGACCGCGCCCACGATCAGCGCGGGCAGCGAGGAGTAGGCGAGGCCGATGCCCGCGCCGAGGATCACGGACGTGACGATCGTCTGCCAGGCCGCGTCCATCAGGCCGAGCCCGCCGCCGTAGCCGATCGCGATGATCAGCAGGCCGGTGATCAGGGTGACCTTGGGACCGTAGCGGGCGGACAGCCGCGCGTACACCGGCGCGGTGAACATCATGGTCAGGCCCAGCGGGGCCACGCACAGACCCGCGACGACCATCGACTGGCCGAGGCCGTACCCGGTCGCGGTGGGCAGCTGGAGCAGCTGGGGCAGGACGAGCGAGACGACGTAGAACGCCACGCCGACCATGATCGACGCGAGGTTGGTGAACAGGACCGCGGGACGGGCGGTGGTGCGCAGGTCGACCAGGGGCGCCTGGACGCGCAGCTCGAACAGCCCCCACACGACGAGGACGACGACGGCCGCGGCGAACAGGCCGAGCGTCGTGCCCGAGGACCAGCCCCAGTCGCTGCCCTTGGTGATCGGCAGCAGGAGCAGCACCAGACCGGTGGACAGACCCAGCGCGCCGACCAGGTCGAAGGAGCCCCGCGCACGCATCGGGGACTCGGGTACGACGAGGAGGGTGAGGGCGATGGCGAGCATGCCGAGGCCGGCGGCGCCGTAGAACAGCGCGTGCCAGTCGGTGTGCTGGGCGACCAGGGCCGCGGCGGGCAGCGCGAGGCCGCCGCCGACGCCGATGGAGGAACTCATCAGGGCCATCGCCGAGCCGAGCCGCTCACGCGGCAGCATGTCCCGCATCAGGCCGATGCCCAGCGGGATCGCGCCCATGGCGAAGCCCTGGAGGGTACGGCCGACGATCATGGTGAGCAGTTCGCTGGTGAACGCGCTGACCAGGGCGCCGATCACCATCACGGCGAGGCTCAGGACGAGCATCCGGCGCTTGCCGTAGAGGTCGCCGAGCCGGCCCATGATCGGGGTGGCCACGGCACCCGACAGCAGGGTGGAGGTGAGGACCCAGGTGGCGTTGCTGGGGGCGGTGTCCAGCAGCTGCGGCAGGTCCTTGATGACCGGCACGAGCAGCGTCTGCATCACCGCGACGACGATGCCCGCGAACGCGAGCACCGGGACCACCGCGCCACCCGCTCTCCGGGTGGGCTGGTCGGTCGTCGTGTCTGTCATGGAGTGAGGCCTTCCACGTGTCATAAGTGCCGGGTAAACCTCGTATGCACAGGCAACTATTCCGTTGCTTCGGGCCCCTAACGAAATCTTGACCGTTTCATGGGTTTCTGATCCGTCGTCAAGCCCGGGCCGGGAAATTCCGCGAGTTGCGCGGGGCGGGTAACGGTCCGGAGGGCCCATGGACTCCTTTGGGCATCCAGGAGGTGCTCATGGGCCACCCGGGTGGACACCGCCTCCCGCCTGGCCCGGTCGAAGGCGCGGAAGGTGACGTGGACGCAGAGCGAGTGGAAGGCCGGCAGGCCCGGGCCGCCGATCCACGGGTTCGGTGTGTCGCCCTGGATCAGATGGGAGAAGGACCCCATGCCCATCGACGCAGCGCAGGCCCTCGCGGCCGGACCCCGGACCGCCGAGATCACCTGGGACCACAAGGACGTACAGCTCTACCACCTCGGCATCGGTGCCGGGCGTCCCGCCACCGACCCCGCCGAGCTGCGCTACACCCTGGAGTCCCGGCTGCACGTCCTGCCGAGCTTCGCCACCGTCGCGGGCGGCGGCCCGCCCGGTGTGATCGGCGGGCTGTCCATGCCGGGGATCGACGTCGACCTGGCACGCGTCCTGCACGGCGGACAGGGCATCGGGGTCCACCGCCCGATCCCGGTACGGGGCACCGCCACCGCCACCGGCCGGATCGCCGCCGTGTACGACAAGGGCACGGCGGCCGTCCTGGTCATGCGCACCGAGGTCGCCGACGCCGACGGTCCGCTGTGGACCAGTGACGCCCGGATCTTCGTGCGCGGGGAGGGCGGCTGGGGCGGCGACCGGGGTCCCGCCGGCCGGCTCGGCCCGCCCGCCGGCGACCCCGACCGGACCGTGGAGCGCCCCGTCCGCGAGGACCAGGCCCTGCTCTACCGCCTCTGCGGCGACTGGAACCCGCTGCACGCCGACCCCGGCTTCGCCGAGCGCGCCGGGTTCGACCGGCCCATCCTGCACGGGCTGTGCACCTATGGCATGACCCTCAAGGCGGTCGTGGACACGCTGCTCGACGGGGACGTGACCCGCGTACGGCGCTACGACACCCGGTTCGCCGGCATCGTGTTCCCGGGCGAGACCCTGCGCATCCGCATGTGGCGCGAGGAGGGGCGGGTCCGGGTGGAGGCCGGCGCCGTGGACCGGGACGACGCGCCGGTCCTCGCCGACACCGTCGTGGAGCACACCTGAGGGCCCGGGTTGCCGGGCGGGCAGAGAAAAAGGGGGCGCCCGGTCGGACGCCCCCTCCCCTTCACTGCCGTCAGGCAGCCGCCTCGGCCCTTTCCTGGACCGGCTTGCGGTGCCGGCCGTGCGGAGCGGTCTCCCTCTCCTGGGCCGCGACCGGGCCCCGGTGCCGGCCGTGGCCGACGGTCTCGGAAGAGCCGGCAGACAGCTGCTCGGTCGTGCTGGTGTCGCTCATCGGACGTATTCACCCCGTCAACATGATCTTCGGTACAGCCGGGTGAGTTTAACCGGCGCACCACGGGCCGAATCCAGGCGCACACGCCAACCGGCACTAGTTCGTTACAAGACGGCCCAGAGGGGCCTCCCGCAAGGGCACGGGCCGCATCGTCACCGGCCCGAAGGTCCGTGCCAACTCCGCGTTGGGAGAAGGGACTTCCGGTGGGGCGGGGCTCCGGTCACCGGCCGGGGAGAACGCGCCGGCGCCCGGCGGTACGGCGCTGCGGGACTCCGGTGGGACGGGGCCCCCGGACGCCGACGGCACCGCCCGGGGATCCGCGGCCACGGCCGCCCCGCGCTCCGCGGATACGGCGGTCCCGGGCGCCGGCGGCGCGGCAGGCGGGGAGGACGCAGGCGTCGCGGGCGTCGTGGGCGTCGTGGGCGTCGTGGGCTCCGGGGCCGGTCGCCGTGCGGTGTTCTCCGGGCCGGGGTCCGCCGGTCCGGAGTCCCCCCGGGGAGCCGTCAGGTCCGACACGCCGCACGGTGTCGTCCTCGTCGCGTACGGCAGGCGCAGCACCCCCTCCCGCGTCCACACCCCGGCCCCCGCGAGCCAGCCCTCGGGCGCCGGGAGATGCCGCACCCGGCGCTCGGCCGGCCGCCAGGTGCCCACCCAGGTGCCGAGCGCGCCGTCGATGCGCAGGCCCACCGCGCAGTTCTCCGGCATCAGCACCTGCCCGGGCTGGATCGCGAACGGCGTCACCACGCAGTCCGGCAGCCGCAGGCACCGGGGGAACCGCACCGGCAGTGTGCTGCCCAGCACGCCCCAGCCCAATCGTTCCTGCCCGGGCGAGGGCGCGTCGGAGGAGATGAGCAGCAGCCCGCTGTCGAGGTCGGCGAGCAGCAGCCGGTCGTCGCTGTCGTCCGTGATCTGCAGCAGCGGCGAGACCACGCCCCGCTCCAGGTCCACCACGACCGTCTTGGTGCGCCCGCCCAGTTCCCGGTCCAGCGCCAGCAGCCGCCCGGTGCCGTCCAGCCAGACCCCGCCCGAGCAGCGCCCCGGCAGCTCGGCCAGCCGCTCCGGGCCGAACGCCCCGCCCGCCACCCGCCACACCACGCTGGAGCGCGGCCCGCTGGCGAGGGCGTACGCCCGGGTGCCCCCCGGCGCCGGGGGCAGCAGGACCAGCCGGGTGCCGGGCTCCGGGCACTCCACCGCGCCGAGCGGCAGCTCACCGGTGCCGGGCCCGGTCGGGTACAGCAGGGCGAACATGTGCCGCCCGGCCGCCGGCCGGTGGATCAGCACCCGGCCGTCCCCCATCGGCTGCACCCCGGTACCGGGCTCCTCGGGCTGGTTGCCGGGCAGCGGCACCGCGTAGGGCTCCGGGCCGTCCAGGGTCCACCGCTCCGGGAACCAGCAGTCGCCGGCGGGCGCGAGCCGGGCCGCGTACGCGCCGTCCGCCGTGATCACGCATCCCGCCTCCGGCACGCCGTCGGCCCCGGCCGTGGACGGGGGTTCGATAGCACAGGCCGTCATCGTTCGGTCACCTCCGGCGACGACGCTAGTTTTGTCACGCACAGGCGGGCGAGGCGCCCAGCCCCGCTTCACACATACGGGTGGCGCAGAAGCGATTCACCCGAGGAAACCGGGACGGGTGTGCTGAGCCGGGCCAGACCGGACGCATGCGGTACACCCCCGTCGAACAGCCAGGTAGCCTTGGCCCGTGCCCCGTCTGTCTGAAGTCATCGCCGCGCTGGAGGACCTGTGGCCCGCCGAGCGGGCCGAGTCCTGGGACGCGGTCGGCACGGTGGTGGGCGACCCCGGCCAGGAGGTCGCCCGGGTGCTGTTCGCCGTCGACCCCGTACGGGAGATCGTCGAAGAGGCGGTGCGGCTCGGCGCCGACCTGCTGGTCACCCACCACCCGCTCTATCTGCGCGGGACGACCACGGTCGCGGCCACGCACTTCAAGGGCCGGGTCGTGCACACGCTGATCAAGAACGACATCGCGCTGCACGTCGCCCACACCAACGCCGACACCGCCGACCCCGGTGTCTCCGACGCCCTCGCCGCCGCCCTGGACCTGAGGGTCGTACGACCCCTCGTGCCGGACCCCACCGACCCGCACGGGCGCCGGGGCCTCGGCCGGGTCTGCGAGCTGGACCACCCGCTCACCGTCCGCGAACTGGCCGCCCGCGCCGCCGAGCGGCTGCCCGCCACCGCGCAGGGCATCCGGGTGGCCGGCGACCCCGAGGCCGTCGTCCGCACGGTCGCCGTCAGCGGCGGCTCCGGCGACAGCCTCTTCGACCAGGTCCGCGCGGCCGGCGTCGACGCCTTCCTGACTGCCGACCTGCGCCACCACCCCGCCTCCGAGGCGGTGGCCCACAGCCCCCTCGCGCTGCTCGACGCGGCGCACTGGGCCACCGAGTGGCCCTGGTGCGAGCTGGCCGCGAGCCAGCTCGACGAGATCTCCGACCGCAACGGCTGGGACCTGCGGGTCCACGTCTCCAAGACGGTCACCGACCCCTGGACCGCCCACGCGGCGTCCATCAACACCCTCTAGCCCACGGGAGCCCCCAACTGAACGCCGCGCCCGCCGACCAGATCCGACTCCTCGACGTCCAGGCCCTCGACGTCCGTCTCCAGCAGCTCGCGCACAAGCGGAAGTCGCTGCCCGAGCACGCCGAGATCGATTCGCTGACGAAGGACCTCACGCAGCTGCGCGACCTGCTCGTGGCCGCGCAGACCGAGGAGAGCGACTGCGCCCGCGAGCAGACCAAGGCCGAGCAGGACGTCGACCAGGTGCGCCAGCGCGCCGCCCGCGACCAGCAGCGCCTGGACTCCGGAGCGGTCACCTCGCCGAAGGACCTGTCCAACCTCCAGCACGAGATCGCCTCCCTCGCCAAGCGGCAGGGCGACTTGGAGGACGTGGTCCTGGAGGTCATGGAGCGCCGTGAGGCCGCGCAGGAGCGGGTGACCGAGCTGACCGAGCGGGTCACCTCGGTGCAGGCGAAGATCGACGACGCCACCGGGCGCCGGAACGCCGCCTTCCAGGAGATCGACGGCGAGGCCGCCTCGGTGACGAAGGAGCGCGAGGTCGTCGCCGCGTCCGTCCCGGCGGACCTGCTGAAGCTGTACGACAAGCTGCGCACGCAGCAGGGCGGCATCGGCGCGGCCAAGCTGTACGCCCGTACCTGCCAGGGCTGCCGGCAGGAGCTGGCCATCACCGAGCTGAACGAGATCCGCTCGGCCGCGCCGGACACCGTGGTCCGCTGCGAGAACTGCCGGCGCATCCTGGTGCGCACGGCGGAGTCGGGTATCTGACAACCTCTGGGGGAGGCGGCGTGCGGGAGTTCATCGTCGAGGCCGACGGCGGGTCGCGGGGCAACCCGGGGCCCGCGGGCTACGGGGCCGTGGTGCGCGACGCGGCGACGGGGGAGACGCTGGCGGAGGCGGCGGAGTTCCTCGGCGTCGTCACGAACAACGTCGCCGAGTACCGCGGCCTCCTGGCCGGCCTGCGCGCCGCGCACGCCCTCGACCCCACCGCGAGGGTGCACGTCCGCATGGACTCCAAGCTCGTCGTCGAGCAGATGTCGGGCCGCTGGAAGATCAAGCACCCCGGCATGAAGCCGCTGGCGGCCCAGGCACGCTCCGTCTTCCCGCCGGAGCAGGTCACCTACGAGTGGATCCCGCGCGACCGGAACAAGCAGGCGGACCGCCTGGCCAACGAGGCGATGGACGCGGGAGCGAAGGGCGAACAGTGGTCGCCGTCGCGGTCCCGCGCCGACCTGGCGACGGCGGCGGATTCGGCACCGGCAGCCGACGGGGCGGCGGCACTCCCCGGCGGGGAGGACCGCCCGCCCTCCGGTCAGGCGCACTCCTCCGCCCCCGGCTGGAGCGCCGCACCCGACCTCGGCGCGCCCGCCACCCTCGTGCTGCTGCGCCACGGCGAGACCCCGCTCACCCCCCAGAAACGCTTCTCCGGCAGCGGCGGCACCGACCCCTCCCTCTCCGCCGCCGGCCGGGAGCAGGCGCACCGCGTCGCCGAGGCCCTGGCCAGGCGCGGCACCGTCCAGGACGTCGTGGCCTCCCCCCTCGCCCGTACCCGGGAGACCGCCGCGATCGTCGCCGCCCGGCTGAACCTGGACGTCACGATCGAGGACGGTCTGCGCGAGACGGACTTCGGCGCCTGGGAGGGCCTGACCTTCGGGGAGGTCCGCGAGCGCTACCCGGACGACCTGAACGCCTGGCTCGCCGACCCGGAGGCGCACCCCACCGGCGGTGGCGAGAGCTTCGCCGAGACGGCCGTCCGGCTGGCCGCCACCCGGGACAAGCTGGTCGCCGCGTACCCGGGCCGCACGGTCCTGCTGGTCACCCACGTCACCCCGATCAAGACCCTGATCCGCCTCGCCCTCGGCGCCCCGCCGGAGTCGCTGTTCCGGATGGAGCTGTCGGCGGCGTCCCTGTCGGCGGTGGCGTACTACGCGGACGGCAACGCGAGCGTACGGCTGTTCAACGACACGTCCCACCTGCGTCCCTGAGCCCGGCCGCGGCCCGCGCCAGGTCCTCGATCCGGGCCCAGTCGCGGGCGGCCACCGCCTCCGCCGGCACCATCCAGCTGCCGCCGACACAGCCGACGTTGGGCAGGGACAGGTACTCCGGCGCGGTCGCCGGCCCGATGCCGCCGGTCGGGCAGAACCGGGCCTGCGGCAACGGCCCGGCCAGCGAGCGCAGGTACGCCGTACCGCCCGCCGCCTGCGCCGGGAAGAACTTCATCTCCCGCACCCCGCGCTCCAGCAGCGCGACCACCTCCGAGACGGTCGACACCCCGGGCAGGAACGGCAGCCCGGACGCGCGCATCGCCGTCAGCAGCGCCTCCGTCCAGCCGGGGCTGACCAGGAACCGCGCCCCGGCCGCCGTGACCGCGTCCACCTGCTCCGGGGTGACCACCGTGCCCGCGCCGACCACCGCGTCCGGCACCTCGCCGGCGATGGCACGGATCGCCTCCAGCGCCGCCGGGGTCCTCAGGGTCACCTCGATCGCGGGCAGCCCGCCGGCCACCAGCGCCCGCGCCAGCGGCACGGCATCGGCGGTGTCGGCGAGCACCACCACGGGCAGGACGGGCGCGAGGTCCACGACGGAGGGGTCGGCGGCGGAGGGCAGCGGCGAGGTCATGCCCTCATCGTGCCCAGCGTCTGCACCACTCGCAATGAGCGTTGCGCATGCTGCAATGAACGGTCAGTGGACCTCGTCCACCAGCACGTCCAGCGCCCACGCCCGGCCCGCCTTCCCGGGAGTCTCGGCCTCCACGGTGTAGGCCAGCTCCCGCAGCGTTTCCACCAGCTCGGCGGGGCCGTCCGGCGCGGCTCCGGACGTCAGCAGGGCGCGGACGATCCGGCCCTTCGTCGCCTTGTTGAAGTGGCTGACGACCTTCCGGGTGGGCGCGTGCAGCACCCGCACCGTCGCCGTGCGCCCGGCCACCTCGTCCTTCGGTTTCCAGGCGGTCGCGTAGGCCGAGGAGCGCAGGTCCAGCAGCAGCCCCTCGCCGGCCGCCGCCGGCAGCACCTCGGCCATGGGCGCCCGCCAGTGTCCGGCCAGCGCGCCCAGGCCCGGCAGCTTCACGCCCATCGAGCAGCGGTAGGAGGGGATCCGGTCCGTCACCCGCACCGCGCCCCACAGCCCGGAGAACACCAGCAGCGAGTCCGCCGCGCGCCGCCGGGCGTCCGCGTCCAGCGTGGCCAGGCCGAGGGCGTCGTAGAGGACGCCGGTGTAGATCTCCCCGGCGGGGCGGGCGCCGGCCGTGCGCAGCCCGGCGTTCTTCGCGACCTCGCCGCGCAGCCCCTCGCTCAGCCCGAGCACCTCGCGGGCCTTGTCCGGGTCGCCCGAGCACAGCTCGACCAACTCGCCGAGCACGGCCTCCCGGGCGGCGGTCAGCCCCGGCAGGGACAGCGAGCCCAGCTCCAGCGGGGCGCCCTCGCCCGCGTTCGCCTTGCCTTCCGAGGGCGGCAGCAGGACCAGCAACACGTACTCCTCACGTAGACCTCCGCGCCAGGGTACGGCGGTCCCGCGGGCGGCCTCGACCGCGGGGTTCAGTGCCCCGCGAGGGCCTGGACCAGGGCGCCCGGGTCGTCGGCGTACAGCCGGACCACGCTCACCGGCCTGCGTCGGCCCAGGACGGTCGTGTGCACGACGGGCTCGGCCAGTTCCAGCGTCACCGTGGTCTGCGAGCCGATGATCAGGTCGAGGGCGTCCGGCTCCGGCCGGTGCGTGGTCCGGGTCTCCCGGCGTACGGCCGCGATCGAGGCCAACGGGATCCGCAGGTCGACCTGGGCGCCGTGGCGCACCCGCAGCGCGCCGGGGGTCAGCACGTGCGGGCGGACCACGCAGGCCGCGTGCAGACCGATCACGAGCAGCACGGTGTAGACGTCCACCGCCAGCAGCACGTCGTGCGCGAGCGGCATGTCCCGCAGCATGAAGGAGACGCCGACCGTCTCGACGACGCAGACGAAGGCCAGCCCCAGCATCGTCGCGCCCTGCCCGCGCGCGTACCCGAACGCCCGCCCGCCGGCGGTGCCTTCCGTCCGCCGGGCCAGCCGGTACACCGTCGTCATCGCTCCACCCCCGGTCTCCAGCATACGGCGCACCGCCTCCGCCCGGACGGGCGCGAAGCCGCCGTGCGCAACCCACGACACCGCGTCGCCCAGGCCTAGTTGGCCCTCCGCCCGCGGCCCGTCCGGCGCTGTGGAAGTCACGCACCCGCCGCAGGGAAGCTTGACGGCTAACGCCGTTAGCCATACGGTCGTGGCTAACGATGTTGGCTAGTCGGCGTCAGCTAGTCCTGCGCACCGAGTTCACGCCCCGGAGGCAGCCATGACCGTGACCACCGCCACGACCGCCGTGAGGCGTCGCCTGCCACACCCGGTCGTCCTGCGACGCGGAGTCTGGCTGGTGTCCGCCCTGTCCTGGTCGGTCCTCGCGGTCATGGAGGGCGTGCGCCACGGCTGGCCGGCCGTGGTCCTCGCCCTGGCCTTCCTCGTGCTGCCGGACCTGACCTTCCTGGTGGCGCTCGACGAGGCACCCCGCATGGCCAAGGGACAGCTGCCGCCCCGCGCGGTGCCGTACTACAACGCCACGCACCGCGCCCTGGTCCCGCTCGCGCTCGCCGTCGGCTACGCCACGCTCCCGCTGCACTGGCCGCCCGCCTTCGCGGCACTGTGCGGCTGGCTCGCCCACATCTCGTACGATCGCGTCTTCGGCTACGGACTGCGCACCAAGGAGGGCTTCCAGCGTGGCTGACCGGCTCACCCCCCGGGCACGGGAGATCGTCACGGCGGCCCGGGACCTCCTGGAGGAGTCCGGACCCGCGCACCTGACCATGCGCACCCTCGCCGACCGCCTCGGCATCAAGGCGCCCTCCCTCTACAAGCACTTCCCCGACAAGCACGCCGTAGAGGTCGAGCTGGTGGCACTGCTGCTGACCGAGACCGCCGACACCCTGGAGGCCGCCGAGGCCCGCGCCCCCGGCTCGCTGGAGGCGCTCGCCGGGGCCTACCGGAGCTACGCCCTCGCCCACCCCCACCTGTACTGCCTGGCCACCGAACGGCCCCTGCCGCGCGCCGAGCTGCCCCCCGGCCCGGAGGACCGCGCCGCCGCGCCCCTGCTGCGCGCCTGCGCCGGCGACATGGACCTGGCCCGCGCCTTCTGGGCCTTCGCCCACGGCATGGTCGTCCTGGAGATCCACGGCCGCTTCCCGCCCGGCGCCGACCTGGGGGCGGCGTGGAGGCGGGGGCTCGGGGCGCTGGGGACGTAGGGGGCCGCCGGTCCGCGCGGGGGCGGCCGCCCGGTACCATGGTCCTCACGGCAGACGAGCCGGGCGGACGGCCGCGTGGAGCCCCTCAGGGGGCTTCCCGAGGAACGTCCGGGCTCCACAGGGCAGGGTGGTGGCTAACGGCCACCCGGGGTGACCCGCGGGACAGTGCCACAGAAAGCAGACCGCCGGGGACCCAGGTCCTCGGTAAGGGTGAAACGGTGGTGTAAGAGACCACCAGTGCCCAGGGTGACCTGGGCAGCTAGGTAAACCCCACCCGGAGCAAGGTCAAGAGGGGACACCCCGGTGTCCCTGCGCGGACGATCGAGGGCTGCCCGCCCGAGTCCGCGGGTAGACCGCACGAGGCCGGCGGCAACGCCGGCCCTAGATGGATGGCCGTCGCCCCGGCCGCCGCGAGGCAACCGGGGAACAGAACCCGGCGTACAGCCCGACTCGTCTGCCGCTCAGGCTTCTGACCTGCGTTGTGGGTATTGGCTGAGTCGGGGGTCCTCCGCGTGACGCGTCTACGCCTCGGTGTCCTCTGTTGTCAAGAATCAGGCATGGCACGGGACGCCAGAGAGTCATGAGGAAGTCGGAGGCTTCCGATGTCTGCCGGTCCCGGGGCCGAGCTTCGGTGTTGCCTCACGGGTGGAGGCAGCCTCGGTGTGGGGAAACAGGATGCGCCGTGCTTCTGCGAGGTTCGCCGCGAAACCGTGCGGCTCCCAGAGATGGCCGTTCCACCGCTGGATTGCACGGGGCGCATCGGGGTTCAGATGCGATGCCCTCGGGCCGTCGCCGGTCACCAGGGGTACGGCGCGGAGCTGCCCGATCCTCGCGTCGCGACGCTCGGCCCACTGGGAGAGCGGTTCGTCGTCCATGTCCGGAGAGTAGTGGGTCAGGTGGTCCGGTGCTCCCAGCGCAGGGCGGGCGCCTGGTCAATCCAGTACCGGTGGGACGCGGGCGTCACGTGGAGCCGTACGGAGTCGATCTCCGGCGCCCCGGCGTCCTGCCAGGCGACGAGGGAACGTTCCACGTCATCCCACAGGGCCACCGGACCGCCTTGGCGGACGGTCCAGTTCTCGCCGTCGGCGAGGAACTCGGCGAACGACTCCTTCTCCGGATCGAACAGGTATCGCAAGGGCGAGCCGTCACGGCCCGTCGCGCGGACGAACTGAACGCCGGGCGCCGCCAACTGCGCAAGGAAGGCGGGCATCCACTCCTCCAGGACAAGAGGAGACATCCGAGTGCGCCGCTCACTGTCCGCGTAAGCGGTCCGGGCGGAGAGATCGCCGGCCACGGGGGCCACTGCCTGGGCCCGCGCTTGCATGAAGGAGGCGCGCCTGACGATCGAGCCTTCGGCGGTGCCGTCATCACCGACGGTCAGTTTCGCGAGACCGGTTCCCCATGGCCACGAGCCGACCGTGCCGAGGACGATGCCTCCAGGTCTCGTCTGCCTGATCCACGCGTACGGGATGCGGCGGACCGCGCAGGTGGCGATGACCCGGTCGTACGGTGCTCGGTACAGGCGGCCGAGGAGCCCGTCGCCCGTCACCGTCCATGTCGAGAAGCCGGCGGCTTCGAGAGCGGCATCGGCGCGTGCGGCCACCTGTGCGTCGACCTCGACCGTGGCGACGTTGCCCTCGCCGAGGTAGTGGCACATCAGGGCTGTGGAGTAGCCGGTGCCTGTGCCGATCTCCAGGACTCGGTGGCCCGTCTCGAGGTCCAGGGTCTCGATCATGCCGACGACGGTGGCCGGGTCGGTCGAGGAGAACGTGGGCACGCCCACGACGGGTTCGTCGGCCTGGTCGGCGGTGAGGTGGCCGTCGAGCTGGGTGGTGAGGGTGACGACGCTGTAGCCACGGAAGCACCACCCCTGCACGTTTGCGCAGGTCATAGCGTTGCACTGACAGTCCCCGGCGTACAGCCCGACTCGTCTGCCGCTCAGTGTTTTCGCAGGGCCGGAAGTTACTTGCCGGCATGGGCAGGTCGGCGAAGGCGTCGGTTGCCGGGGGCTTGGCCGGTGTGTGGTGCGGAGCCTGGTGCTACTGGACGCACGCCGTGGTGAGGGGTGCTCCGGTGGCTCGGGACAAGGGGCGGGAGACGGGATCGATCACTCTCGAACTCGTGTGCACCTCCTTGAGGGGCTCGGCCGAGTGTCCGGCGGAGTCTCGATCGGGAATCGTCTGTCGGAGGGGTTCAAGAGAACTCTGATGATCGGACACGGCTGTCCTCTTTCCTTGGGACGGAAGTGGTGGGTATCAGTACCGCGGTCGCCAGATGGTCCTCCGTGCGCTGCCAGCGGCCTTGGAGGACCCGCGGTGCGCGGGGACCTGTGGGCTTTCGGCCCTCCGGTGAGAGTGCCGCGGTGAAGGTCCGGGTCCGAGGCTCGAAGTCGATCACGCAGTCGAGGAAGTCGAGCCATTGACCGGTCAGGGGGAACCACGCCTTGTGGACGCTCTCCTTGGCGCTGAACAGCAGCCGGTCCCAGGCGGTGTCGGGGTGTGTCGCGGCCAGCCGGTCGAGGGCGCGGCGTTCCGGGGCGCCGCGTATCCGTGAGAGGACCCGCGGCGGCAAGGGGCCGTGCGGCTCGGCATCGATGCCGAGGCTCGCGAACGTGTGCGTGGCCGCCACCGCCGCTGCCCGGTAACCGTCGCAGTGCGTCATGCTGCCGACGAAGCCGCGTGGCCAGACCGGGGCCCCGCCGTACGCCGCGACGAGCGGGACTTCGGGACCGCCCAGTCGGCGAAGCGCGGTGCGGGCGCACCACCGCACGGTGGTGTATTCACGGCGGCGTGCGTCCGGCGCTCCGGCCATCCGGGCCGACTCCTCCGGGAAGAGCCGCACGTCGCGGTCGCCGAAGGCTTCCACGACGGCGACCCCGTCGAGCGCTCCTTCCAGCAGGGAGGGCACGGCCCTCATGCGGCCTGCGGCTCGGACACGGGGGAGGGCGCTGCGGGAGTCCTGTCCTCGTCCCCGCGCGCGAGCGCGTTGAGCAGGGGCGTCGCGAGCGCCGTCGTGATGAGAGCCATCAAGACCATCGAGGAGAAGAGCCGGACGGACAGCAGCCCCATGCCCATCCCGACGTTCAGAAGCACCAGTTCGGTCAGGCCACGCGTGTTCATGAGCGCACCGAGCGCGGTGGACTCCCGCCAGCCCATGCCGGAGAGACGAGCGGCGCCGGCGACGCTCCCCAGCTTGCCGAGGCAGGCCACGGCGGTGATGGCCGCGGCCTGCAGCAGCCCCTCCCCGGTAAGTGACGTGAGGTCCACGGAGAGGCCGGTGATGACGAAGAAGATCGGCAGGAGCATCCTGCTCACGTTCTCCAGCGGCACGTGGGCCGCTCGGTGCAGCAGGCTGTCGGCCGCGGGACGGGGCACCACCAGACCGAACACGAACGCCCCGAATATGGCGTGGATGCCGATGTGCGACGTGACGAAGGCGGAGACGAACGCTCCGGCGGCGAGCATCGGCGCGGCGTAGGGAAGGTGCCGGGGCCGCATCCGGGCGTGCAGCCCGGCGAGGAGGGGACGGACGAGCCACAGCATCACGACGACGTACAGCAGGGACCATCCGATGACGCCGAGGAAGCCGGCCGCGCCGGCCGCGCCGGACATGGCGACGACGACGGCGAGCATGCACCAGGCGAGCAGGTCGTCCATGGCGGCGAGCCCGAGGGACAGGGTCCCGATCCGTGTTCCCTGAAGTCCGCGCTCGGCCACTATGCGTGCCAGCACGGGGAAGGCGGTGATGGACATGGCCACACCAAGGAACAGCGCGAACTCGGCGAAGGGAACGGTGTGGCCCGCGACCGTGCTGTTCGAGCCGTAGATCGCCCACGCGAGTGCGCCCCCGAGAAGCAGGGGGATGAGCGACGAGCTGAGCCCGACCGTTCCGGCCAGGCGAAGGTGTCCCCTGACGGCCCGCTGGTCGAACTCCCAGCCGATCATGAACATGAACAAGAGCACGCCCACCTGGGACACGACCCCCAGGGAGGCGCGTACCTCGGCGGGGAAGAACATGTCCGGCAGGTCGCCGGGGACCAGGCCGAGCACACTCGGCCCCAGGAAGATGCCGGCCGCGATCTCGCCGACGACCGCGGGCTGGCCGATGCGACGAGCGAGCAGGGTGAAGAGCGTCCCTGCGGCGAATGTGAGGGCTATGCCGCCCATGGCCGTGACGGCTATCGATTCAGCGCCGGACACTCGTTCTCCAAGTCGTGAGTGTGAGGTCGTGAGGGTGCACCCGCCTGGCGAGTGGGAGTGCGGGATGACGCCTACCGCGGGGTACTCGGCGAAGGAGTCGCGGAGTACCCCGCGGTATCAGGGGTGCGGTCAGCGCGCGGTCGGGGAGAAGCGGGAGTGGAGGTGGGCCCAGCCCTCCGCCCAGTCGCCGAGGTTCGAATCCGCGTTGATGTGGCCCTTGTCGCCGACGTTGATCAACGAGGAGTTCAGCAGTTCGGCATTGGCCGTCGCACTGTGGAAAGACGCGTACGGGTCCGACTCACTGGCCACCACGACCGAGGGGAACGGCAGTCGCCGGTGCCGGGCGGAGTCGAATCCCGTCGCCTGCCTGGGGAAGTTCGCGCCGTCGACGTCGGGAAACGCGACCAGGAAGGCGCCGACGACGTCCGGGTCCTGGTGCTCCGCCGCCCACTCGGCGAGCAGCGTGCAGCCGAGGCTGTGCGCGATGACGAGTTTGGGCCCCCGAACGGACCGCAGGCTGGAATCGAGCTCCGCGACCCAGGTGTCGCGCACGGGCCGGTCCCAGGAGGCGTGTTCGACCCAGACCGAGGGAGACAGCCGCGCCGCCCACTGCGACTGCCAGTGCGTGGGGCCGGAGTTGTCGATGCCGGCGAGGAAGACATACGTGAGCGAATCCATGGTCACACCTCGTACTCGACTCCGACACCGTCGAACCGCAGACGGTCCTGGACCACGACGCGCTCGCCGTGCTTGTCGTACCCGGTCAGCAGGCCCGCTTCCATCAAGCGGATGACGATCTGCGAGCTCACCTCCTGCTTCCCGGCGCTGTTGAGCTGCTTGATGACCTCCTTGTAACTGATTTCTTCCTTGATGAGCTTCTCGAATATCTCGCGGTGTTCGTCCTCGAGCGGGAACTTGACCATGTCGCGTCCGCTCTCGTTGGACAGCACCTGCTTCTGTTCGAGGCGGAAGGAGAGAGGCTCGACCTTGTAGTAGGGCTTGAGCAGCACCTCTTCACCGGTCCAGGCCAGGCGCGTGATGCGGTTGAGCTGCTTGGTCAGGCTGCCGATCCAGCGCACGCGAGCCGCGTTCAGCTCCTCCTCGGAGAAGTCGTCGCTCAGCTCCTGCCGCTGGTGCCGGCCGATGGCGATCATGGTGGAGGCGCGGTCACGGAAGTCCGCGACCGAGGCGGTGGGGTTCTTCGCGTCGTCCTGCACCAGCCGGTCGAACCACTTCTTGCGGCTGAGGCGAGCGTCGTCGGACTCGGCGATCCGCCGCTTCCGCCAGAACTCGGACTCGGGTTCGGTGAACGAGGCGAACGTGTAGAAAGAGGCGAGAAACTCGTGGTACTGCTCGTAGGTCTCGCGGTAGCTGCGGTTGTACCACTCGTGGACGGCGGCGAGTTCCGTCTCGTCCTGCGCGATCCGGTCGATGGCGGAGGCCGCCGATACCGCGGACTGGGTGGCGAGGTGGACGCCCTGGGAGAAGAGGGGGTCGGTGAAGCAAGCGGCGTCACCGACGAGGAAGTAGCGACCGTCCGAGAAGTGGTCGGATTCGTACGACCAGTCGTGGACGATGCGGACCTCGTCGGCCCTCTCGGCGTCACCGAGGAGGTCGGTGACGCGCTTGGCCTTGGCCAGGGTCTGCTCGTAGAAGCGCTCCGGGCCGAGTTCCTTGACCTCCGCGGCCTTCGACCGGTCGACCACGAGGCCGACACTGTAAAGGCCCTCCTTCACCGGGATCATCCACACCCAGCCGTCCTCGAAGGTGATCGAGTACGTCGTTCCGTGCAGGTCGCCCTTGAAGGGGTCCTCGAAGTTGAAGTAGGACCAGACGGCGAAGTTCTTGTAGAACTCGTCGTAGCGGCGCACCTTGAGCTGCCGGGCCAGCGGGCTGCCGGAGCCGCCGGCGTCGATCACGAAGTCACTGCCGACCGTGCGAGTCGTCTCGCCGTCCCGGACGGTCAGGGTGACCGTCTTGTCGGAGGAGATGTCGACGTTGGTCACGGGAGTGTTCTCGTGGACGGTGACACCCCGCTCCCTGACCTCGTCCAGGAGGAGCTGGTCGAACTCCTCCCGCTTGACCTGGATGGAGTGCCCGAACACCCAGGGTGCCGTCTTCGCCGTGGCGAACGAGAAGGTCCACGGGGCCTGGTCCTGCCCCCAGAGGAAGGTCGCCGACGGCTTCTTCACATAGTTCTGCGCGTCGATCCTGTCCTGCAGCCCGAGGCGATTGAGGATGGACAGCGTGCCGGGGAGGAAGGACTCGCCCACTCGGTACCGGGGGAATTGGCCCTTCTCGAACACCTCCACCTCGTGGCCCAGCTTCTGCAGCGTCAGCGCCGCGACGCACCCCCCGGGGCCGGCGCCGATGATGGAGACCTTTGCCTTCTTCATTCTTTCTTCCTGTTCCTTGATGCCAGGCATTTCCACGCTCTGGCAGTAGCTGGTGGGAATGGGCGCGACGGCTCAGTCCGCACCGAGGATCTTCAGGCGGGGAGGAGCGAAGTAGCTTTTCCGGCTGGCGGCGTCCTCGAACAGGGTCAGTCCTGCCTGGAACCTGCTGAAGCTGCCGATCGTGATGTCTGGCGCGACTGTGCACGACAGGCCGAAAAAGTTGTCGTCTCCCGCTGTGACGCTGTTGCCGCAGTGAAAGTTCGGAGCGATGAAATTGTTCGATCCGATATGTGAGTGATTCCCTACGGTGCAGTGGTAGTTGAGCACGTTGAACGCGCCCAGGCTCGCGTTGACGCCTATGTAGCAATGAGGGCCGATGACGTTCCCCGGCCCGGTGAGCTGTGCGGGGTCCACCCTGGAAGTCGGGTGGACGATGTTTTCGGCGACGAGGCCGTGCTTTTCGATGTATCCATCGATGACCTCGCGCCGCCGCCTCGTGTCCGACACCGCGAGGACCACCCGCGTGGCGGTGACCGGTGTGAAGTCCTCCAGCGGGGACCACAGCTCCGCAGGAACATGTACGGGCTCGTCCGCGACCCGCAGGTACCGCTCGATCCGGAAACCGGCCCCGTCCGCGGCGGCGTCTTCGACGTATCGAGAGATCTCGGCGGCGAACTTGCCGGCTCCGATCACCGTGAGGGGAGTCATGTCGGGATCCGCTTCTTCTTGAACCGTTCCGATACGTTGGCGGCGTCCACCAGGTTGATCTTCGTCGGAATCTTGAAGGCATCGACCTTGTCGGCGAGGAACTCCGTCACGTGCTTGCGGAGCTGGGCGCGGTTCATCTCCCCGACGGGGATGATGTCCGCGCAGACCGACTGTCCCGTGATGGCGTTGGGTTTGCCGTAGACGGTGCAATCAGCGATCAGCGGGCTCCCCATGAGCAGGGATTCGAGTTCCAGCGGAAGGACCTTCTCTCCGCCGACGTTGATGACTTCCTTGGCGCGCCCCTTGATCCTCAAGTAGCCGTCGGCGTTCTCCTCCACGAGGTCTCCGGTACGGAACCATCCGTCCTCGGTGAGGGAGTCGCTCGGATAGTTCATGTACCCGAGGAACTGGGTCGTGCTCTTCAGCTGGAGTTCCCCGTCGACGACCCGGTACTGGACGTTCCCGTCCTCGATCTTGAAGAAGGTGCTCTTCGACGACTCGCTGGTCGTCGTCGAGATGCCGGTCTCGCTCGTACCGAAGGTCTGCAGGAGCCGGGCCCGGGGGAACGCCGCGTTCACCCTCTTGAGGAGTTCCTCGGGCATGGGCTCCGTGCCGTACGTGATCAGGCGGAGGCAGGAGAGGTCGTGCCGCTCGTGGAAGCCGGCTATCAGGATGAGGTTGAGGAAGGTCGGGCTGGTGGGCAGCAACCGGATGCGGTGCTCTTCGATCAGGGCGCAGATCTCGTCCGGAGTGCGGCGGCGGGGCACGATCGCGGTGCCGCCCAGGCGGAGGACGCCGAGCAGGGAATTGATGCCGCCGATGTGATCGAAGAGCAGGAACATCAGGACCTTCGAGGGCTTGCCCCCGACACGCGCCTTCTTGCCCAGCTTCTCCTCGAGCAGGGAATCGAAGTTGTGCAGGATCGCCTTCGGCGCTCCGGTGCTGCCGCTGCTGAGCAGGACCAGACCGGACGCCCCTTCGCGCACGAGACCCGCATAGGCGTCCGATGCCCCGGCCGGCCCGTCCAGCTTCTCGATGGTCACCTCGTCGCCACTCTTGAGCACGTGCCGGGGCGCGCAGGAGTCGCTGACCGTGGCGAGCGTGGCCTCCGTCAGGGAAACCACGGGAATGAGGATGTTGCGGTTCAGGTAGAGGGCGAAGAGAGCGGCTATGGAAGTGAGGGAGAAGTCACCGTTGAGGACCACGGCGTCGTGCGGCCGTACCTGGTGTTCCGCCAATTGCCTGCTCAGCCGCCTGACCTCGTCGGCCAGGTCCGAGTAGCTGTACGCGGTCTCGCCATGAATCACGGCCGTTCTGTCGCCGAGTTCATCGAATCGTTCGAGCAGTTCGTTTCTCATCAGTGGACTCCACCCAGGAAAAGGGTCTCTCCGGTGACGAACCCGGATTCCTGGGAGATCAGGAACTCCGCGGGTCCGACGATGTCGTCGACTGTGCACATGCGCGTGAGTGTCTGCCGCTGCAGCAGTGCGTCGATCTTCTCTGTGGGCACCGTCCGGGTGAGCACGGTGCTTACTGGGGGCAGGCCGATCCCGTTGACCCGGATATCGAAATCCGCCAACTCCTTGCTCATCACTCGCGTGAGCTGTTCGACAGCCGCCTTGCTCGCGGAGTAGACCAGTTGCCCTTCGAGTGCCCACGGCACGGCGATCGTCGAGACGTTCAGGATCGCCGGCGAGGGTGCTGCGCTCTTCTGCAGCAGCTTCACCGTTTCCCGGCAGCAGTTGAGGACAGCGAAGAAGTTGATGTCGAAGATGCGGCGCGCGGTGTCGTCCGGTGTCATCATGAAGTGGTTCATGGTGGCTGTACCGGCGTTGTTGATCACCGCGTCCAGGCTTCCGTGTGTCGCGCGAATCGCGCGGCACATGGACTTGATCGACCTGGCGTCGGTGAGATCCGCCTCGTGGTGCGCGTACCGAGGGTGGTCGATGGTGGCGGACCTCCTGCTACAGCCCACCACCGCGTGGCCGCGTGCGAGGAAATGCTGCGCCAGCGCCTTGCCGATTCCGGTACGGGTGCCTGTGATCAGAATGTTCATGAGGATCGCACTGCGATAGCCGTGCTGTGCTCAGGCATCTTGTCCGACGAGCGCGCCGCCGGCATCCTGTGCCTCGCCCCGCGCGAGCGCGATTTCCTCCTCGATGAACGCGATCAGCCTGCGTCCGCTGCTGAACGGGCTCACGCGGCGCGAAACCGCCTTCTCGGACGTGAGCGAGATCTCGACGTCGAACTCGTCCTCCAGGCCTTCCTCGACGAGAACGAGGAAGTTCACGAGGTGCATGGAGTCGAACACGGCCGCGTCGCCGTAGAAGCTGACATCGAGCAGGTTGTCCGTCGGGATCTTCTCGTCCCGTCGTTCGTTGAGCTCCTCGATGACGTTCGCGAGCACGGTGAGCAGTTGGTCCTGCATGGCGGTACCTCTCTGTGAGAGCCGGTGTGGGTGCGGGCAGTTCAGTGGGGGTCGGCAGCGACCGCCTGGCCGGGGCCGGCGTCGGCCGGCGTCGTGCGCGGCGCGGGTTCGGTCCGGGCCAGCCGGGCACCGATCGCGGTCACCGCCACAGCCGCTCCCACGAAGAGGGCGGCGAGAGCGACCAGCCCCGTGGTCTCCCGGCTGAGCAGCAGGGCGAGAAGAGCGGGGCCCACGATGTTCGCGGTGGCGGTGCCCAGACTGAACACGGAGAGGTACTCGGCGCGTTGGGTCTCCGAGGCGTGCCGGTAGGACAGTTCCCAGCCGCCGGCCCCCTGCAGCAGTTCGCCGCAGGTGAGCACGGCCGTGGCGACCAGGAGCACGCCGATGGTCACCCAGCCTGTGGATCGCAGGGTCACGATGAGCAGCAGGTTGTACGCCGCGAGGGCGAACCCGGCCCGGCGCAGCGCACGCGTGCCGTCGCGGGAACTCTTCACGTTCTTCGCGAAGTGCACCTGGAAGGCGATCGCCAGCACCGTGTTCACGGTGAACAGCGCACTCAGCAGGCCCGCCGGCGCGTCCGTCGACTGGACGATCCACAGGGGCATGCCGATGCCCAGCAGGACGGTGTGCAGGAACAGCACACCGTTGGTGACGGTCAGCCCCAGGTAACGGCGGTCGCGGGCCACCGCCGCGATGCCGCTGTACCAGCGGGCCGGCTTGTGCTCGGCTTCCGGCACGTCGACCTTGAGGAAGCCGAACAGGACGGCCGCGAGCAGGCAGCAGGCCGCGCCCGTGAGCAGAACCGCCCGCAGTGCCTGTGTTCCTCCCAGGGAGAGGAAAGGAGCGGCGGCCAGCGTCCCCAGCGACATGCCCACGTTGATGACGGAGCTGATGACCCCGAGGGTGCGCGTGCGGTCGGCTTCCCCCGCGGCGGCGTTGATCAGGATCTGGACCATCGGGAAGACCGGGCCCTGCGAGATCATGAAGAGGGACGCGAACAGCGTGAAGGTCACGGTGTCGTGCGCGAAGGCCAGAGCGCCGAACCACACGGCCCGCCAGGTCTGCAGGAGGCGGAGCAGCTTCAGGGGGCCCCAGCGGTTGGCCAGCATGCCGACCGGCACCGTGGTCAGGAATCCCACCAGGCCCGCGATCGTGAGCCCGGTGCCGATCTGGGCCGTGCTCAGCCCCACGCCCTTGACGAAGTAGACGGTACTTCCGGCCAGGTAGAGGCCACTGCTCGTCGCGTACACCACGACACCGGTGGCGATGATGCGGGCACTTCGGTTAGGCAGCGCGTAATGGCCGAACAGGCGCCGCAACGCTGTGGCGATCACGAAGCGCTCCCGGTCCGGCCGATCGGGTCGATGTCCGCCTTGACGAGCTGTGCCGAACGGTCCAGCACGCTCCGGCACTCCTGCGGGGTCTCACCCGTGGCCAGGACGGCGGCCAGACGCGGAACGACTCCGCGCGGGGGAAGACGCAGCTCCGTTCCCGGTCCGGCCAGGGGCACCACTTCGGCGACGCCGGGCACGGCTGCCGCGGCACCGACGTCGAGCGAACGGACCACGGCGTCCTGCGGCGGATAGATGAACCGGACCTCGGCGCACAGGTCACGCCGCTGCGAGACGTCGGGCTCGTCGCCGAGGGCGACGGCCACCGCCGCGGCCGTGAGGTCGATTCCGGTGGCCAGCCGGCCGAGGTGGGGGATGAAGTCACCACCGAGGCGACCGTTGAGTTCCACCAGGCGGGGCCCCGCGGTGGTGAGCCGGACCTCGGCATGCGTGACACCGGTGCCGATACCGAGCAGTCGGTGGGCCTCGTGGACGAGCCGCGTGAGACCGTCCGCCCAGGGCTCGTGTCGCCACGGCGCGACCAAGTGGCCCACTTCTTCGAAGTACGGTGCGAAGCCGAGGCGCTTGTGCGCCACGTTGAGCACCTGGACGTGCCCGTTCCGGACGACCGAGTCGACACTGATCTCCGGGCCGTCCAGGAACTCCTCGAGCACCAGGCCGTCGAGTGAGTCGATGCCGGGGAAGCTCGCCTCGGCGGACACCCGGAACCGGTTCCGCAGCTCCTCGGCGTCGCGCGCGACGACCACACCGACACTGCCGGCCAGAGAGCGTGGTTTGACCACCACGGGATAGCCGATCGAGTCCGCCGCCCGCAGGGCCTCATCCAGTCCGTGGACGTGGGCGAACCTGACGGCGGGCAGTCCGCCGGCTCGCAGCAGTCGCCGGGTGGCGAGTTTGTCGCGGCAGTTGCGCACTGCCGCGGGCGACATATGGGGCAGTCCCAGGCCGTGGGCCGCTTCCGCGGTCGCCTCCAGGAGGGCCTCGTCCCAGGTGAGAATCCCGACCCGCCCGCGGGAGGCGAGGGCGATGTCGGAGACGGCCTGCGCCAGGGTGCCGGGAGCGGTGTCCGTGACGTGCCGATGAGCGGTGACGTAGGGCTCTTGCCAGCTGGGCGCCGTGGGCGTGACGAGAGCGAGGTCCGTCGTCGCGGACGCGGCGGCGAAGGCGTATTCGCGATAGGCGTGGCCGCCACTGCCGATGACGGCCACCAGATCAGGGGCGGCTTCGTCGAGGGGAGCACACCGGAACTCGAAATCGAGGGCAGTGCGCTCCACGGCCCGCCGCACCTCCGCGGAGTCGGCGCCTCTGAAGCGGAAACGGGCCCCGGAGTGTTCGTAACCGGGTACGGCGCGGAGCGTCTGGCCGACCGAGGGGACGCGTTCCGCATACGGCCCCCGGCCTTCACCCGGCCGCGTCCCGGCCGCCGTCACCCGGCACGGTCGCGGGGCCGGCGTGGGCACCAGGAGCCAGCCGGCGCACTCGCGCGGGCGGTCGCCCGCGTCGCGTTCGGCGAACGCGGGCACGGGAGCGCCGACCTGGAGGGCGAAGGCGACGTGCATGAGGTCGACTCCGTGGACCTCCCGCCACAGGAAGGGGATCTCCGCCCCGCCCGGTCGAGCCGCGACCTCGAGCACGTGCAGCTCCGGCGCCTCCGGCGGCCCGGAGAGGAACAGCTCGAGGTGAAACACCCAGGGCTCCGCCGACATCGCGTGCGCGACCCGCTCGGTGAATGCCCCGATGACGGACAGAAGCCGGGGATCGTCCAGCTCGACGGAGCCCAGCGACGATCCCTCGGTGAAGGCGAGACAGGTGTTGAGGTAGCGCGAGGCCCGCCAGGCTCCCAGACCGTCCGCGGTCGCGACGCCGTCGACGTGCACGATGTCGTGGGGGAGGTAGGGCTGGACCAGCATCGCCTCGTCGGAGGGGAAGGCGTACCCGGCGACATCGGCCGCCGAATCCAGGCGTGTGACGCCGGCACTCGCGGTGCCGCGCACCGGCTTGACCAGGATCGGCCATCCGTGAGCCGCGCCGAACTCCCGGAGTGCCGCATGGTCCGGTGCCGGCTCGGTGGCCGGGACGGGGACACCGGCCGCTTCCAGCTTCCGGGCCATGGCGAGTTTGTCCCGGAACGGGGCCAGGGCCTTCAGCTGCTCGCCGGGAACACCCAGCTCCTCGCGGAGCTCGGCGGCCATGTCCAGGTCGACCTCGTGCAGGGCGACGATGCGGCTCGGGTGCCCGAACTCCTCGACCAGGGAGCGGACGGCCGCCCGTACCTGCTTCCCGTCCTCGGTGCTGCTCACGGTCCTCACCGCCGCGGCCTCAGCGGGCAGCGAGCCGATGGAGCGTGGGGTGGCGACGTACGTGACCCGGTGGACACGATGGTCGATGTAGGAGCCGTAGTCCGCGTATTCATCGGTCCAGCGGTGGAGGACGACGAGGTGGTCTGGCACTTTCCCTCCCTGGGGAACAGAGCTGCGGGGCGAGCCGTTGGGCGGCCCGGAGGGGAAGGACGAAAGGGGGAGTTGTCGTTCAGCGGGATGCGCCGGCCGTCACGAGGACGTCCTCGAAGGTGTGGAGCATCCCGGTGACCGTGTCGAACCCTGTCGCGGACGAGTTCTCGCGCAAGGTGCAGGTGAGCACGTCCCCGTCCTGGACCTGGAGGTACAACGGGGCTCCGATGTTCCGGCCGCCGGTGCCCGTCTCCATCTCTCGTGGGGGTGTGCTCTGCCCCGCCTGGTATGCGCCGAGATAGTTGAAGAAATAGCGGAAGAATCCGCTGACCGACCCCTCGAACGCACCGTTGACGGTGCCGGAGTAGCCGTTCTCACGGCCCACCTCGAGGATGTCGTCCACGTTGTACGCACCGTGCTTGTAGGAGCGGACGAGTTCCCAGTGGACCTTGGTGACGAAGGCGTCGAACTCCTCCGCCGGATCGACGGTCACCAGCAGGGGGACGATCTGGTTCTGCGCGGCGACCAGTGACTCCCAGCGGGGGTCGCTGCGGTTGTTGGTGTAGACGGCGACGAGGATCCGGTCCTCACCCGTCCGCCGTGCCAGTGCGGCGCAGAAGGCGGCGATGAGCACGGAGGGAGCCGAGACGGTGAGCCGGTCCGCGATCCGCTGCACTGCCCGGGCGCCCGCGGCCGAACCATGGCGGGCCCAGCGACTGGTCACCGCCTCGGGTGCCCTGTCGCGTGCCATCGGCGGCGCCGACCGCAGGATCTGCTGCCAGTGCTTGCGGGCGGACCGCCTCCGTCCCTGCCGGGCGTCGGACCACTGGTCTGCCGCGAGGTCCAGGCAGTTGGGCGCCGAGGCGGGAAGCGGCCGTCCCGCCAGGAGAGCCGTGAACTCCTCGGACAGCTGGTTGATGGCCCAGGCGTCGACGGCGATGTGGTGGAAGCAGATCACCAGCGAGGACACGACTCCCCGCGTGGTGACGACGCGTGCCCTCCAGGGGCGGTCCACGGCCAGATCGAACGGGACGGCCGCCAACTCCTCGGCGACCTTGGCGGCTTCTCCCTCGGTCACCTCGAGGCCGGCCGGTGCGGATGCCCAGACGACCTGCGTCAGACCCTGCTCGGTGTCCTCGAACCGGGTCCGCAAGGACGCGTGGCGCTCTTCGAGGGCCTCCAGCGCCTGCTCGACCGACTCCCTGGTCGCCCCGGAGGGCAGGGCCCAGACCTGGGGAAGGTTGCAGGCAACGGAAGGGATGTTCTGAATGGACCGCCACAGGGAAAGCTGTCCGAACGTGACGGGACCCCGGCTGAGTATGGGCTGTTGCATGACTTGCGACCTCAAGATCTGAATAGACACCTGAGATCCGAAGTGGCGGCGTCGGCACATGGGCGTACGTCAGAGCACGCCCAGACTCAAGGCATCGATAAAATGAAGAAGCTATATCCGCAGAGTCGGCGTCGACATGCGATCGCCAATGACCGGGACGCTGATGGACCCTGATCAAGGGCTGGAAGACGTCAGGAGCCGCCCCAATACCAGCTTCATTGCGTGGCTGGTGGCGTCAAATTGAGCCAAAATTGCTAATGCCGTTGGCGTCGCCCAGAACTTAGATGTACTGGTGAGGGACGGTCAAGAGGTTGCCCACTTTTCGAGACGACCGCTTGGCTGGTGCGGGAGGACGCTGTTATTCCGCCTTGTTCGCGCCAGAGGGTTACCAATGTCCGATTCTGAATCAATTTAGGGCGGCCTGGAGTCGTGGGTGGTGACCCCCGTCCGTCCTCCCTACTAAAAGCCGTGGGTGCGAGTGGAAAAGCAAGGGTGCCGAGGGTAAAGAGCAGTACAAAGCCGCCTCGGGGGAGGCGCCGTTGACCCGAAACGGCACGGTTTCCGGGGTATTGGTGGGATACGAGCGATCCGGACCCCGCCGGGACGGGCCCGCCCCGCCCGGGGTCCACCACCCGGTGGACCCCGGGTTCCACCGGTCGCCGCTGTCGGCGGGGCGGGTGCCGCGCGGAGCATGAGCGGCATGAAGAATCTCCTTGTGCGCATGGCCGGCTGGAGTGCCGCTCACCCCTGGCGGGGCATCGTCGGCTGGCTGGTGTTCGTCGTTCTCTGCCTCGGCACCGGCATCTGTGCCGGCACCAACGCGGCCACCTCCGAGGACTTCCGGATCGGCGAGGCCGGACGCGGCGAGGCGATCGCCGCCGAGGGCGGGCTCCAGCAGCGGCCCGTCGAGCACGTCCTGATCACCGCCGGGCCCGGCGGCGGACGACTCGACGGCCGTGCCGCCGACGCGGCCGCCGCCGACGTCACCGCCCTGATGCGGAAGCTCCCCGAGGTGCGCTCCGTCGCCGAACCGGTGCACGACGCGCGGCACACCGCCGTACGGGTCACGGTCACCCTCAACGGTCCCGAACTGGAGGGCAAGAAGCACGTCGAGCCGCTGCTCGCGCAGACCGCCGCCGTGCGGAAGGCCCACCCGGGGCTGCGGATCGAGGAGACCGGTTCCCCCTCCATCAGCAAGGGCGTCGAGAAGCTGCGCGGCGACGACCTCTCGCGCACCGAGGTCATCGCCCTGCCGGTCACCCTCGTCACCCTGCTGCTGGTCTTCGGCTCCGTCGCCATGGCCCTCGTACCGCTGCTGCTCGCCCTGTCCTCGATCGTGGCCGCCGTGGGACTGTCGACGGCGGCCTCGCACGTCTTCCCCGACGCGGGCGTCGGCACCAACGTCATCCTGCTGATCGGCCTCGCCGTCGGCGTCGACTACACCCTCTTCCACCTCAAGCGGGAGCGGGAGGAACGGGCCCGTGCCGGGGGCCGGCTGAGCCCACGGGCCGTCGTCGAGATCGCCGCCGCCACCTCCGGCCGCGCCGTCGTCCTCTCCGGGCTCGCCGTCGCCGTCTCCAGCGCCACCCTCTACCTCGCCGACGACGTCATCTTCTCCTCCATCGCCACCGGCGCCATCGTCGTCACCCTCGTCGCCGTCGTCAGCTCCCTGACGGTCCTGCCCGCGCTGCTCGCCAAGCTGGGCATGCGCGCCGAGCGCCGGGCCGAGCGCCGGGCCGCGCGCGGGCTCGCGCCGAAGGAGCCGAAGACCGGCGAGGCGGGGCCCGGGCGGCTCACCGCCGCCGTGCTGCGGCCCGTCGCCAAGCGGCCCGCCGCCACCCTGCTGGTCACGGTCCTCGCGCTGCTCGCCCTGGCCGCCCCGGTCCTCGGCCTGAAGCTCACCGACATGGGCCGCGAGACACACTCCCGTTCGATCGCCGCCATGCGGGTCTACGACCGGCTCAACGCGGCCTTCCCCGAGCTGAAGTCCATGCACCAGGTCGTCGTCCGCGCCGACGCCGACCGCTCCGCCGAGGTCACCGCGGCCCTGCGCGCACTCGCCGCCGACGTCGCGGACGACCCGCGCCTGAGCGGCACGTCCACCCTGACCACCTCGCCCGACCGGCGGATCAGCATGCTCCAGCTCCAGGTCCCGCACCACGTCGGCACGGACCAGGCGCAGTCCTCGCTCAAGGACCTCCGCGAGCGCCACGTCCCCGAGACCGTCGGCAGGGTCACGGGCGCCGAGACCGCCGTGACCGGCGACGTCGCCCGCTACGCCGACTACCCGGCCCACCAGGAACAGAAGCTGCCGCTCATCATCGCAGCCCTCCTCCTGGTCACCTTCGCCATGACCGTATGGGCGTTCCGCTCCGTCGTCCTCGGGCTGGTCGGTGTCGTCCTCAACCTGCTGTCCGCCGGTGCCTCGCTCGGCGTCATGGTCCTGGTCTTCCAGCACAGCTGGGCCGAGGGCCTGGTCGACTTCACCTCCACCGGATCGATCGGCTCGCGCGTCCCGCTGTTCCTCTTCGTGATCCTGTTCGGCCTGTCCATGGACTACCAGGTCTTCGTGATCAGCCGCATCCGGGAGGCCGCCCTGCGCGGGGTCCCCACCCGCAGGGCCGTCACCGAGGGCATCGGCGGCTCGGCCGGCGTGGTCACCAGCGCCGCCGTCGTCATGGTCACCGTCTTCGCCAGCTTCGCCGCCCTGCACCTGATCGAGATGAAGCAGATCGGGTTCAGCCTCGCCGTCGCCGTCCTCCTGGATGCCTTCGTCATCCGCATGCTGGTCCTGCCGGCTCTGATGCTCCTGCTCGGCGAGGCCAACTGGTGGCCCTCGCGGGGGGTGCGCCGCGCCCGCGCCACCGCCGGGCCCGCCCCCCGTCCGCTGGAGCCGGTGAGCTGACCGCCACCGCCGATAGGATTCCGAACGCCCTGACGAATGAGGTGAGTCAGCGTGGCCCCCTGGCAGCGGCAGCCGAGCGACCCGCTCACCCCGGACCGGGTCCGCCTGTGGAACCTGGCGGGCTGGATCCTGTTCGGCCTGCTGCCGACGGCCGGCGGCGTCCTCGACCGGTCACCGGCCCGGCAGTACGGGATGTTCGGCCTGCTCGCCCTGATCGCGGTGTGCCACACCGCCGTCCTCCTCCGGCCGCGCGGCCGGTTCCTGAACCGCCGCGCCTACCTCGGCGTCCTCGCCCTCGTCCTGGGCGGCAGCTCCTACCTCCTCGACGGCGGGGCCGCCTTCTACACCGTGTCCCTGCCGCAGTTCTGGCTCTACACCCGCACCGCCCGTGACGCGGTCGCCTTCGGCGGCGCCGCCGCCGCGCTCACCGTGTTCGGCGGCACCCTCGGCCAGGGCTGGAGCCCGTCCTTCCTCACCGGCAACACGGTGGCCACCCTCGTCGCCTGCGCCGCCGGTTCCGGCCTCGGCCTGTGGCTCCACCGCTTCATCGGCCTGAGCAACGAGCGGCAGGAACGACTCACCGCCGAACTCGCCCTCACCCAGGAGGAACTGGCCCTCGCCCACCAGCGGCAGGGCGCCGCCGAGGAACGCGAGCGGATGGCCCGGGAGATCCACGACACGCTCGCCCAGGGCTTCGCCTCCATCGTCGTACTCGCCGAAGCCGCCCGCGCCACCCTCCCCAGCGACCCCGAACGCAGCGCACACCAGCTCGCCTCCATCGAGCAGACCGCGCGCGAAAACCTCACCGAGGCCCGGGTGCTCGTCGGCTCCGTCCCGGCGAGCGGCGTGGCACCGGGCTCGGTCGCCACCACCCTGCGCCGCACCCTGGACCGCTTCGTGCAGGACACCGGCCTCACCGTCACCGCCGAACTGCCCGACATCGACCTGGACCAGCGCACCCGCGTCGCCCTGCTGCGCTGCACCCAGGAGTCCCTCGCCAACGTGCGGAAACACTCCGGGGCCTCCACCGTCGGCGTCGTCCTCGGCGAGGTCCCCGGCGGCGTCGAACTGGAGATCACCGACGACGGCAACGGCTTCGTCGTCGCCGAGTCCCGCGGCTTCGGCCTCGACGGCATGCGCCGGCGCCTCGCCGAACTCGACGGCGAACTCACCGTCACCAGCTCCCTCGGGGACGGCACCCGCATCCTCGCCACCCTGCCCACGCCCCCTCCCGCCGACCCCGGAGGAACCGGATGACCCACAGCGACAGCGACAGCGACTCCGCCGGCGAGCGGATCCGTGTCGTCGTGGTCGACGACCACACCGTGATGCGCGCCGGGGTCGTGGCCCTGCTGGCCGGCGAGCCCACCATCGAGATCGTCGGCGAGGCGGGCGACGGCCGCGAGGGCGTCGACCTGGTCCGGCGGCTCGCCCCCGACGTGGCCCTCCTCGACCTGCGCATGCCGGTGCTCGACGGAGTGGCCGCCACCACCGAGATCGTCGCCCTGCCGGTGCCGGCCCGGGTGCTGATCCTCACCACGTACGACACGGACGCCGAGATCGAACGGGCCGTGGAGGCCGGCGCCGTCGGCTATCTGCTCAAGGACACCACGCGCCGGCAACTCGCCGACGCCATCCGCTCGGCGGCACGCGGAGAGACGGTCCTCGCGCCCAAGGTCGCCGAACGCCTCGTGGCCCGTATGCGCCGCCCCGCACCCGTCGTTCTCACCCCCCGCGAACGCGACGTGCTGCGCGCCGTCGCCGACGGCCTGTCCAACGCCGAGATCGGCCGCCGCCTGGTCATCGGCGAGGCCACGGTGAAGACCCACCTGCTGCGGGTCTTCGCCAAACTCGACGTCAGCGACCGCACCCGGGCGGTCGTCGTCGCCCTGGAACAGGGCCTGTTGGCGGGGTGACGGCCCCGCCTCGCGCGCCTGCGGTGGCCGGGGGGCTTACGGTGGTGGGGAGGCACTCACGGCGGTCGAGGTGCGCGCTCACTCCTCGAACAGCGTCTCCTGCTCGCCCTCCGCCGTGCGCCGCAGCCGACGGGCGCGCGCCCCGACCACCGCGGCCGTCACCGCCGCCGTCGCGCCGAGGGCGGCCGGAACCATCCAGCCCCGGTCGAGGACGTGCCCGAGCGCGTGGTCGAGGGAGAGGCGGCCGGGGCCGGTGACGGCGAGGCCGGACGCGACCAGGCCGAGGAGGGCCGCGTGTTCGTAGCCGCCCTCCTGGGCGAAGAAGCCGTTGGGCACGTGCACCGCCGCCGCGCCCGCCATCCCGCCGGCCGCCGCGGCGCCCGCCGCCGGGGTGGCGAGGCCCAGCGCCAGCAGGGTGCCGCCGCCGGTCTCCGCCAGGCCCGCCGCCATCGCGCTCGGCTTGCCGGGCACGTAGCCGATGGACTCCATGAACTGGCCGGTGCCCTCCAGGCCGTGTCCGCCGAACCAGCCGAACAGCTTCTGCGCGCCGTGCGCCGCCAGCATCCCGCCGGTGCCCAGCCTGAGCAGCAGCAGGCCCAGATCGCGTCGGTCGTAACAGGTCACGGTGACTCCCAGCAGACAGGCGGACGGACTTCCCCCGTGGTTCCCCGCGGTGCCCGCCGAGGGGCCCCGTGACCCCACCCTCGCACCCGCCGCCCCGCCCGGCTCCCCGTGACTGCCGTTCGGGTGGCGGGCCGGGTGCGGCGGTGTGAACCTGACGCCATGACGATCCAGCCAGCGAAGCTCAGCGACCCGGCCGTCCGGGCCTTCGTCCACGCCGTCAACGCGCACGACCGCGAGGGCTTCCTCGCCCTGCTGGCGCCCGGCGCGACCATGTCCGACGACGGCGCCGACCGGGACCTCGCCGACTGGATCGACCGGGAGATCTTCTCGTCCCACGGGCACCTGAACGTGGACAGCGAGTCGAACGGCGGCCGTACCCTGCTCGCCCGCCACCACAACGACACCTGGGGCGAGATGCGCACCAGGTGGAGCTTCACCGTGGAGGACGACGGACGGATCTCGCGGTTCGAGACCGGGCAGGCGTGAGCGGGGCGGGGCGGCTCGGGCGGACGTCCCTCCCCTGGCGTGATCCGAGCCGCATCGCCCTCCGGTCGCGGTGCGCCCGCTCGACGCGGTGTACCGTCCCCGGGTGCGTGAATGTTCCCGGCTCAGCCGGCGTGCCGTCCTCGGGCTGACGGCCGCCGCCCTGTCCCTGTCCACGGCCACCGACGCCGCCGCGAGCACGGTCACCGCCATCGGGGGCGAACGCCTGGCCCGTCCCGGCGTCCAGGTGCGCGGCGCCTCGGGACCGCCCGGGAAACTCACCGCCCGCGCCTGGCTGGTCGCCGACTGCGCGAGCGGGGAGGTACTCGCCTCGTTCGACGCCCACCGGCGGCTCGCGCCCGCGTCCACGCTGAAGATGCTGTTCGCGGACACCGTGCTGAAGAAGTTCGACCGCGCCCGGCGGTACAAGGTCACCGACGCCGACCTCGCCGACGTCCCGGCGGGCTCCAGCCTCGTCGGCATCAAGCCCGGCATCACCTACACCGTCGAGCAGTTGTGGCAGGGCGTGTTCCTGCGCTCCGGCAACGACGCCGTGCACGTGCTGTCCCACCTGAACGGCGGCCTCGCCAGGACCGTCGCCGAGATGCAGGCCAGGGCCGACGACCTCCAGGCCCTGGACACCCATGTGGTCAGTCCCGACGGCTTCGACCACAAGGGCCAGCTCTCCTCGGCGTACGACCTCACGCTCTTCGCCCGCCACGGGCTGCGGGACGCCGACTTCCGGGCCTACTGCGGCACGCGCACGGCCGACTTCCCGGCGGGCGGCAAGAAGACGTTCCAGATCCAGAACACCGACCGTCTGCTGACCGGCGCATGGGGTCTGAAGACATACGACGGGCTGATCGGTGTCAAGAACGGCTACACCAGCCATGCCGGCAACACCTTCACCGGTGCGGCCACCCGGGGCGGGCGCACCCTGCTGGTGACCGTGATGCACCCCGAGGCCGGCGGCAACGCCGTGTACGAGGAGACCGCCGCGCTGCTCGACTGGGGCTTCGCCCACGGCCGTTCGGCCCGGCCGGTCGGCACCCTGGTCGCCCCGCTCAGCGAGGGCGGGGCGGCCGCGGACCCGGTGCCCGTGCGGAAGGCGGTCCGCGCGGCGGCCGGCGCCCCCGGCGCGATGACCGCCGCCGGCACCTCGGCCGGCCCCGCCGTGGCGGCCGGTGCCGGGGCGCTCGCCCTGCTGGGAGCGGGCGCCTGGGCCCTGCGCCGCCGCCGGGCACGAACCGCGGCGGCCGGGGGTGGCGGCGAGGGGCCTCAGCCGGTGCGGAGGGACGGGACCGAGCGCCCGTAACCGGTGCGGAGGGACGGAACCGAGCGGCCGTAGCCGGGTGTCGGCGTCCGAGCGCGCGAGCGCGCGAGCGGGCGCGCACCGGCGCATCCCCGTCGTTCCCGGCCCGCCCGTGCGCGTACGTATGCGGCGGCCGTTCCCCCCGGTCGGACCGGCCTCGCGGTGGTGCGAGGTGTGTCCCCCCTGCTCCGGCCCGGTGGAACGGCCGCCGTCTCCCCCTCGGAGTGGCTCGCGGAACCTTCACATTTCAACTGTGAAGTTCCGGTGGAGAAAAGTTGAGCACACCTCAGCAACGTGCGGCAATAGTCCGGACGTCCACGTTCCGCCCGCCCGTGCGCCCGGACCCGGCTCAACCTCGCCCGACGTAGGGCATCGTCGTCGCCAGCACCGTCGCGAACTGCACGTTCGCCTCCAGCGGCAGCTCCGCCATGTGCCGTACCGTGCGCGCCACATCGGCCACGTCCATCACCGGTTCCGGGGCGACCTCCCCGTTTGCCTGGAGTGCACCCGTCCGCATCCGCGCCGTCATGTCGGTCGCCGCGTTGCCGATGTCGATCTGGCCGGCCGCGATCCGGTACGGCCGCCCGTCCAGGGACAGCGACTTGGTCAGGCCGGTCAGCGCGTGCTTGGTCGCGGTGTAGGCGACGGAGTGCGGGCGGGGCGTGTGCGCCGAGACGGAACCGTTGTTGATGATCCGGCCGCCCTGCGGATCCTGCTCCTTCATCCGCCGGTAGGCCGCCTGCGCGCACAGGAACGCCCCGTTGAGGTTGGTGTCCACCACGTGCCGCCAGGCGTCGTACGGCAGTTCCTCGACCGGGACCCCGCCGGGCCCGAAGGTGCCCGCGTTGTTGAACAGCAGGTCCACCCGGCCGAACCGCTCCACGACCGCCGTGAACAGCGCGTCCACGTCCTCGGGCCGGGACACGTCGGCGGGCGCGGCGAGCGAGGCCGTCCCGGGCGCCAGCGCCGCCGTCTCCGTCAGCGGCTCGGCACGCCGGCCGGCCAGCGCCACCGACCAGCCGGCGCGCAGCAGTTCCACGGCGACGGCCCGCCCGATGCCGGACCCGGCCCCGGTCACCACCGCGATCTTCGAGTTCCTGTCAGTCATGACTCCGCAGCGTAGGCGGAGAGTCCGTCATGCGGAATCCGATGTCCGCCATACGGCTAACGGTCGCCGGGGGACCCTGCGGCTGACGGCCACTGGAGCCGCCCCACGGCCGAAGGCCGTCGGCGCCGCTACGGCCGGACACCCACCGCCGCCGCATCCCCGGGATACCGCACCCCCACCCGCTCGCGCACCGCGTCCATCGTGCGCATCACCGCGAGCGTCCCCTCCAGCGGCACCAACGGCGACTCCTTCTCGCCCGCCCGCAGCGCCCGCATGACCTCCAGCGCCTCGTGCCGCATGCTGGTGCGCGGCCCGTCGGCGGGGTCGGCGGCGAACTCCTCCGGGTCCCGGCCCTCCCGGTGCAGCACGAACCGCTCCGGGTGGAAGAACCCGGACGGCACGTCGATCCGCCCGTGCGTGCCGGTGACCGACGCGGTGTTCGCCGTACCGCCGGTGATCGAGCAGTGCAGCGCGGCCAGCGCGCCGCCCTCCCAGGACAGCACGGCCCCCGTCTGGAGGTCGACGCCCTCGGGCGAGAGCACCGCGCTCGCGGCGATCGAGTCCGGCTCGCCCAGCAGCAACTGCGCGAACGACACCGGGTACACCCCCAGGTCCAGCAGCGCGCCGCCGCCCAGCGCCGGGTCCCGCAGCCGGTGCGCGGCGGGGAACGGCCCGGCGATCCCGAAGTCCGCCTGCACGGTGCGCACCTCGCCGATCGCCCCGTCCGCCACCAGCGCCCTCAGCCGCCGGATGAGCGGATTGCAGTACATCCACATCGCCTCCATCAGGAAGCGGCCGTGCTCCCGGGCCAGCGCGACCAGTTCCTCCGCCTCGCGCAGGTTCAGCGTGAAGGGCTTCTCGCACAGCACGTTCCGGCCCGCCGCCAGGCACAGCCCGGCCGCCGCCCGGTGCGCCGAGTGCGGGGTGGCGACGTAGACGACGTCCACGTCCTCGTCGGCGGCCAGCGACTCCCAGTCGCCGTACGCCCGCTCGGCCCCGAACCGCTCGGCGAACGCCTCGGCCGACTCCCGCCGGCGCGAGGCCACCGCCACGATCTCCGCGTCCGGGAGATCGACCAGATCCGCCGCGAACGCCGCCGCGATCCCCCCGGTCGCCAGGATCCCCCACCGCACGCTCTGCTCCGCCATCGCCGCCCCGCCCTCGCTCGTGTGTGCCTCGGCAGTCTGTACGAGCTGAGAGCATAGGTGCCGGTCGGGCCGCTGACACCGATGTCCGTGGCACCGACGGCGAAGGCGGCACCCAGGGCACGGACAGGGAGGGGCAGATGCCGGAGCACGCGGCGACACCGACGCCGGAACAAGACCACCCGATTCCCGCACCGCCCCCGCCGGCCGGCGCCCCGGGCCGCACCGGCCCCCTCGTCACCCTCCTGCTCGGCGCCCTCACCGCGACCACCCCGCTCGCGATGGACATGTACCTGCCCTCGCTGCCGGAGGTCACCCGCTCCCTGGACGCCCCCGCCGTCACCGTCCAGCTCACCCTGACCGCCTGCATGGCCGGACTCGCGCTGGGCCAGCTGATCGTCGGCCCGCTCAGCGACCGCTGGGGCCGCCGCCGCCCGCTGCTCGCCGGACTCGTCGTCTACCTGGCCGCCACCGCCCTGTGCGCCCTCGCGCCCACCGTCGAGACGCTGATCGCGTTCCGGCTGGCGCAGGGCCTGGCCGGCGCGGCCGGGGTGGTCATCGCCCGGGCCGTCGTGCGCGACCTGTACGACGGTGTGGCCATGGCCCGCTTCTTCTCCACCCTGATGCTGATCTCCGGGGCCGCGCCCATCGTGGCGCCGCTCGTCGGCGGGCAGATCCTTCGGGTGACGGACTGGCGGGGCGTGTTCGTGGTGCTCACGGTGATCGGCGCGCTGCTCACCGCGCTGGTCTGGCTGCGGCTGCCGGAGACCCTGCCCCCGGCCGAGCGGCACCGCGGCGGCACCCGCGAGGCCCTGCGCGCCATGCGCTCCCTCCTCGCCGACCCGCCCTTCACCGGCTACATGCTCGCCGGCGGCTTCGCCTTCGCCGCGCTGTTCGCCTACATAGCGGCCTCCCCGTTCGTCATCCAGGAGATCTACGGCGCCTCCCCGCAGACCTTCAGCCTGCTGTTCGGCCTGAACTCCGTCGGCCTGGTGGTCGCCGGGCAGGTCAACGGAAAGCTGCTGGTCGGCCGGGTCGGCCTGGAGAAGGTGTTCGCGGCTGGCCTGACGGTGATCGTGCTCGCCGCGACCGCCCTGCTGCTGATGGCCACCGGCGTCCTCGGCGACACCGGGCTCGTCCCCGTCGCCGCCGCCCTGTTCGTCCTGATGTCCGCGATGGGCATCACCCTGCCCAACGCCCAGTCCCTCGCCCTGCTGCGCGTCCGGCACGCCGCCGGATCCGCCTCTGCGCTGCTCGGCACCTCCTCCTTCCTCGTCGGCGCGGTGGCCTCCCCGCTCGTCGGCGTCGCCGGGGAGCACACCGCCGTGCCCATGGCCGTGGTCCAGCTGGCCGGGGCACTGGTCGCGGCGGCCTGCTTCATGGGAATGTGCCGTCCCTGGACGACACGGGAAACCGCCCGTGCGCACGCGGAGGGAGACGCGAGCTGAGCGCACCGAGACTGCGCGCCGGCACACCGGAACGCGCCGGGCTCGACCCCGTCGGGCTCGGGCACCTGGTCGCCGAGGCGCACGCCCTCACCGCCGGTGAGCGCCCCTGGGCGGCCGGTGCCGTCGTGCTGGCCGGCCGCGGGCCCGTGATCGCCGTGGCCGAGGCCGCCGGCTGGGCGGTCCGCTACGCCCGCCACGACCCCGCGACCGGCACCGGCGTGGAACTGCCGCCCCCCGCCCGGGTCCCGGCCACCCTCGACACCCGCTTCGACCTGGCCTCCCTCACCAAGCTGTTCACGTCGGTGGCCGCCGTGCAGCAGATCGAGCGCGGCACCCTCGGCATCGACGCCCGCGTCGGCGACTACCTGCCCGACTTCCACGCCGCCGCCGAGCACGGCGTCACGGTACGGCAGCTGCTCACCCACACCTCCGGGCTGCGCCCCGAACTGCCGCTGTACGACTGCCCGGACGACGCGACCCGGCTGGACCTGCTGCGCGCCGAGGCGCCGACGGGCCGGCCGGGCACCCACCGGTACTCGGACCTGAACATGCTGCTGCTCCAGGCCGTCCTGGAACGGGTCACCGGCCGCACCCTGGACGCCCTGGTGCGGGACGGCATCACCCGGCCGCTCGGCATGACCGCCACCGGCTTCGGGCCCTGCCCCGGCGCGGCGGCCACCGAGGACCAGCGGCGGCCGTGGGCCAAGGCCGAGCGGGGGATGCTGCGGGGCGTGGTCCACGACGAGAACGCCTGGGCGCTCGGCGGGATCGCCGGACACGCGGGCCTCTTCTCCACCGCGCCCGACCTGGCCGTCTTCTGCCGCGCCCTGCTCGCCGGCGGCTCCTACGGCCCCGCGCGCATCCTCGGCCCCGACTACGTGGAGCTGCTGTTCACCCCGCCCGGCCTGGGCTTCGTGCTGGACCAGCCGTGGTTCATGGGCGAACTGGCGGGGCGCGGCGCGGCGGGCCACACCGGCTTCACCGGCACGTCCCTGGTCCTCGACCCGGCCACCGACACCTTCCTGATCCTCCTGGCCAACACGGTCCATCCCCGCCGCCGCCCAGCGGACAGCGCCCCGCGAGCCCGCCTGGCGACGAGACTGGCGAGGGCGGTCGTCTGACCCGGCCGGGGATGCGCCCGCGGCCGACGGAACCGGGGCGGGTGGGCGGGCGGCGGACGAGGGGGCCGGGCGCCTTAGAATCGCGGGGTGAACGACCCCCTCCGCACGGCCCTGGCCGACCTGCTGGACGGCCTGCCCCCCAAGGAGGTGGCCGCCGCCGTCGACCGCCTGATCGCCAACTACCGCGGCGACACCCCCACCCACGCGCCGATCCTGCGCGACCGCGCCGACGTCGCCGCGTACGCCGCCTACCGCATGCCCGCCACCTTCGAGGCGGTCCGCTCCGCCCTCGCCGCCCTCGCCGACGCCGTCCCCGGCTGGATTCCCGCCGGCCACACCGACGTCGGCGGCGGCACCGGCGCCGCCACCTGGGCCGTGCAGACCACCTGGCCCGGCGCACGCGACGTCACCGTGCTGGACTGGGCCGAACCCGCCCTCGCCCTCGGCCGCCGGCTCGCCGCCGCCCACCCGGCCCTGAAGGACGCCCGCTGGCAGCGCGCCCGGATCGGCGCCGACCTCACCCTGGACGACACCGACCTGGTCACGGTGTCGTACGTCCTCAACGAACTCGCCGGCCCCGACCGCGCGGCCCTCGTCGACGCCGCCGCCCGCGCCGCGCGGACCGTCGTGATCGTCGAGGCCGGCACCCCGGCCGGCTACGACCGCGTCATCGAGGCCCGCGACCGGCTGATCGGGGCCGGCTTCCGGATCGCCGCGCCCTGCCCGCACAGCGCCGCCTGCCCCATCGTGCCCGGCACCGACTGGTGCCACTTCTCCGCCCGGGTCGGCCGCTCCTCCCTGCACCGCCGGGTCAAGGGCGGCTCGCTGGCGTACGAGGACGAGAAGTTCTCCTACGTCGCCGCCACCCGGCTGCCCGCCGAACCGGCCCCCGCCCGGGTGGTCCGGCGCCCGCAGATCCGCAAGGGGCAGGTGCTGCTCGACCTGTGCGAGGCCGACGAACGGCTGCGCCGCAGCACGGTCACCAAGCGCCACGGCGACCTGTACCGGGCCGCCCGGGACGCCGACTGGGGCGACGCCTGGCCGCCGTACGACTCCGCGTCGTAGCCCGCCCCCCTGGCTTGTTACTTTCGGTGCATGGTCAGCAAGCCCGCCCCCGACGCCACCCGCCGCAGCGAGAAGTCCCGCCGGGCGATCTACGCCGCCGCCCTCTCCCTGGTCGCGGAGGTCGGCTACCCGAAGACCACCGTGGAGGGCATCGCCGCCCGCGCCGGGGTCGGCAAGCAGACCATCTACCGCTGGTGGTCCGCCAAGGCGGACGTCCTGCTGGAGGCCTTCCTGGACCTTGCCGAGCAGGCCGCCCGCGCGGCCGGGCACGAGACGGCCGCCATCCCGGACACCGGCGACCTGGCCGCCGACCTCAAGGCCGTGCTGCGGGCCACGGTGGACGAGCTGCTCGACCCCCGCTTCGACGCGCCGGCCCGGGCACTGACCGCGGAGGGCGTCGTCAACGAACAGCTCGGCCGCGTCTTCGTCGCCAGGCTCCTCGAACCCCAGCTCCAGCTGTACGTCGCCCGGCTGCGCTCCGCACAGGACGCCGGCCACGTACGGCCCGACATCGATCCCCGGATCGCCCTGGAACTGTTCGTCTCGCCGCTCGCCCAGCGCTGGCTCCAGCACACCGGCCCGATCACCTACGACTACACGGACACCCTGGTCGACTACGCGCTGTACGGCCTGTCACCGCGTTGACGGCCCGCCCCCCGTACCGGTGACCGTCGGCTTCCCGCCCACGCCGACCCCCGGAGCACGCGATGATGGGACGATGAGGCATGCTGTCCGCTACACCAGCGAGGCGAGGGGATAGATGAGCGGGACGTTCGGCGGCCGGCCCGGCCGGCAGGGCAGACTCTCCCAGTGGCTGCGCGGACGCCGCCCGAAGGAGGGCGCCGCCGACGACGGCGGCCGCGAGGCCCTGCTGCTCGCCGCCGCCGGCGCGGGGCTGCCGCTCGCCCCGGCCGCGCACCCCGCGCCCGGCTACCGCTGCTCCTGCGACCGCGTCGGCTGCCCGACCCCGGCCCGGCACCCGGTGTCGTTCGCCTGGCAGACGCAGTCCACCACCGACCGCACCCAGATCGAGCGCTGGGCCCGGCACCAGCCGCAGGCCAACTTCATCACCGCCACCGGCATGGTGCACGACGTGCTGGACGTGCCCCTGGAGGCCGGCCGGGAGGCCCTGGAGCGGCTGCTCGGCGCCGGGATCGAGGTCGGCCCGGTCGCCGAGAGCGACGACGGCCGCATGCTGTTCTTCACCCTCACCCGGGGCACCCCACAGGACGAGGACGAGTGGTGGCCCTGCGAGCTGGACTGCCACCCCGAGACGATGGACGAGCATCCGGGCCTGCGCTGGCACTGCCGGGGTTCCTACGTCCTCGTGCCGCCCGCCCGGCTGCCCGGCGACGACGGCCAGCGGGTGCGCTGGGTGCGCGGCCCGGAGCACGCGCTGCCCGACCCGCTGACCCTGCTGGAGCTGCTCACCGACGCCTGCGCCCGGCACGGCGCCGAGGCCGACCACCCGGGCGCGGCCTGGCCCCTGCGCCACTGACCGGCGTCCCCGGGCCGGCGCTCCCGGCCGGCCCGCCGGGGCTCAGCCGCCCTGCGCGGACGTCAGTCCCTGCACCCGCCCCAGCATCCGCACCGGGCCGTCGCCGGCCGGGTCGAGCACGACCTCGTTGGCGAGGGACTCCATCGTCAGGGACTGCTTCACCTCGCCCTTGATCAGGGCCTGTACGTCCTTGTTGGGCACCGGCACGATGGCGCCGGCGGCGGCGGTCCGCTTCTCGTAGTGGTGCGTGGTGAAGAACACCAGCGCCCCGCCGTCCGCGGTGCGCAGCGCGAGCGGCGCGTAGGCGCCGTGGGTGAGGGGCTCGTCGATGAACTGCCGGACCAGTCCGGGCTTCTCGGCCTCTTTCCTGCGCTCCGCGCGCAGTGCGCTGGTGTACCGGCCGTCCGCGAAGGTCTTCCCGCCGTTCTTCAGATAGGCCGCATATGTCCTGCTCAACGCGTCGGGGCGGACGGCCAGTCCCGTGGCGCCGGCGGGCACGGCCTCGGCCCAGCCGTCCTCGTCCTTCTCGAACTCGGGCAGGTCCCCGGGCGCCACGAGGGTCAGATAGGCCACCTGCCACCGCTCGTCGAGGCCGTTGCGGGTGAACACCAGCAGCCAGCGGGCGTCGCCGCCCTTGTTGCCCCGGGCGTCGGCGACGAACCAGCGGGGCCAGCCGGCCTTCTCGGGGATCGTGATCCTCACGTCCGTCAGGGCCAGCGGGATGTGGGCCGGGTTGCCCGAGGGGCTGTTGACGTGCCCGGCCTTCAGCCGGGCGGAGTCGATGTCGGCCGGGGCGCCGGTGATGTAGGGGGCGTCCGCGGAGCCGTCGTAGGTCTTGTCGGCCTTGTTGTACGCGTCCGTGAACGCGGTGACCGCCCTGGCCGCCTCGGCGCGGGTGGCGGCGGGCAGCACCTCGCGCTCCCCGTGCACCACCACGCACCCGCTCGCCGTCAGCGACAAAGCGGTCAGTGCCGCCGCTATGAGTGCGTTGCGGTCACGCCTGCGAAGCCGCCGACGGCTGCGTTCCCTGGTCATCGGGCTCCTTCACCTTCCCCTTCCCGGAGGCGAACCCTACCGGGGAGAGGAACAGCGCGAGCACCGGGACCAGATACAGCGCCCACACCGTGACTTGCACGACCGTCGGATCCGGCTGGAAGTTGAACACGCCCTTCAGCAGCGTGCCGTACCAGCTGTCCGGCGGGATGGCGCCGCTGATGTCGAACGCCAGGTCGTTCAGGCCCGGCACCCAGTCGGCCTCCTGGAGGTCGTGGAAGCCGTACGCCAGCACGCCCGCCGCGACCACGACCAGCATGCCGCCGGTCCAGGTGAAGAACTTCGCCAGGTTGATCCGCAGCGCGCCCCGGTAGAACAGCCAGCCCAGCAGCACCGCCGTGGCGAGGCCCAGGGCGACGCCGGCCAGCGGGCGCGGGGTGCCGTCGGAGGCCGCGTGCACCGACGCCCACACGAAGAGCGCGGTCTCCAGGCCCTCCCGGCCCACGGCCAGGAAGGCGGTGGCGACCAGTGCGCCGGTGCCGAGTTTGAGGGCCGCGTCCAGCTTGCCGTGCAGCTCCGACCTGAGGTTGCGGGCGGTGCGCCGCATCCAGAACACCATCCAGGTCACCAGGCCCACGGCGACGATGGACAGGGAGCCGCCGAGCGCCTCCTGCGCCTGGAAGGTCAGCTCCTGCGAGCCGAACTCCAGGGCGCAGCCGAAGCCCATGGCGATGGCGATGGCGACACCGATGCCGGCCCAGATCGGCTTGACGGCGTCCCGGCGGCCGGTCTTGACCAGGTAGGCGATCAGGATGCAGACGACGAGCGACGCCTCCAGTCCCTCGCGCAGGCCGATCAGGTAGTTGGAGAACACGGGCTACGCCTCCTTCGAGAACAGCGTCCGGCCCCACCAGTCGCCGGAGTCCCGGACGCCGGGCGGGATCGCGAAGACCGCCGAACCCACGTGCTGGATGTACTCGTTGAGCGCGTCGTGCGCCGACAGCTTGCGCTGGAGCGGGATGAAGCCCTTGCGCACGTCCCGCTGGTAGGCGAGGAAGAACAGGCCCGCGTCGAGCCGGCCGAGGCCGTCGGTGCCGTCGGTGAAGGAGTAGCCCCGGCGCAGGATGGTGATCCCGCCGTTGGAGTCCGGGTGCGCGAGCCGGACGTGCGCGTCCGGCTTCATCGCCTTCAGGAACGGCTCGTCGTGCTCCTTGGCCTTGCCGACCGGGGCGCCCTCGCGCTTGTCCCGGCCGAAGACGTCCTCCTGCTCCTGGAGCGAGGTGCGGTCCCAGGTCTCGATGTTCATCCGGATCCGCCGGGCGACCAGATACGACCCCCCGGTCATCCACCGCGGTCCGTCGCCGTCGCCCACCCAGACGTGCCGCTCCAGCCGGTCGGTCTCGGTGCCCGCGATGTTGCGGGTGCCGTCCTTGAAGCCGAAGAGGTTGCGCGGGGTCATCGCGCCCGGGGTGGTGGAGGAGGTCTTGCCGAAGCCGAGCTGGGACCAGCGCACGGCCACCTTGCCGAAGCCGATGCGGGCGAGGTTGCGGATGGCGTGCACGGCGACCTGCGGGTCGTCGGCGCAGGCCTGGACGCACAGGTCGCCGCCGGTGCGGGAGCGCTCCAGGTTGTCGCCGGGGAACCTGGGCAGGTCGACCAGGGCCGCGGGCCGCTCGCCCGCCAGCCCGAACCGGTCGAACAGCGAGGGCCCGAACCCGATGGTCAGCGTCAGCCGGGACGGCTTGAGCCCGAGCGCCTCGCCGGTGTCGTCCGGCGGGGCCTCGGCGAGTCCGCCGTAGGCGCCGTCGCCGACCGGCTCGCCCGCGGTCATCCGGCGGGCCGCCGCCGTCCAGTCCTTGAGCAGCTGGACGAACGCCTCGCGGTCGTCGGTCTTCACGTCGAACGCGGCGAAGTGCAGCCGGTCCTGCACCGGGGTGGCGATGCCGGCCTGGTGGGCGCCGTGGAACTCCACCGCGCCGCCCGACCCGTCGGCCACCGGGTCCATGTCGTCGCCCGCCCGGGCCATCGCCACGGCCCCGCCGGCCGCGGCGGCCCCGAGCGCGAGCCCGGCACCGCCCCAGCCGATCAGCGCCCGGCGCGACGGAGTGCTCCCCTGGGTCTCGGTCATCGCCCTTCCCCTCCTGGCTTACTTCACGACCGCGGCGGCGAGCTTGGACAGCGGCTCGGCGAGCGCGTTCACCGCGTCCGACAGCTCCTTGCGCTGGTCCTTGCCGACCTTGTCGTAGGAGACGAAGTCGTACGACGTCTTGTCCGAGCGGTACTTGTCCAGCAGCGCGTCCAGCGCGGCGAACTGCTTGTCCAGCTCCTTCGTCAGCGCCGGGTCGTTCTTCGCGGCGACCGGCTTCAGCAGCTCGTAGGCCTTCTGCGCGCCCTCGACGTTGCCCTTGAAGTCGACGAGGTCGGTGTGGGCGTAGCGGTCCTCCTCGCCGGTGACCTTGCCGGTGGCGACCTCGTCCAGCAGCTCCTTGGCGCCGTTGGCCATGGAGGTCGGGGTGATCTCGGCCTTGCCGACGCGCTTCTGCCAGTCCTCGAGGTCCGTGATCAGCCGGTCGGCGAGGGCCTTCTCCTCGGCGCCGGTCTTCTCGTCGTGCCAGAGGGCCTTCTCCAGCCGGTGCCAGCCGGTCCACTTCTGCCCGGGTTCCAGGCCGTCCTCGCGGACGTCCACCTTCGGGTCGATGTCGCCGAAGGACTCGGCGACCGGCTCGGTGCGCTCCCAGCCGAGACGGGAGGGGCCGTACGCCTTCTTCGCCGCCTCCAGGTCGCCGTCCTTGACCGCCTTCGCGAACGCCTCGGCCTTCGGCAGCGTCTGGTCGGCCTGGTCCTGGGCGTACATGCGGTACTGCGCGACGGCGGTGTCCAGCCTCGGGTCGCGCTTGGCGGCGGAGCCGGCGCCGGTCACGGTCAGCTTCTGCCGGACGCCGTGGCCCTTCATGCCGGGCCGGCAGGCGATCTCGTAGGAACCGGCCTTCACCTCGGCGGTGAGCGTGTACTTCGTGCCCGGCCCGATGTTCTCCTTCTCGGAGACGATCCGGTCGTCCGGGAAGAGGATCTCGACCTCGGTCGCCCGGGAGCCCTTGTTCTCGATCTTCAGGGTGACCTGGCCGGCCGGTACGGACTTGGCGGAGGTGTCGCACGTGGAGTCGGCCGCGGTGACCCGGACGGCGTCACCGTCCTTGGCGTCGCTCTTCGAGGTGCAGGCCGAAAGGGCGGTCAGAGCGGCCACGGTCGCGGCGGCGATGACGGTCGGTCGGACGGCTCGCATGCAGGCTCCAAGCGCAATCTCGTAGGTGAGGCTGCCCTAACTTACCCGAGGCTTACCACGCCCGTCCCCGTGCGGTCGGTGATTCACCTCTCACGGAGGGCGCACGGGCGGCGCGCGGACACGGCTTGATTGCGATGCCCCAAAGCGGACATCACGGCCGGGCAAAGGAACGGTCAAAACGCCCGGTGCGGTCCCGGGCGGCCCCGTGGTGCTTGAATGCCCAGGTGAGCGACTACGACGTACTGCGCGTCTTCTGCGGCCCGGACGGCGGATACGGCAACGAACTGGGTGTCGTGCGCGACGGCTCGGTACTGCCCGGGCGGGACGACCGGCAGGCCCTGGCCGGCAAGCTCGGCTTCAGCGAGACCGTGTTCGTGGACGACCCCGAGCGCGGCGTCGTCGACATCTACACGCCCACCCTGCGCCTGCCGTTCGCCGGGCACCCCTGCGTGGGCACCGCCTGGCTGCTCGACGTGCCCGAACTCGTCACGCCCGCCGGGGTCGTCGGGGCCCGGCAGGACGGCGAGTTCAGCTGGATCGAGGCGCGCGCCGAGTGGGCGCCGCCGCGCACCCTGCGCCGCTGCGCGAGCGCCGCCGAGGTGGACGCGCTTCCCGTACCGCCGAAGGGGGAGTGGATCTACGCCTGGGCCTGGGAGGACGAGGCGGCCGGCCGGATCCGCGCCCGCGGCTTCCCCGGCCGGGACGACGGCGTCGACGAGGACGAGGCCACCGGCGCGGCGGCCCTGCTGCTCACCGAGCGGCTGGGCCGGGCGCTGAACATCACCCAGGGCCGGGGCTCGCAGATCCTGACCGCGCCCCAGCCGCACGGCTGGATCGAGGTGGGCGGCCGGGTCCGCCTGGAGCGCTGACGCCCGCTGGCGTCCGGGTGACGGGCCGCGCGCCGTCCGGGTGGAACCGCGTGTGCGCGCGTGGGGGAGCGGGGGCCTCTGGCGTGACCACTCCGCCGCCCGGGAGGAGCACCATGCGCATCGGATCCGCCCTGGCCGCGACCGTTCTCGCCGTCGCCCCGGCCGGCCACGGCGCCTCGACGGCAGCCGCCGGCACCCACGCGGTCCAGGACGACGAGGCCGTCTGCAGCCCGTACGCGGGCGCGCCGACCTCGCTGGAGAACCGCGTCACCTGGTCCGGCTCCCACTGCGGCGACTACCTGCGCCGACCCGGGGCCGGGGCGACCCGCGCGCGGTGCGCGGGTCTCAGGGGAGGGTCAGGATGTCCGCGCCGGTGTCGGTGACCACGAGGGTGTGTTCGAACTGGGCGGTGCGCCTGCGGTCCTTCGTGACGACCGTCCAGCCGTCGTCCCACATGTCGTACTCGTGCGTGCCCAGCGTCAGCATCGGTTCGATCGTGAACGTCATCCCCGGCTGCATCACCGTCGTCGCGTGCGGGCTGTCGTAGTGCGGGATGATCAGCCCGGAGTGGAACGACGTGCTGATGCCGTGCCCGGTGAAGTCCCGTACGACGCCGTAGCCGAAGCGCTTGGCGTACGACTCGATGACCCGGCCGATGACATTGATCTGCCGGCCCGGCCGCACCGCCTTGATCGCCCGGTTGAGCGCCTCCCGGGTGCGCTCCACCAGCAGCCGGGACTCCTCGTCCACGTCGCCGACGAGATAGGTGGCGTTGTTGTCGCCGTGCACCCCGCCGATGTACGCGGTCACGTCCAGGTTGACGATGTCGCCGTCCCTGAGGACCGTCGAGTCGGGGATGCCGTGGCAGATGACCTCGTTGACGGACGTGCACAGCGACTTCGGGAAGCCGCGGTAGCCGAGCGTGGACGGGTAGGCCCCGTGGTCGCACATGTACTCGTGGGCGACCTTGTCGAGCCGGTCCGTGGTCACCCCCGGCGCGATGATCTTCGCGGCCTCCTCCATCGCCCGCGCGGGGGGGGGGGGGGGGGGGCGCAGCGGCTCGAAGGGCTCGGGGGGGTGGACATCCGGCACGGTGTGCGGCGACGGGGCAGGCTAGAGCGGAAGAACACACGCCCCAACCCCAGCCCCC
>NZ_JBVHXT010000026.1:78741-136405 GCF_055569255.1 Streptomyces sp. NPDC029296
GTACGAGGGCCTCTTCTGCCGCCTCCCTCCCCCAGGCGGTGGTGCGCCCGGCGGCCCGCCCCCCCTCGACGGTCTCGGGGGTCTGCACCTCCGGCCCGGTGTACGGCGCCGGCGCGGGCTTGCCGACGTACTCGGGGCGGCGGATGTTTCCGGGAACCGAACGGGTGGGGGACAGCTCCCCTGGTACGAGCAGCGACTGGCCAGACATGCCAGCGAGTCTAACCAGCGGGCATGGGGGAACATGTCGGTGGCGAGAGGAGCTGCCCATGGCCCTGTTCAAGAAGCGCACCGCCGGAAAGCCGGGCGAGTGGTACTACTGCCTGGAGCACCAGAAGGTCGAAGAGGGTCCCGACTGCCCCGGCAAGGACCGCTTCGGGCCCTACGCCTCCCCCGAGGAGGCCCGGCACGCGATGGAGACCGCCGCCGAGCGCAACCTCCGGTGGGAGAACGACCCGCGCTGGCACGACGCGTCCGCGGGCGGGAAGACCGAGGAGGGCTGAGCGGCCCGCGCCGGTCACCAGGGAGGCGGCGGCGGAGCCGTCAGGGCCTCCGTGAGGCGGGACAGGCGGTCGCGGAAACCCCGGCGGGACCGCGAAGGACCCGCGTTCTCGCCGGCCGCCGCGCTCACCAGGTGCTGCACGCTGTCCAGGTCCAGCTCCGCCCCCCGGGGCACGGCCAGCGTGTCGTGGGCCATCGCGGCCAGCCCGCCGCCGCCCGCGCCGCCCAGCGCCAGCACCGTCACCCCGGCCCGCCGGGCGTCGTGCACCCGCTCCAGCAGCGAGGCGGGCTCCTCGGGCGCCACCACCAGCAGGGTCTCCCCGCGCCGCGCCGCCGTGATCCGGCCCGGCCCGACCGCCAGGTGCGCCGGATCCAAGGGGTGCGCGTGATGCCGTACCAGCGTCGGTGCCAGCTCCGGCGTGCCCGACCAGGCGGCCTCGTCCACCAGATGCGCCGCCAGGTGCCACGGCTCGTACTCCGGGGTGCCCACCAGCAGCAGCCCGCCCCCGTGCGCCACCACCGACCCGCGCAGCACCCCCGCGAACCTCCGGGTGGCCCCCAGCCACTCCGTCCCGGCGAGCACTTCCCGCAGCAACGCGACCCGTACGGCGTCCATGGGCCCGCATCCTGCCGCAACCGGTCACTCGTGACCCGGAGTTCACCGCGAATTCGCCCGACCCGGGGAGGGGCGCCCCAGACGCGCCCCGTGCGCGCCCCCGTCCGCGACCGAGGAGCCGCCCGATGACCGATGTGACCGTCCCCTTCCGCGCGGGCCGCGAGGGCTACGCGAGCTTCCGCATACCCGCCGTCGTCGCCACCCGGGCCGGCACCCTGCTCGCCTTCTGCGAGGGCCGGGTCGCCTCCGCCGCCGACCACGGGCACATCGACATCGTGCTCAAGCGGTCCACGGACGGCGGCCGGACCTGGGGCCCGCTCCAGGTCGCCGCGAGCAACGGCACCGGCCTCGCCGGCAACCCCGCCCCCGTCGTCCTCGACACCGGCCGGGTGCTGCTCGTCCACGTCCGCGCCGCCGCCTCCGCGACCGAGGCCGCCATCCTGCGCGGACAGGTCCCGGAAGCCGACGGGCGGCGGGTGTGGGTCCGGCACAGCGACGACGACGGAGTGACCTGGTCCGCGCCCAGGGAGATCACCGGGCAGGTGAAGAAGCCGGGCTGGCGCTGGTATGCCACCACCCCCGGCCACGCCCTCCAGCTGACCTCGGGCCGCGTCCTCGTCCCGGCCAACCACACCCTGCCGCCCACCGGCACCGACACCGGCGCCGAGGCCAAGTACAACAGTGGGCACTGCCTGCTCAGCGACGACCACGGCGAGAGCTGGTACCTCGGCTACCTGGACGAGAACACCGACGGCTACGTCAACGTCAACGAGACCACCGCCGCCGAACTGCCCGACGGCCGCGTCTACCTCAACACCCGCAACGACTCGCCGTCCCCCGGCAACCGCGCCGACGCCCACTCCCCGGACGGCGGGAAGACGCTCCGCAAGCCCTTCCGCCCGCAGGCCGGACTGACCGCGCCCGTCTGCGAGGCCGCCGTCCTCCAGCTCCGCGATCCCGACCTGCTGCTGTTCTCCGCCCCCGCCGACCCGGGCGGCGCCCGCGCCCTGATGACGATCCGCGTCTCCCGCGACGGAGGCACCACCTGGCGCCCGGCGTTCACCGTGGACGGACTGCCCGCCGCCTACTCCGACCTGGTCCGCGTCGACCCGCGCACGGTCGGGCTGCTGTACGAGACGGGCGACTTCGGCGCCTACGAGACGATCACCTTCCGCCGGGTGCCGGTACGGCGGCTGACCTGAACCGGTGCCCCGGCCGGCCCGGACGTAGAGTCGGGCCATGACCTCTACCGACAGCGCACAGAAGGCCCCCGTCAAGGACCCCTGGGACCTGCCCGACGTCTCCGGGTACACCGTCGGTGTGCTCGGCGGCACCGGACCGCAGGGCAAGGGCCTCGCCTACCGGCTCGCCCGGGCCGGCCAGAAGGTGATCATCGGTTCCCGCTCCGCCGACCGCGCCGGGTCCGCCGCCGCCGAACTCGGCCACGGCATCGAGGGCGCCGACAACGCCGAGGCCGCGCGCCGCAGCGACATCGTGATCGTCGCCGTGCCGTGGGACGGCCACGGCGACACCCTGAAGGCGCTGCGCGCGGAACTGGCCGGCAAGCTCGTCGTGGACTGCGTCAACCCGCTCGGCTTCGACAAGAAGGGCGCCTACGCCCTCAAGCCCGAGGAGGGCAGCGCCGCCGAACAGGCCGCCGCCCTGCTGCCCGACTCGCGGGTCACCGCCGCCTTCCACCACCTGTCGGCCGTGCTGCTCCAGGACCCGGGGACCGAGAGCATCGACACCGATGTCATGGTGCTCGGCGAGGACCGCGCCGACGTGGAGATCGTGCAGGCGCTGGCCGGCCGCATCCCCGGCATGCGCGGCGTCTTCGCGGGCCGGCTGAGGAACGCGCACCAGGTGGAGTCGCTGGTCGCCAATCTGATCTCCGTCAACCGCCGGTACAAGGCGCACGCCGGGCTCCGCGTGACCGACGTGTGAGCGGCCGGGGGCCATGGGGGACACTGGTCGGCGAAGCAGTTCCGAGCAGTGTCCCCGACAGGAGCCCCCCGTCATGCCCCGCATCGCCCTCTACGCCCTCGTGGTCTGCGTCCTCGCCGTGGCCGCGGCCGTCGTCTCCTTCGTCCAGGGGAACTGGCTGGGGATCGTCTGGGTGCTGCTGGCGGGCCTGTCGTCCAACATGAGCTGGTACTACGTCAGGCGCGCCCGGACCGCCTCCGCCCGCGACGCCTCCGTCACGGGTTGAACGAGCAGATCGCCGGGCTGTCCTCCCAGAAGCGGTACTGGGCGTCGCCGCAGTACTGCGAGAAGGTGTCCACGTCCAGCGTGCGCATGATCGCGTCGACCACGTCGAAGAACGCCTCGTTGACCGACGGCAGCCACAGCACCGCGAACACGAACAGCAGCCCGAACGGGGCGAACGGCTCCACCTGCCGCCGCACCTTGTACGACAGCCACGGCTCGATCACGCCGTAGCCGTCCAGGCCCGGCACCGGCAGGAAGTTCAGGATCGCCGCCGTCACCTGGAGCAGCGCCAGGAACGCCAGCGCGAACCGGAAGTCCGCGGGCACGCCGTCCAGGGCGTCCAGCCAGAACGGCGCCGTGCACACCGCGGCGAACAGCACGTTCGTCAGCGGGCCCGCCGCCGAGATCAGGCTGTGCCGCCAGCGGCCCCGGATCCGGCCGCGCTCGATGAACACCGCGCCGCCGGGCAGACCGATCCCGCCCATGATCACGAACACCACCGGGAGCACGATGCTCAGCAGCGCGTGCGTGTACTTCAGCGGGTTCAGCGTGAGGTAGCCCTTCGCGCCGACCGTGATGTCCCCGCTGTGCAGGGCGGTACGCGCGTGCGCGTACTCGTGCAGGCACAGGGAGACGATCCAGGCCGCGGTCACGAACAGGAACACCGCGACACCCGGCTGCTCGGCGAACCCGGTCCAGGTGGCCCAGCCGGTCACCGCCGTCACGGCCAGGATGCCGACGAACACGGGACTGACCTGCCGGTCGCCGGGGCGGGTGGTGGCGGTGGTCATGCATCGGCTCCTGGGGTGACGAGGGACACGAGAGGGGACTCCCGGAAGATCCGAGAGCATACGGGGAAAACGTCTCGCGGTCGCCGCCGGGTTCCTGGAAGGTGGGGGTGCGTACGCCGAGCCGTTGGGCGTGCGGACGGCTTCGCCGGGCTTGCCTGGTGGGTGGGTGGGTGCCGAGCCGGTGGTCGTCCCGCGCCCCGCCGGGCTCGCCCGGTGGGTGGGGGCGCCGAGTCCGCGGCCGTCCCCGGCGTCCCCCCATCCGCCCGCGCCTCCACCGGCGGTCACCGCCCGCATCCCCTACGGAGACAATGGACCCCGTGCGATATCGGCTGCTCGGCACCACCCAGGCGATCCGTCCCGACGGCACGGCCGTCCCGGTCGGCGGGGCGCGGCTGCGTGCCCTGCTCAGCGTGCTCGCCCTGCGGGCCGGCCGGACCGTGCCCGCGGCCGTGCTCGTGGACGAGGTGTGGGGCGCCGACCCGCCCGCCGACGCCCCCGGCGCCCTCCAGGCACTCGTCGGCCGGCTCCGCCGCGTCCTCGGTGCCGGGGCCGTCGCCTCCGTCGACGGCGGCTACCGGCTCGCCGCCGCCCCCGACGACGTCGACCTCACCCGCTTCGACCGGCTCACCGGCGACGGCCTCGCCGCCCTCGCCGACGGCGACCCCGCCAAGGCCACCGCCGTCCTCGACGAGGCCCTCGCCCTGTGGCACGGGCCCGCCGTGCCGGACCTGCCCGACCGCACCGCCGAGGCGGCCCGCTGGGAGACCCGCCGGCTCGATGCCCGGCGTGCCCGGCACGCCGCCGCCCTCGCCCTCGGCCGCGCCGAGCAGGCGCTGCCCGAACTGACCGCGCTGTGCGACGACCACCCGCTGGACGAGCCGCTCCAGGCGCTGCGGCTGCGCGCCCTGCGCGACACCGGCCGCCCCGCCCGGGCCCTCGCCGCCTACGAGGACGTGCGCCGGCTGCTCGCCGACCGGCTCGGCTCCGACCCCGGGCCCGAGCTGCGCGCCCTGCACACCGAACTGCTGCGCGCCGAGGAACCGCCCGCCCCGGCCGCCGGCGGACCGGGCAACCTGCCCGCCCGGCTCACCTCCTTCGTCGGCCGCGAAGCCGACCTGAAGGCCATCGCCGCCGACCTCGCCGGGGCCCGCCTGGTCACCCTGCTCGGACCCGGCGGCGCCGGGAAGACCCGGCTGTCCCAGGAGGCCGCCGAGGCGGTACGGCACACCGTCCGGGACGGGGTGTGGCTCGCCGAGCTGGCCCCCGTGGACGACCCGGACGCCGTGCCCCAGGCCGTGCTGACCGGCATCGGCGCCCGGGACACCGTGCTGCACGGCGCCGGCGTGGACGGCATGCGCGCGGTCGCCGAGCGCCATGACGACCCCCTCGAACGGCTCGTCGAGCACTGCGCCCGGCGCCGGATGCTGCTCGTCCTCGACAACTGCGAGCACGTCGTGGACGCCGCCGCCCGGCTCACCGGGACCCTGCTGGCCCGCTGCCCGGAGCTGACCGTCCTCGCCACCAGCAGGGAACCCCTCGGCGTGCCCGGCGAGCTGGTACGGCCCGTGGAACCGCTGCCCGAGCCCGTCGCGCTGCGGCTGCTCGCCGAGCGCGGCGCGGCGGCCCGCCCCGGCTTCCGGGTGGACGACGACCCCGAGGCGTGCGCCGAGATCTGCCGCCGCCTGGACGGACTCCCGCTCGCCATCGAGCTGGCCGCGGCCCGGCTGCGCATGCTGACCCCCCGCCAGATAGCCGACCGGCTGGACGACCGGTTCCGGCTGCTCACCTCCGGCAGCCGCACCGTGCTGCCCCGCCAGCAGACCCTCAGGGCCGTCGTGGACTGGTCCTGGGACCTGCTGGACACCGGCGAACGGGACGTCCTCGCCCGGCTGTCGGTCTTCGCCGGCGGCTGCGACCTGGCCGCCGCCGAGGCCGTGTGCGGCCCGGCCGCGCTGGACGCCCTCGGCTCCCTGGTCGACAAGTCCCTGGTGGTGGCCGCCCCCGCGGGCGGCGGCATGCGCTACCGGCTGCTGGAGACCGTCGCCGAGTACGCCGCCGAACGGCTCGCCGAGACCGGGCGGCGCACCGAGACCGAGCGCGCCCACCTGACGTACTACCGCGAACTCGCCCGCACCACGGACCCGTTGCTGCGCGGACCCGAGCAGCGCGCCGCCATCGGCCGGTTCCAGCTGGAGTACGAGAACCTGCGCACCGCCCTCAGACACGCCGTCGCCCTCGACGACGAGCAGGAGGGGCTGTGCCTGGTCCACTCCCTGCTGTGGTTCTGGCAGATGCGCGACCAGCGCGTGGAGACCCGCTTCTGGTGCCGGGAGGTCATGGCGCTCGGCCCGGACCCGTTCGCCGAACCGGTCCGCCGGGCCGCCCCGGTGTGGCAGCGCTGCACCGACACCCCGCCGCCCTATACCGGCGAGGCCCTCGTCGAGGCCCGGCGCGGGGTCCACCTGGCCCATCTGGCCTGCATGGACACCGAGATCGACGCCTGGCAGACCCCCGCGGCACAGGCCAAGCTGCGCACGGTCGCCCAGGTCTACGAACCCGGACTGCCGCAGACCTGCCGGGTGCCGGGCCTGCTGTGGTTCTTCGCGGTGCTGCTGACCGGCGGCGCCGACCGGCTGCACACCATCGTGGACGCCTGCGTGCGGACCTGCCGCACGACCCCGGGCTTCGAATGGGAACTGGCCGGCGTGCTGCACCTGCGCGCCAACTTCCTGTCCAACCGGGCCGCCTGGACGGGCGACGCCACCCGGGACGCCGACGAGTCGCTGGAGATCTTCCGCCGCCTCGGCGACGCCTGGGGCGCCACCGAGGCCCTGGCCGCCCGCGGCGAGGCCAACGAGCGCAAGGCCGCCTTCGACCGGGCGGCGGCCGACTACCGGGCCGCCATCGAACACGCCGAACTCCTCGGCGCCCGCGCCCAGAAGGCCGTGCTGCGCGCCCGGCTCGGCGGCGTCCTGCTGGAGTCGGGCGACAGCGGGCACGGCGAGCGGATGCTCCGGGACGTCGTCGCCGGCCAGGACGGCGGCCTGAACGAGGCGACGACGATGGCCCGGCTGCACCTGGCCTCCTGGCTCGCCCTGACCGACCGCACCGCCGAGGCGCGCGAGCAGCTACGGGTGCTGCGCGAGGAGCTGCCCGTCGCGCGCTTCGTCATCTTCGACTCCCTGCTGACGTGCCAGGAAGCCCTGGTGGACGCCCTGGACCGGCGGACGGAGCCGGCCCTCGCCGGGGCCCGCAAGGCGCTGCGGCTCAGCGCCGAACCGCTGTCCCAGGCCCTCACCCCGCATCTGCACTCCGTCTGCCTCACCGCCGCCGCGATGGCCCTCGCCGACGGCGGCCGGGCCCTCGACGCCGCCCGCTGCCTCGGTGCCGCCCGGGCGCTGCTGCCGGCCGGCCATGTGGTGGCCGGCGTGGAGCTGCGGATCCGCGACCTGGCCGGGGCCCGGATCCGGGCCCGGCTGGACGAGCGGTCGTACGAGGCCGCGTACGCCGAGGGCGGTGGCCTCTCCCTCGCGGAGGCCACCGCCCTGGTCTGACCGGCGCGGCAGGTCAGCTCTTCGTGCGGAACTTGTGGATCGCCACCGGGGCCATCACCACGGTCAGCCCGACCGACCAGAGGACCGTCACCCACAGGGCGTGCGCGACCGGGCCGCCCTCCATCAGGCCGCGCGCGCAGTCGGCCAGCGCGGAGAGCGGGTTGTAGTCGGTGAACGCCTGGAGCCAGCCCGGCATCGACCGGGTCGGCGCGAAGATCGAGGAGCCGAACTGGAGCGGCATCAGCACCAGGAAGCCCATCGCCTGCACCGACTGGGCGTTCTTCATGATCACGCCGAGGGTCAGGAACACCCACATCAGCGCCGAGCCGAACAGCGCGGACAGCGCCACGGAGCCCAGCAGGCCGCTCCAGCTGCCGACGTCGTAGCCCACGAGCAGGGCGACCACCAGCAGCACCGCCGTCGCGAACAGCATCCGCAGCAGCTCCACCGCGATCTTCGCGAAGAGCACCGAGCCGCGCCCGATGGGCAGCGAGCGGAAGCGGTCCATCACACCGGAGTTGAAGTCCTGGTTGAAACCGGTACCGACGCCCTGGGCCATGTTCATGCCCATCATGGCGAGCAGTCCGGGCACCACGTACTGGACGTACTGGTCCTGGCCGCCGCCCAGCGACTGGCCGATGGAGCCGCCGAAGACGTACACGAACAGCAGGGTGAAGACCACCGGGAACAGGATGGCGTCGAACATCGACTCCGGGTCCTGGCGGATCCACAGCAGATTGCGGCGGATCAGCGCGCCGGTGTGCCGCAGGTGGGCCCGCAGCGGGATCGGCGTGTCGGCCTTCGCGGCGGCCGGGGACAGGGTGGCGGTGCTCATACGGCGACCTCCTGGCGGGCGGGCGCGGCGTCCTGCGGGGCACCGGCACGGTGGCCGGTGAGGGACAGGAACACCTCGTCCAGGCTGGGCAGTTCGGTGGTGATGGAGGACAGGGTGATGCCGCGCGCGGTGACCGCGCCGACCACGGCGGTCAGCTGCTCGTCGCTCAGGATCGGCACCAGCAGCGCCCCGGTCTCGGCGTCCACGGTGGTGGACGCCAGCCCGGTGATGCCCAGCTCGTCCAGCATGCCGGCGAGCGGGCGCAGCTGGAGCGGGTCGACCGGCCGCACCCGCAGGGTGCGCCCGCCGACGCGGGCCTTCAGCTCCTCGATGCCGCCCTTGGCGATGACCCGGCCCCGGTCCACCACGGTCAGCTCGGAGGCGAGCTGCTCGGCCTCCTCCATGTACTGGGTGGTCAGCAGCACGGTGACGCCGTCGCCGACCATCGCCTTGACCTCGTCCCACACCTCGTTGCGGGTGCGCGGGTCGAGACCGGTGGTCGGCTCGTCCAGGTACAGCACGGCCGGCCGGCCGATCATCGAGGCGGCCAGGTCCAGCCGGCGCCGCATGCCGCCGGAGTAGGTGCCGGCCGGGCGCCGGGCGGCCTCCGTCAGAGAGAACCGCTCCAGCAGCTCGTCGGCGCGGGCCCGGGCCTCCTTGCGCGACAGGTCCAGCAGCCGCCCGATCAGGTACAGGTTCTCCCAGCCCGGGAGCTTCTCGTCCACCGACGCGTACTGGCCGGTGAGACCGATGACCCGGCGCAGCTGCCGGGGCTGGCGTACGACGTCGTAGCCGGCCACGGTGGCCTGCCCGGAGTCCGGGGTGATCAGGGTGGACAGGATGCGCACGAGGGTGGTCTTGCCGGCGCCGTTCGGCCCGAGCACACCCATCACGGTGCCCTCGCGCACGTCCAGGTCGACCCCGTCCAGCGCCTTGGTCTCGCCGTAGTGCTTGACCAGCCCCCGTACGGTCACGGCGGCACGTCCGCCGGCGGGGTTGTCGTCGATGCGTGTCATGGGGACGACAGTGCCAGGCCCCACCGACAAACCGCCGACAGAGCGCCGACAACGGCTGCCGGCGCCTGTCGGCGCGCGGGCGGGGCGCTACGACACCTGCCGGATGTCGGCGCCGACGAGCCTGCCGCCAGCCACGGTGTAGGTGCCCCGGAACACCCGCACGCTGCCGTCGGTCTGGGTCGCCCGGATCTCCGCGGCGACCTCCCCGCCGCCGTTGTCGGTGGCGGTGACGTCGATGCGCGAGGTGGAGGAGAAGCCCGCCACCCAGTCCTGGTAGGAGCCGCCGAAGAGCCGGTCGCCGCCCAGGGACCAGGCCGCGGAGAAGTTCCCCGCGTTCAGGTAGCCGTAGTAGGCGGTGACGACCGTGCTCGCGTCGGCTGCCCCGTCCGAGGGCTCGGGAGCCGGGGTGTCCTGGCCGTCGTCGTATCCGCCGTCGTCGCCGGACGCGTAGTCGCCGGGCGTGGTGTACCCGCCGTAGGCGGAGGACGCGGTGGCGCTCCAGCCGTCGTGGCTCCCGGGCGACACCGAGACGGCGGGCAAGCCGTCCGCCGACGCGCTGCCGGGACGGTTCGCGACCGCCACCCCGAGCGTCACCCCGCCGGTCACCAGCACCGCCAGCAGGGCCCACGGCAGCCACACCGGCAGCCGGGTGGAGCCGACGCGCACGTACCCGCTCCCGGGCGGCCGCCCGGCGGCGAGCGGTGCCCCGCAGCCGGGGCAGTCCGGCCGCGCGGCGTCCTCCACGCGCGTGCCGCAATGCACACAGAAGTCCATGGCCCCCCGCTTCCCGTCTCCAGGCCCTGTGCGGCTACAGGCCGCGGACGGCTTCCTCGATGGCCACCGCCAGCGAGGCCAGCGCGGTGAACCCGGGCACGGCCTCCACCAGTGCCTTCGCGACCCGGCGCAGCTTTCCCGTACGGGGCTCCGGCCCGGCCAGCTCCTCGCGCGCGTCCTCGGCGAACTCCGCCAGGTCCTCCCGCTCCGGGTGGTCCGAGCGGCGCAGCTCCTCGATGAACCGGGCCAGCAGGTCGCTGATCTCCTGCGGGGTCGGCGGACGGTCCCCGGCCTGCTCCGCCGCCTCCCGGGCGACCCGGAAGTCGACGCGCGCGTTGCTGCCGCTCGCCACCACCGTGTTCCTGACCTGCGCGTTCCCCGTCGCGATGACGCCGTCGTTGGTACGTCCGTGCATGCCCGTCCCCGTTCGTCCGTTGCGTGTGCGGTGGCTGTCAGTCGGTGTTGGGCCGCGGGATCTTCTTCAGGATGGCCGAGATGCGGGACTTGTCGCCCGAGGCGACCGCGCTCGACTCGACCCTCGCCCCCGCGGTGGCGATGATGCCGTTGTTGATGATGGTCTCCTGACGCTTGATCAGGTCGCCCGCGTCGATGTCGTGGTCCACGGCGAACTCCACCAGCGCGTCCAGGATCCGCCGTTCGACGGTCTTGAGGACCATGCCGGAGTCGACCTTCTGGAAGTACCGCCGGTGGTCCGTGGCGGAGGCGAGCTGCCGCACGCTCGCGCGCGCCCCGTAGTCGAACATGCCGAGCCGGGTGATCTGCCGGTGCTGCTTCTTCAGCCGGCCGCGCATCCGGAAGTCCGGGAAGAAGCCCGTGACCGCGCGTCCCGGCGAGGCGATCATCACGAAGGGCGTGCTGGCGAGGGACTGGAGCGCCAGCGAGAGGAACTCGCGCGGCGAGGGGGCGGGCATGAGGGAGTCGATGGTGCGGTAGCGGTCCAGCAGCGGGCACAGCACGGTCGGCAGGGCCTCCACGAACAGGTTGGAGTCCGAGCGCACCAGCCGCAGGAACACCGAGGTCACCAGCTCCCCGCCCCAGCCCGAGGAGTGGGTGACCAGATAGGCGCGGGCGGTCTCCTCCGGGTCCCGTTTCAGTGCGTCCAGCCGGTCGGTGCCGATCTTCGCCACCGGCCGGCCGAGCGGGTCGGGCAGGAAGCGGGTGTCGCCCAGCAGCGCCGTGCCCTCCACGAAGACCCGCTCCTCCAGCTCCAGACAGGGCAGCGACAACTCGCCGATCCGCCGGGCGACATGGGCGTACAGATCGGTGACGTCGAAGTCGCGCGGCCGCACGCCCTCGCGCCCGGAGGCGGTCACGTCGAAGGTCAGCGACCAGGAGTCGAGTTCCTGGCCGTATCCGGTGAACGGCGAGAAGCCGCTGTAGACGGTGAGGTTGCCGCGCGCGTACTCGTCGATCCGGCGCAGCCGCCGGGCGACCGACTCGTTCGGCGGCGGCGGCGCCTGCGCCGGGTCGAACCGGTCGGGCCGCAGCCGCTGGAGACGCTCGCCGTAGTGCGTCGAGAGCGCCGACACCAGGGTCGTCACCCAGCCGGCCAGCAGCATGAGGAACACGACCGGGCCGCTGCCGGCCACCAGCCACCCGAGGACCAGCACCAGGAACTCGGCCGCCAGCAGCAGGTCCCTGGCGTGCCGGCGCGCGTTGGCCTCGTAGGCGTGGCGCAGCACCACGGGCACGTCGCAGCCGGGGGCCGGGGCCACGCCGAGATGCGGTTCGGCGGCGACGTCCCTGATGAGCGAGTCGGCGTAGTGCCGGTCCAGGAAGACGGCCGCGCACATGTACCGGGTCAGGTCCCGGCCGCCGGTCCAGCGGGGCACGGCGAGGCCGGGTGCCGGGCGGTCCGCCTCGGGGGCGTCGCCGACGGTCAGGGTGGCCCCGCACGCGCCGCAGAAGGCGGCCCCCGGCACGGTGGCGGTGGAGCAGTCGGAACAGACGGCCGGTGCCTGGCTCATTGTCTCTCCCCCGAGTGTGAGACGGCCCACACTGTCGAGTGCACCACTCGGCCGGGAACCGGGAAGACCCCGCGGCGGTTTCGACGCCACTCCGTTACAACTGCCGTTCCGTACAGGCAAGTCAAGGCCAAAGATGCGCGGCCGGAAGGAGGGCGGGGACGCGCGGCGCCGGAAAGCCGGAAAGCCGGAAAGCCGGAAAGGCTGGTAAGGCCGGAAAGCCGGAAAAAGGGGACGGCCCGCCGACGGGGGAAGATCGGCGGGCCGTCCGGTGGTGCCGCGGTGGACTAGTGGACGGAGTGCTCCGCCGCCGGGAACGCGCCGCCGACCACGTCCTCGGCGAACGCCTTGGCCGCGCCGGTCATGACCTCGCGCAGGTCGGCGTACTTCTTGACGAACTTCGGCACCCGGCCGGAGGTCAGGCCGAGCATGTCGGTCCACACCAGTACCTGCGCGTCCGTCTCCGGACCCGCGCCGATGCCGACCGTCGGGATGTGCAGCACCCGGGTCACCTCGGCCGCCAGCTCGGCCGGCACCAGCTCCAGCACCACCGCGAACGCGCCGGCGTCCTGCACGGACTTCGCGTCCCGCAGCAGCTGCTGGGCGGCCTCCTCGCCGCGCCCCTGCACGCGGTAGCCCATCGCGTTGACGGACTGCGGGGTCAGCCCGATGTGTGCCATGACCGGGATGCCGGACTCCACCAGCAGCCGGATCTGCTCGTGCGAGCGCTCGCCGCCCTCCAGCTTGACCGCGCCGACCCCGGCCTCCTTCACCAGCCGGGTCGCCGAGCGCAGCGCCTGCACCGGGCCCTCCTGGTAGGAGCCGAAGGGCAGGTCGCCGACGATGAGGGCGCGCTGCGTGCCGCGCACCACGGCGGCCGACAGCATGGACATCTCGTCGAGGGTGACGGGCACGGTGGTGTCGTACCCGAGGTGGCAGTTGCCCGCCGAGTCGCCGACCAGGATCACCGGGATCCCGGCCTCGTCGAAGACGGACGCGGTCATCGCGTCGTAGGCGGTGAGCATGGGCCACTTCTCGCCCCGCTCCTTGGCGAGGGCGATGTCGCGGACGGTGATGCGGCGCGTGCCCTTGCCCCCGTACAGCGCCTTGCTGCCGTCGGAGGGCTTCGTCTGGGCAGCCGAAAGCTGCGTCATTGCAACGGCTCCTTACGTCATCTCGAGGCGCCCTGACGGCGTCCCCGGACCGCCTCCATGGTGGCACCTCGTGCCGGGCGGGGCCAGGGGACCCCCCGTGATCCTCCGAACCGCCTCGCCGCGTAAGGCGTTGGCAAAGAAAATAAGATACGAGACCGTTCCGTATCGAAATGATCGTAGGGTCGGACGCATGACAAGTCCCGTCCCTGCCGCCCGCATACCGGAGGCCGTGCACCGGCGCCGCTGGGCGATCCTCGGCGTGCTCATGCTGGCCCTGCTCATCGTCGTCCTCGACAACTCGATCCTGAACGTCGCGATCAAGACCATCGCGACCCCGGCGCCGACCGGTCTCGGCGCCACCCAGAGCGAGATCGAGTGGGCGATCAACTCCTACACCCTCGTCTTCGCCGGCCTGCTGTTCACCGCCGGACTCGTCGGCGACCGGCTCGGCCGCAAGAAGGTGCTGCTCGGCGGCACCCTGGTGTTCGGCATCGGCTCCGCGCTCGCCGCCGAGTCCGGCACGCCGAACCAGCTCATCGCCTACCGCGCGGTGATGGCCCTCGGCGCCGCCTTCGTGATGCCCGCCACCCTGGCCGTCCTGATGAACGTCTTCGAGCGCCACGAGCAGCCCAAGGCCATCGGCATCTGGGCCGGCGGCGTCGGCCTCGCCATCGCCATCGGCCCGATCACCGGCGGCGCGCTCCTCGACCACTTCTGGTGGGGCTCGGTCTTCCTGATCAACGTGCCCATCGTGATCGTCGCGCTGATCCTGATGGCCTGGCTGGTGCCCGACTCCCGCGACCCCCGGCCCGGCCGCCTCGACCCCATCGGCGTCGTCCTGTCCGTCGTCGGCCTGATCCTGCTGGTCTACGGCATCATCAAGGGCGGCGAGCTGGCCGACTTCACCGACGCCAAGGTGCTCGCGACCATCATCGCCGGTGTCGTCGTCCTGGCCGTCTTCGTCGTCTTCGAGAAGCGCACCGCGCACCCCTCGCTGGACGTCACCTACTTCAAGAACAAGGTCTTCTCGGCCGCCATGAGCGCCATCGCGCTGGTCTTCTTCGCGCTCATGGGCGTCACGTTCTTCGGCGTCTTCTACACCCAGAGCGTGCGCGGCTACTCGGCACTGGAGTCCGGCCTGCTGATGCTGCCGCTCGCCGTCGCCCAGCTGCTCTTCGCGCCGCGCGCCCGGCTGGTGGTCGACCGGTTCGGCTACCGGGCCACCACCACCGGCGGCCTGCTGCTGATCGCCGCGACGCTGGCCGCGTTCGCCGGGTTCGAGGCCGACACCCCGATCTGGCTGCTGGAGGTCGTCTTCTTCCTCATGGGCACCGGCATGGCACACATCATGACCCCGACCTCGGTCGTGATCATGCAGGCCCTGCCCCGGGAGAAGGCCGGCTCCGCCTCCGCGCTCAGCAACACCTTCCGCCAGGTCGGCGGCGCCCTCGGCATCGCCGTCCTCGGCTCGGTCCTCGCCACGTCCTACCGCAACGGCATCGAGGGCAAGCTCGGCGCGCTGCCGCCGAACCTGCGCGACAGCGCCGCCGAGTCCATCGAGGCCACCCTCGGCGTCGCCGAGAAGCTCGGCCCGCGGGGCGAGGCCCTCGTCACCCCGGCCAACGACGCGTTCCTGCACGCCATGCACGTCACCGCGCTGTGCGGTACGGGCGTCGCGCTGGTCGGCGCCGTGGTCACGGCCCTGTTCCTGCCGGGCCGGACGCCCACCGGACCGCAGGGTGAGAAGGAGCAGGAACTGGTCACCGCGATGGACTGAGCCCCGGGACGGCACCACGCCGCGACGACCCGGCTCCGGGAGCACGGCACCACGGGAGAGCGGAGACTCCGCGCGCGGCCCACGGGGGAGACCGGGGGCCGCGCGCGTCGCGTCGGGGGCCGGGCGGGCGGCCTGTGGCGGGTGCCGGGGCTCGGGCCGGTGTGACGGGGAACCGGGCCGGGGTGGGGCCGCGGCGGACGCCGGCGGCCGGGCACGGCACCACGGCAGAGCGGAGGCTCGGGGCGGGGCCCACGGGGGGACCGGGGCCGTGCGCGGTGGGTCGGGGGAGCGGAGCCGGGGTGCGCCCGCGCCGGGTGCCGGGTCCGGCGCGGTGTGACGGGAAGCCCGGCCGGGCGCGGTGCGACGGGGAACCGGGCCGGGCGCGGTACCTGCGGCGGTGCCGGGGTTCGGTGCGGCGGGGGAGGGAGGCCGCTGCGGGACAATCGCCGCAGCACAGCGAGAGGACGGAACGACGTGAGCCCTGCCGGCAGCCGACCGGGACCGGACGACGTACCCGCGCGGGGCCGCCCGCGCAGCGAGGCCGCGGAGCGCGCCATCCTGGAGGGAGTGATGCGGCTCCTGGAGGAGGGCGTCCCCCTCGCCGAGCTGTCCATCGAGCGGATCGCCCGCACCGCCGGGGTCGGCAAGGCCACCATCTACCGCCGCTGGAGCGGCAAGGACGAACTGTTCATCGAGGTCGTCCGCGCGGCCGAGCCCCCGGAGCCCGACCTGCCCGGCACCTCCATGCGCGACGACCTCCTCGTCCTGCTGGAGAACCTGCGCCGGCGCGGACTGGCCAACCGCTCCTCGGTCCTGCTGCACAACGTGCACGTCCAGATGAAGTCCAACCCGAGGATCTGGGCCGCCTACCACGACAACGTCATAGAGCCCCGGCGCCGGCTCGTGCTCGACGTGCTGCGCCGCGGACAGCGCAACGGCGAACTCCGCGCCGACGTCGACGTGGACCTGGCCAACGACCTGTTCGTCGGCCCCATCCTGGTCCGCTCCGTCATGCGCCCCGACGCCGACCTGTGCGAGGACCTGCCGGAGCGGATCGTCGACGCGATCCTGGCCGGCCTACGACCCGTCAGCTCCACAGCCTCGTAGCACTCATGTGCGCGTTTCGTCACAGACGCCGCCCGCCGGGGGCCGACCGGAACTCCCGCCCCCGCATCGCACGTCATCGTCTTCCGTACAGCCGTCATGGGACGGCGGGAACGGAGCCGATCATCCCCTAGGGTCGGGGGCTACGGGGGACGAACGGTGTGCACGGCAGGCAGTGAGGCAGACGGTATGGCGCAGCAGGCGTACACGACGGAGACGGCGGACGGCGGCTCGGGGCCCGAGCGTCCGGGGGCCCGGCTCCGACGCCTCGCGCACCGGCTGATCGCCGGCTGGCGGGGCGACCCGGGCATCTGGCGCCGCGGCGCCGTCCTCGCCGCGCTGGCCCTGCTGCTCGCCCTGGTGATGCTGCTGCACGCGCACATCCCCAACGCGGTGGGCAACCTCGGCAGCCTCACCGAGACCTTCCTGCCCTGGCTCGGCCTCGCCCTCCCGGTGCTGCTGGTCCTCGGCCTGCTGCGGAAGTCGGCGACCGCGCTGATCGCCCTCCTGCTGCCGGCGATCGTCTGGCTGAACCTCTTCGGCGGGCTGCTGGCCGACCGCACGGGCGCCGGCGGCGATCTCATGGTGGCCACCCACAACGTCAACGCGGACAACCCCGACCCGGCCGCCACCGCCACCGACGTGGCCGCCTCAGGCGCCGACGTGCTGGCCCTGGAGGAACTGCCCGCCTCCGCCGTCCCCGTCTACGAGAAGGCGCTCGCGCCGACGTACGAGCACCACGCGGTGGTCGGCACGGTCGGGCTGTGGAGCAAGTACCCGATGACCGACGTGCGCGCCGTCGACATCAAGCTCGGCTGGAAGCGGGCGATGCGCGCCACCGTCGCCACGCCCGAGGGCCCGGTCGCGGTCTACGTCGCCCACCTGCCCTCGGTCCGGGTGAAGATCGAGGCCGGGTTCACCGCGCGGCAGCGGGACAAGAGCGCCGACGCGCTCGGCGAGGCCATCGCCGACGAACCCCTGCCCCGGGTCGTGCTGCTCGGCGACCTCAACGGCACCATGAACGACCGCTCGCTCAACGCCGTCACCTCCCAGCTGCGCTCCACGCAGGGCGCGGCGGGCAGCGGCTTCGGCTTCAGCTGGCCGGCGTCGTTCCCGATGGCGCGCATCGACCAGATCATGGTCCGGGGCGCGGAGCCGGAGAGCAGCTGGACGCTGCCGCGCACCGACAGCGACCATCTCCCGGTGGCGGCCCGTGTGAAGCTGGACACAGGCTCGTAACCTGCCGGAATGCCGGACCCGAGAGCGTTTGTTCGACACGGGAACATACTGCGACACTCGTCGTTCCCCCTCTTCCGCTCTGAAAGGTCCCTCATGCCCCTGGCCCTGCTCGCCCTCGCCGTGGGCGCCTTCGGCATCGGCACGACCGAGTTCGTGATGATGGGCCTGCTGCCCGACGTCGCGGACGACCTGCACATCTCGATCCCCACCGCCGGGCACCTGGTCTCGGCGTACGCGCTGGGCGTCGTCATCGGCGCCCCGCTGCTGGCCGCGCTCACGGCCCGCATGTCCCGCCGCACGGTGCTGATCGCGCTGATGGCCCTGTTCGTGGCCGGCAACGCGCTGTCGGCGTTCGCCCCCGGCAACGGCTCGCTGCTGGCCGCCCGCTTCCTCAGCGGGCTGCCGCACGGCGCCTTCTTCGGCGTCGGCGCGGTCGTCGCCACGGCGATGGTCCCGCCGGAGCGCAAGGCGCGCTCGGTGTCCCTGATGTTCCTCGGCCTGACCGTCGCCAACGTCGCGGGCGTGCCCGCCGCCACCCTCATGGGCCAGCACCTGGGCTGGCGGGCGACCTTCCTCGCGGTCGGCGCGATCGGCCTGGCCGCGATCGCCTCCCTGGCGCTCCTGATCCCCCGCGACCACGCCCCCGCCCCCGCGGCGGGCCTGCGCGGCGAACTCGCGGCCCTGCGCTCGCTGCCGGTCTGGCTGGCCCTGGGGACGACGGTGGCGGGCTTCGGCGCGCTGTTCGCGGCCTACAGCTACGTCACCCCGATGCTGACGGACGCGGCGGGCTACGCGGAGACCAGCGTGACCCTGCTGCTGGCCCTGTTCGGCGTGGGCGCGACGGCGGGCAACCTGCTGGGCGGCCGGCTGGCGGACCACTCCCTGCGCGGCACCCTGTTCGGCGGGCTCGTCTCGCTGGTGCTGGTCCTGGCGCTGTTCCCGCTGCTGATGCGGGCGGAGTGGAGCGCGGCCCTGGCGGTGGCGCTGCTGGGCATGGCCGCGTTCGTCACCGGCTCCCCGCTCCAGCTGATGGTCATGGAGAAGGCGTCGGCGGCCCCGTCCCTCGCCTCCTCGGCCAACCAGGCGGCCTTCAACCTGGCCAACGCGGGCGGCGCCTGGCTCGGCGGCGCGGCCCTGGCGGCCGGCTTCGGCACGACGTCCCCGGCGGTGGCCGGCGCGCTGCTGGCGGTGCTGGGCCTCGGCGTGGCGGGCGCGGCGTGGGCGGTGGACCGCCGGTCCGCCCCGCAGCCCGGCCGGGTGGTGGCCGCGCACCTGCCGGAGGAGTCCGGCGCACTGCACCACTGACACCACCGACACCACGAACACCACTGCCCCGGCCGGAAGCACCGGCCGGGGCAGTGACGCGCGACTAGCGGAGACGCTGGGCGACCGCCTTGACGAGGTCCGTCCGGGCGACGCGCAGGGCCCGGCCCTTCTTGCCCGCGGGGCCGGACTTGGCGTACCAGGGCAGTCCGAGCCGGCGCCACTTCGCGGCGGGAAGATCGCGCGGGGGCTGCGGCAGGGCCCACTTCCAGGGCCCGAGGTGCAGGTCCCCGCTCCACAGGCCGGCCGGGAGCTTGGTGACGGGGATCCGTACGGCGACCCGGCCGTCCCGGTCGACCACCGGGCGGACGGTGTACGTGTCGCCCTGGTCGCTGGTCAGCATGACCTTCAGCTCGCCCTCGGGGAACTCGGCCAGCGTGCAGCGGCCGGTGATCTCCAGCTCGGTGGGGGCGTCCGCGGCCCAGTGCACGTCGTCGAAGGCGAACCCGGACCGCACCCGGTGCTTCGTCTCGGCGAGGTCGAGGGTGAAGTTGCCGTAGGGGTGGGTGGTGTAGAGGGTGACGGCGCGCGGGCCGCCGTCGACGGTGACGATGCGCGTGGTCGCCTTGCCGGAGACGTCGTCGGCCCGCCTGCTGCCGATCCGGGCCTGCTTCGACACCCCCTGGGCGCCGATGATGAGGGAGATGTCCCACAGCCCGGCGTCCAGCGGCTTGCCGTCGGCGGCGGTGGCGACGTCGACGGTCGCCTCGAAGCCGGCGAGGTCGTACACGTACCGCCCGCAGTCCTCGTCGGCACCGGCGCCGGGGGACGGGACGTGCTTGACGGGCAGCTCGTACTCGACCTGGGTGTTCCGCTCGCGCAGGAGGAGGTAGGTGCTGACGTCGCGGGTCTCGACGCGGTGCAGATAGGCGTGGCCGGCCAGGTGGAGCGTGGTGCCGCGCATCTCCGCCCGGGTGACGAAGTGGCGGACGCCGAGCTGGCCCGTCACGTCGTAGCAGGAGTCGGGGATGTCGCGCTCGGGGTCGCGCAGGAAGGGGTAGCGGGCGTAGGCCCTGCCCTGGACGACGAGCACGGGCGTGGACACCTTCGACTTGGCGAGCTGGCGCTCGAACTCGCCGAGTTCCAGCACCTCGTCGAGCATCCGGTGCCGGACCAGGTAGATGCGCAGCCGGGCCATGGCCGACAGGTGCTCGTTCATGCCCTCGTGCCACAGCGGCTCGACGATCTCGGCGAACTGGTCGAGGATCTTCTGCTGGTCCTCACGGGGCTCGCGCCGCAGGTGGTTGAGGAACGCCTCGACCTCGACGGTCAGGTGCCGGTGCGCCAGGTGGTCGCGGCCGGGGCCCGGCGGCACGTTCTCCAGGAGCACGTTGACCATGATCGGCAGGAAGCGCAGGCGGGGTTCCGTGCCCCGGGTGCGCTGGGTGATGTTGCCGCCGTCCTCGCGCAGGGAGCAGAACAGGCAGTCGTAGTCCGCGATCACCGAGACGCCCGAGGCGTGCAGGTACGCCAGGGCCACGAACTTCTGGTCCTCGCCGACGGGGAGCCCGGTCGGGAAGCGCAGGCTGTGCCGCTCCAGCAGGGAGCGGCGGTAGAGCTTCAGCGGGTTGAGGGCCCAGTAGACGCGGGAGTTGAAGACGTCGGTCTTCGGCTGGTTGCGCTTGAACATCGACTGGGGCAGCCGGCGGCCGCCGACGCCCACCATCTTGCCGAGGACGATGTCGGTGCCGTTCTCCTCGGCCATCGCCACCATGCGCTCAAGGGCTTCCGGGCCGATGTAGTCGTCGGCGTCCAGGATGAAGACGTACGTCCCCATGGCGTGGTCGAGACCGACGTTGCGCGGCGCGGAGGGGCCGCCGGAGTTCTCCTGGTGGAAGACGCGCAGCAGGTCGGGGTAGAGCTGGCTCAGCCGGTCGAGCTCGGCGGCGGTGCCGTCGGTCGACCCGTCGTTGACGACGATGAGCTCCAGCCGCTCCTGTCCGATGCTCTGCTCGGCGACCGAGGTGATGCAACGTGTCAGATACGGCATCGCGTTGTACGCGGCGACAACGACGGAAACGGTGGGGCCGGGCATGATTATGCGCTCCAAAGAAACCGGTCAGCCCCATTCCATGGAGGGTTCTGTCATCTCCTATGGAGGCATTGCTTGCCTGGGGGAAGCTGCTAGGCGGCTGTGAACATATCATGGAATGTCGATGTACAGAAGATGAGATCCTGATGAAACGGCGAGGGGCGAGAGGGCTCGCTTGACCAGCCAGAAGGCCGATTTGCCCCAGTATCTCCACGAATCTTCAGCGGTTTGAATTCATGGTGTTTCCCAAGGAAGTGAATTCCGGCTCAGTTTCTAGTCGCCGAGGAACCAAAGAGAGCTTCCCGGCGTCCGTGCACAGGCTTCCAGGAACTCGGCGAGATCGAGGAGGGCGGCTTCCTGGAAGGGGCTCGTGCACTTACCCACCAGGGCGGTCACCTCGGGAAGGGCGGCCTGCGCGTCCTGCTCGGTGAACCGGGTGTCCCGATAGGGATCGATCCGCGAGAGCCGCCCCCGACCGGCCGGGACCAGCGTTTCCAGGGCCAGGGCGAGCGAGTCTCCATGACGGTGGGACCGCCGTGTCGTGCTCTGCGGGATGCGCAGCTCCAGCTCTCTCCCCATGCGTCCCCCTCGGTACGGTCCTTTCCACTGCCTGAGTTGCCAAGGTAACCCGTGTTCCGGTGTGGGGCCGGTCCGCGCCCCCTGGGGACCAGGTGGCTGTTGGGCCGCTCGCTTCCCGGTCAGTGTCGGGCTTCCGCGAGCCGAGTCAAGGGCGCTGCGCGTCGCCTTCGGCGATGGCCCTCCGGGCCACCCTTGACACGCCTCGCTCCAGCCCGGGGAAGAAGCGAGCGAGCGGCCCGGAAGAGCGGTGGCCCCGACCGGTACCGGACCCTGGGGCAGGCTGCCCACCCCTGTCGGCAGGGGCACGCGCCCGCGCCTCGCCAGCACGCCGGGTGAGCTTGGCGGCTTCCGGCCCGGCGGGGCGGTGCGCGTCCTCGCCTCGCCTGCACGCCGGGCGGGCGAAGCGGCTTCCGGCCCGGTGGGTGGTACGCGCTCGCGTCTCGCATGGACGCCGGGAGGGCGCGGCGGCGAACGGCCCGGCGGCGGGTGGCAGGTGGCGGGTGGCAGGTGGGCGATCTTGCCTCGCCTGCACGCCGGGAGGGTCAAGCGGCCTGTAGCCCGGTGACGGGTACGCGCTCGCGTCTCGCGTGGACGCCGGGAGGGCGCGGCTGGCGGGCCGGTGGTGGGTGCCGGTCGTCCTCGTCTCGCCTGCGCGCCGGGCCGGGGCCGGTTCGGTGGCTGGCTGGTGGTCCGGTGGGGTGGCGCGGCGCCTTGTGGCGGGGTGGTGGCGGACGGCCTTCAAGGCTCTGGAGCCGTGGATTCGGGGGGCGGGGCTGCTGGCGTGGTGGGGCTGGGGGTCGAGGGGGTTAATTATGGACAGGCATTCCAAAACTGCCTACCGGGTGGATCGGCCGACAGTCCGGTGAGGCCCGGCCGCCGCCCGGGGAACCCGAAGGGGAAGCCCGCCCGGGGAGCCCTTGTGACCGGCCGGCCTGATGACGGCCGCCGGACGCCCACCGGCCCGGCGTGCAGGCGGGACGCGAGGGCGCACCCGCCACCGAGCCGGAAGCCGCTGAGCCCTTCCCGGCGTGCAGGCGAGACGCGAGCGCGTACCACCCGCCACCGGGCCAGCAGCCGCCAAGCCGACCCGGCGTGCAGGCGAGACGAGACCGCGCACCGCCCCACCGGGCCGGAAGCCGCCAAGCCGACCCGGCATGCAGGCGAGGCGCGAGCGCGTACCACCCGCCACCGGGCCAGCAGCCGCCAAGCCGACCCGGCGTGCGGGCGAGACGAGACCGCGCACCGCCCCACCGGGCCGGAAGCCGCCAAGCCGACCCGGCATGCAGGCGAGGCGCGAGCGCGTACCACCCGCCACCAGGCCAGCAGCCGCCGAGCCGACCCGGCGTGCGGGTGAGGCGAGACCGCGCACCGCCCCACCGGGCCGGAAGCCGCCAAGCCGACCCGGCGTGCAGGCGAGGCGCGAGCGCGTACCACCCGCCACCAGGCCAGCAGCCGCTTAACCCTCCCGGCGTGCTGGCGAGGCGCGAGCGCGCATTCCTCGCCGACGATGCGAACGCAGCCGACCTCAGGGGCCGACGAGGTCGAGCCGGCCACTTTCCCCTGGCCGCCCGCTCGCTTCTCCCCCGTGCTGGAGTGAGCCGTGTCAAGGGTGGCCCGCAGGGCCATCGGCGCAGCCGACGCGGAACGCGCCCTTGACTCGGCTCACGGAAGCACGACACTGACCAAGAAGCGGGCGGCCCCACGGCAACCCCTTCAACTCCTCAGCTCACACCACACCGTCTTGCAGCTGGGCCCCTGCACCACGCCCCAGCACTCGGCCAACGCGTCCACGAGCGCCAGACCCCGCCCCGACTCCTCCGATTCCGTGGCGGAGAGAAGGACAGGCAGTGCGCGCGGATCAGGATCGGTCACCTCGATGCGCGTACGACCGTGGAGCGCCGCCGTACCGATGACGCGTACCGTCACCGGCGTGCCGTCGCCCAAGTGATCGATGACATTGGTCAGCAACTCGGTGGCGCACAGACGGACGTCGTAATCGTGGTCACGGAGCTGGTGACGCAGGTCCGGCGCGGCCTTCGGCGTCGCCAGCAGGTGGAACTCCAGCGACGTCATCATCGGTCCGCCGCCTTCCGCAGTACGGCGGCGAGGGCCTGCGCCGTGGTCGTGTTGCAGTTCCCGAGCGTGACGAGACCGGGGCTGTACGTCCCGGCGAAGCTCGGCAGGTCGACCTGGAGGGACGGGAGCGTGATGCCGTGCAGGGCGAGGGCGGCGCGTAGTTCCTCTACGCAGAGAGCGACGGTGTAGGGCGCGGGGGAGTGGTCGGGCATGTGGGGGCGCAACCTTCTGTGCGATGTGTGACGAACACCTCACAGACTGTCGCCACGCTCGCTACCGTGAAAGGGGTTTCGCGTTCGCGATCACGCCAGCGGAGGAGGATGAGCGATGGCTCGCGGCAAGGACATCGACGGTTCGATCAGCGTCCCCACCTTCTACGGAAAGGAGTTGCGGTGGAAGAGGGAGGCGGCGGGCCTGTCCCTGGAGGCGTTTCTCGAAGGCAGCTTCTACGGCAAGACCTACCTCAGCGACATCGAACACGGCGAGCGACGCATGCCACTCGACTTGGCCCGGCACGCGGACCGGGTCCTGGGCACGGACGGCTTCTTCGAGCGCCGCTGCGAGGATGTGCGGAAGGCGCGGAGGACTGGGCATCCCGCTTATTTCGAGAAGGTCTTGGAGGCGGAGAGGTATGCCGTGGCGATTGAGGAGTGGTGTCCGAGGCTCCTCCCTGGGCTGCTTCAGACCCCGGCCTATGCTCGGGCCGTGATCCTGGCAGGTCTCCCGCTTTCCGCGGACACCGAGGTGGACGAGAAGATCAACGCCCGAATGGCGCGTGCCGACCTCTTCAAGGCGAACCATCACACCCCGGAGTACTGGGTGATCCTCCATGAGTCGCTGATCACCGAACCGCTCTTGGGAGCCCAGGATATGAGCGCGCAGCTCGACCGCATTGCGGAGCTGGTGGACCGGCGTCGGATCACTCCGCAGATCGTTCCGTGGAAGCAGAGGGCGTATCCCTTGATGGCAGCCTCCATCATGACCATGACGTTCCCCGATGCCCCGCCGCTTGTGTACACCGAGGCGTCCTACAGCGGAGACACCATCGATGATCCGGCCCTCGTGGAGCGGTACCGCAAGGCATACGATCGGCTCAGGGCCGTCGCGCTGTCACCAGACACGTCCCTCGCCATGATCAAGGCAGCGGCAGAGGATTATCGAAATGGCAAGCAACCGGATCGACTTGAGTGAAGCTCTCTGGTTCAAGAGCAGCTACAGCAACGAAGACGGCGGCAACTGCGTAGAGATCGCCGACAACATCCCCGGCCTCGTCCCCGTCCGCGACTCCAAGTTCCCCGACGGCCCCACTCTCACCCTCCCCGCCACCGCCTGGACCCCCTTCATCACCGCACTCAAGTCCCAGTAACAGCAGGAAGCATCACCGCCGTGTCCGAGTGGAGCTTCACTCTCCTGGTCAACCAACCCCTCACCCCAGAACAGGCCGACGCCTTCGACCACTGCGACGCCTTCGCCGACGGCTCGGTGTCGTACACGTTGGGGCCCGAGAACCCTGCGGACTACCCGCACCGCCCGGACCCGGACACGCTGCGGGAGCTGTCGTGCGACATCGAGGCCCCGACACTCCTGGACGCCGTCGTGCAGGTGGCACGCGACATCCGGCTCGTTCCGGGCCTGCGCGCGGTCGGTGTGCGCTACGACGACACCGTGACGTTGGCGGAAGCGGCCCAGCGCTGTGGGCAGGAGCTGTCCGCACTGGCCCGGCGCCACGGGTTCCCGGAGCCGGAAGCCGGCCCTGGCGGAACGGAGTTCTACTCCTGGCGCGAGATCACCGCATGGCTGGCCCGCGCCGGTCACGACGTACCCGAAGAACCCCGCGACCTGCTCATCGCCGACCGTGCCCTGCGGCTCGCCGACGCGCTCGAAGGGGCCGATGTACCGCCGGGCACCCTGCGCTCCTTCGGACTGGTGAAGGAGTGAGGCTGTCCGGCTGAGCGGCCGCCGCCTGAGCGGGGCAGGGCTACAGCGGCTCCCCGCAGCTGAGGCAGGTGGACTCACCCTCCTCGTAGATCATGCCGCAGCAGTAACCGGCGTCGCCGTCGGTCCCGTCGTCGCCCCACTCGCAGCCGAGCTCCTGGTGGATGGACAGGCCCTGCGGGTAACCGAAGTCGACGTCGCAACTGGGGCACACATACGAGGACACGAACCTCAACCTCCCAAGCAGTCGGGCAGCCCCGGTAGGCGCTCACCCAGCCCACCATATTCTCGGCAGAAGCGGGTTGTCGGTCTTTCGCTCAGAGCCCCGCGGCGCGAAGGGGGCGTGAGGCCGGACCCCACGCCCCCGGTCAGCGCAGCGACTCAGCGTCGCCGGAACGACTGCACGTACCCGTTCGCCGGCGAGCCGACGCCCGTCACGTCGTCGTAGCCCTTGACCGCCGACAGGGAGCTGTCCTTGCCGAGGGAGCGGGCCGAGTAGAGGAGGCCGTCCGTCGCGTCGAGGCCGTTGGCGAAGTCGACGCGGGCCACCGCGAGGCCGGAGCCCGTGGGGTTGTCCGTGACGTCGTGGTAGACGCCCCGCTCGCCGTACTTGGCGTAGATCGCCGGGTTGGCGAAGCCGAGGGGCGCACCGCCGCGGGCCTCCTGGGCCAGGGCCTGGACCGCCGCGATGACCGGCGCCGCCAGCGACGTGCCGCCGATGCGGTACTCGCTGTACTGCTCCGTGCCGTCCGGGAAGGTCTGCGTCTGGCCGACCAGGAACCCGGTGTTCGGGTCGGCGATGGCCGCGATGTCCGGGACCACCCGGTTGCCGGCGGCGTCGTTGGCCTTGGCCAGGGAGTCGGGGACGACGCCCTTCTGGTAGTACGGCTGCGGCACCGTCCTGCTGGTTCCGCCGCCCGCGCCGGAGGTGAACGCGCCGGGGAAGTTCTCCCACGTCGTGCCGTCGGCCGACAGCGACGCCTTCTCGGTGCCCCAGCCGGTCTCCCAGAGGTACTTCTCGCCCTTGCCGACCGCCAGCGAGGTGCCGCCGACCGCCGTCACCCACGCCGAGTTCGCCGGGGTGTCCACCTGCTTCGTCCCCGTGTTGGCGACCTCGTCGCCGTTGTCGCCGGAGGAGAAGTAGAAGCCGATGCCCTGCACCGCGCCGAGCTGGAAGACCTGGTCGTACGCGGCGGCGAGGTCCGGCGTCTGGTTGGCCTCGATGTCGCCCCAGGAGTTGGAGACGATGTCGGCCAGGTGGTTGTCGACGATTCTGCCGAGGGAGTCCAGCAGGTCGTCGTCGTAGCAGGAGGCCGCGCCGACGTACGTCACCTCGGCGTTCGGGGCCACCGCGTGGGCCGCCTCGACGTCGAGGGTCTCCTCGCCGTACCAGCCGGCCGCGCCGCACTCCTCGGTCTTGGTGTAGTTCTTCGGCAGGACCTGGTGGAGCTGGCCGGTCTTCCAGGCCGCGTCGCCGTTCTTCGCCGCGTAGGCGGCGGCGTCGTAGGCGATCGTCGGGGAGGCGTACGCGTCCGTGATCGCGATGCGGACCCCGCGGCCGGTGTACGTGCCCGCGCCGTACGCGGCGCGCAGCTGCTTGCCGGTGTAGCCCTTGACCGCGTACGGGATCTTGCCGCCGTAGGCGTCCGGGAGCGTCGTGGCGAGCTTCGAGCCGTAGTACGAGGAGAACGGGCCCGCGTTCTTGAACACCGCGTCCGGCGGGGGCAGCTGGTCGGCGTGGCGTGCCTTGTGCGGGGCGCTGTCCAGGCCGGTGACCGTGAGGACGGCGCCGTTCAGGGAGGCGGGGGCGGAGGCCGTCGCGGCCGGGGCGCGGTAGGTCTTCGAGCCCTTGGCGAAGTCGTGCAGCTGGGTGCCGAAAGCCTTCTCGGCGGCGGCCACGTCACCGGAGACGGCGACGTAGCGCGGGGTGACCTCGGTGACGGTCAGACCGGCCGACGTCAGCCAGGACGTGACGGCGGCGACCTGCGCCTTGGTGGCGCCGAAGCGGGCCTGGGCCTTCTTGGCGCTCAGGTACTTGCCGTAGAGCGGGGAAGCCGGGTCGGACACCGCCCTGGCGTACGCGGCGAGGCCGGCGGCGTCCCGGCCGGCCAGGTAGACGCGGGCCCTGACCCGGGCACCGTCCGGGGTCGCGCCCCTGTCCGCCCTGGCCGTGGCCCACAGCGGCTTGGTGCCCTTCAGTACGTCCCGTGCGGGGCTGCCGGCGGCGTGCGCCGCGGGCATGCCCAGCGCCAGCGCGCCGGCGATCATCGGCAGTGTCGCTGCCAAGCTCACACCGGCGCGTATGGTGGCGCGGTCGGATCTCATAGAACCCCCTGCGATGCGGTTCGCATGCATGTAGTGGCTGGTGCGTCATGCGATCCGCGCCCGGTCCGCGGCGGTTCGGCCGCGCAATGGATCACACGCTGGGGGTCACTCTTGCGATGAACCGTTCATGCCAGGGGAACGTGGAAGTCAAGAGAAGCTCAAGCCGCGTTCAGACCGGGTGATTTGGGCCCTTGTGTCACGAACGGGGCCGCGCGCCCCGCTCCTTGAGCATCCCCGCCATCAGCTCGATCTCCGACTGCTGCGCGTCGACCATGCCCTGCGCGAGCCGCTTCTCCACCCCGACCGCGCACTTGTCGACACAGCCCTCGGCCATGTGGATGCCGCCCTTGTGATGGGCCGTCATCAGCTGGAGGTAGAGGACCTCCGCCTGCTTCCCGTCGAGCGACTGGAGCTTCTTCAGCTCGGTGCCGGTGGCCATCCCCGGCATCAGCGCGCCGTCCTCGCCCGGCGGCATGTCACCCATGCCCATCCAGGTCATCGGCGGATCGGCCGACACCTTCGGCAGCCCCCACAGGTCCAGCCAGCCCAGCATCATCCCGCGCTGGTTGGCCTGCGTCTGCGCGATGTCGTACGCGAGCCGCCGCACCTCCTCGTCCTTCGTGCGGTCCCGCACGATGTACGACATCTCGACGGCCTGCTGGTGGTGGACGGCCATGTCCCGCGCGAAGCCCGCGTCGGCGGACCCGGCGTCCGGTGTCCGCGTCCGCGGGCCGTCGCCGTCCTGGGCGACGGCGTAGGTGATCGCGCCGGCCGCGACGAGCACCGCCGCCGCGGACCCGGCGACCCAGCCGAGGGAACGCCGGCTCACTTCATGACCCCGCCGGTGCACGAGGCGCCCGGCTCGGGCGTCTGCTTGCCCTGGACGTACTCGGCGAAGAACTTGTCCACTTCCGGGTCCTTGGCGCTCTTGACCGCCACCTGGTGGCCCCAGGCCGACAGCAGCAGCGGGGCGTCCTGCTTCTCGTACGGACTGATCAGCGAGTACGGCGTGTTCTTCACCTTCGCCGCGAGCGCGTCGACGTCCCCCTTCGGCGCCTTGTCGGTGTACGTCACCCAGACCGCGCCGTGCTCCAGCGAGTGCACGGCGTTCTCCTCCGGCACCGGCGCGGTGTAGACGTCGCCGTTGCAGTTCAGCCAGACCGGGTTGTGGTTGCCGCCGACCGGCGGGTGCATCGGGTACGACACCTTGGTCGTCACGTGCGTCCGGGCCAGCTTGCCCGACCAGGTCCGCACCCCGTCCTTGCCGGTGGTGAAGTGCCCGGAGTCGCCGGAGCCCTTCGCGTCACCGCTCGCGGTGGAGTCCTTGTCGTCGGACTGGGAGTTCACGAGCACCACGCCGCCGACCACGAGCCCGGCGACGACGACCGCGCTGGCGGCGATGACGAGGATCCGGTTGCGGCGTTCCCGGGCACGCTCGGCGCGCCGCATCTCGTCTATGCGCGCCTTGCGCGCCGCGGTGCTGTTGTTCTTGCCGGAGCCCATGAGACGTGTCCTTCTGGAGAGGAGCGGGTGGGGACGGTGGGGCTCGCTGATCGTAATGCGGAAACGGCCGACTTCCGTAGGGACCGCACAGCACACGGATGATTTGGCGCCAGGATGCGCATTACCTACGCTCGCGGTATGCGGCTGTTGCGCTCCACCGACCTGGCCCTGCGCGTCCTGATGCGACTCGCGGTCGCCGCCGACGCCACCCCCACCACGCGCCGGGTCGCCGCCGACATGGAGGTGCCCTACACGCATGCCGCGAAGGTGGTCGCCGAACTCCAGCACCTCGGCCTGGTCGACGCGCGCCGGGGGCGGGGCGGCGGGCTGGCGCTGACGGAGAAGGGGCGCACGGCGTCCGTGGGCGCGGTGGTGCGCACCTTCGAGGGCGAGGGCGACGTGGTGGACTGCGAGGGCACGCCGGCCTGCCCGCTGCGCTCCGGCTGCCGGCTGCGGGGCGCACTGCGACGGGCCCAGGAGGCGTTCTTCGCCACCCTGGACCCGGTCACGCTCTCCGACATCGTCACCGACCCGACCGGCCCCCTGCTGCTCGGAATCTCCCGGGGGCCCGCGGGCGGGGACTGAGCCGGTCCCCGGCGGTCGGGTTCAGTAGCGCTGCGCCTTGGCGAGAACAGGCGTCAGACGCGGCTCGGGCGGCTGGTGGCTGAACACGATCGGCTCTTCCCTGTTTCCCGACTCGAGCCCCTCCGCGCCGGTGTACCGGGTCTCGACGACCTTGCCGTCCGCGTTCTTGAAGTCGACCTGTACGGCGTACGACGCCTTGCCGTCCGTCTTGTTGGTGATGGCGACCCGGACGGCGAGCACGCCCCCGGTCTCCGCCCTGGGAATCCCCGTCATGCCCACCTCGGCGAGCGCGTTGCCGCGGCCGTCGACCTTCTTCAGCTCCTTCTCCGCCGCCGCACTCCTGCGCCGGGTCTCGGCCTCCACCGACGCCTCGAACTCCGAGGCGCGCGCCGAGGCCGACGAGGCCGCGGCGGAGGCCGAGGCCCGGGCCGAGCCGATGGCCGCGGAGGCCGAGGACGCCAGGGCCGACGGCAGTTCTCCGCTGAAGGACGAGGCGTTCGGCGTACGGGGAGCGCCGGTGCGGGGTGAGGAACCGGTGTCCTGACCGTCGCCGCAGCCGGTGAGCGCGCCGGCGAGCAGGATGCCGCCAAGGGCGCTTCCCGCGGCGATCCGGCGCGGGCTCCCGGCGGGGCCGGCGAGTCGTCGTGTGGGCATGGTGCCGTCCAGGGGTGGGGGGTTTCGTGCCCTCATCGTCGGCGAGACACCTGCCGGGTGCTACTCGAACGGTCCGGCGGGCCGGCCGCCGGGCGCGCGTCCGCACGTGCGGACGCGCGGAAGATGCCGAGGACCCCCCTGTGCCGCACAGTGGTGGCATCCGTTCCCTGATCCCCGAGGGATGGCATGTCGCAGGCCGCAGTGGTGGGGCGACCCCGAGCTGGACTGGGGCCAGGCCACCTTCGAGGGCGGCGACATCATGCCGGTCGGCAACGGTGTCGTCCTCATGGGCATGAGCGAGCGCACCTCCCGGCAGGCCATCACCCAGGTCGCCGCCGCCCTGTTCCGCGCGGGCGCCGCCGAGCACGTGATCGTCGCCGGGATGCCGAAGCTGCGGGCCGCCATGCACCTGGACACGGTGTTCACCTTCGCCGACCGGGACGTCGTCACGCTCTACCCCCGGATCATGGACGCGGTGCACACCTTCCTGCGCCCCGCCGACCGGGCTCCCGGCTTCGACATCGCCGACGAGGGCACGACGCCCTTCGTCGAGGTGGTCGCCAAGGCGCTGGGGCTGTCCTCGCTGCGGGTGGTGGAGACCGGCGGCGATGTGTACGCCTCCGAGCGCCAGCAGTGGGACAGCGGCAACAACGCGGTCGCCGTGGAGCCCGGCGTGGTGTTCACCTACGACCGCAACACGCTCACCAACGCCCTGCTGCGCCGGGCCGGCGGCCGGTTCGGACTAGCCCTGGGCCAGCCACAGGTCGGGGCCGAACACCTCGTAGTGGATGTCGGCCGGGGCCACGCCCTTCCCGATCAGCTGGGCGCGGATGGCGCGCATGAACGGCAGCGGGCCGCACAGGTACGCGCGCGTGCCGGGCCGTACGGCGATGTCCGCCAGGTCGACCAGGCCGGTGCGGGTGCCGGGCTCGGCGTCCTGCTCGTAGAAGAAGTGCACGTCGGCGTCGGCCAGCTTGCCGGCGTAGGCCGTGTGGTCGGCGCGCAGGGCGTGGTCGGCGGGGGAGCGGTCGCCGTGCACGACGGTGACCGGGCCGCGGTGGCCGCCGGTGGCGAGGCCGGCCAGCATCGCGATCATCGGGGTCACGCCGATGCCCGCCGAGGCGAGCAGTACCGGGGCGGTGTCACCCGCGTCCAGGACGAGGTCGCCGTACGGCTCGGACAGCTCCAGGACGTCACCGGGCCGTACGCGCGCGTGCAGGTGGGCGGAGACCTCGCCGTCGGGGGCCGTGCCGCCGTGCACCCGCTTGACGCTGAACTGGCGCACCGACTCGGCCGGCGCCCCGGTCAGGCTGTACTGGCGGATCTGCCGGGCGCCGTCGGGCAGGGTGACGCCGACGGAGACGTACTGGCCCGCGCGGAAGGGCGTCACCGGGCCGCCGTCCGCCGGGCGCAGCCGGAAGGTGACGACGTCCGCGGTCTCCTCGATCCGCTCGGTCACCTCCCAGCGGCGCGGGGCCGGGCCGCCGCTCTCCTCGTAGAGCCGCTTCTCGATCGCGATGAGCGCGTTGGCCATCAGCCAGTAGACCTCGTCCCAGGCGGCGGCGACCTCGGGCGTCACGGCCTCGCCGAGGATCTCGGCGATCGCGGCGAAGAGGTGCTCGTGGACGACCCGGTACTGCTCGGGCGCCACGCCCAGCGAGGCGTGCTTGTGGGCGATGCGGGCGAGCATGGCGTCCGGCCGCCGGTCGGGGTGGGCGACCAGGTGCGTGGCGAAGGCGGCGATGGAGCCGGCGAGGGCCTGCCGCTGGGTGCCGGCGGCCTGGTTGCCGCGGTTGAACAGGTCCCGCAGCAGCTCGGGGTGGGCGGCGAAGAGGCGGTCGTAGAACCGCTCGGTGATCTCGCCGATGGCCGCGCCGACGGCGGGCAGGGTGGCGCGGACGGTGGCTGCGGACTGTTCGGTCAGCATCGGGACTCCTCGGAGAGCTCGGCTGATCATCACGGTAGGAAAATTGGTATCTGAGATGCAAATTAAACGGAGGTGGTGTCGGTCACGGGCGAAGCGGACCGGCCATTACGGATACCGGTGCGAGCAGGCAAGATGGGCGAGAGCGCAGTACATCCGCCGTACGGGAGGCGTTCAGCACGTGGACGCATCCGCGATCAAGGTCCGCAACGCGCGCGAAATGGTGTTGTGGTGGGATGCTCAGGTGCCCGACCGCCTCCTGCGGTATGGGGGACAGGCGGCCTGACCAGCAAGGATGGGGAAGCGGAAGATGGACAAGCAGCAGGAGTTCGTGCTCCGGACGTTGGAGGAGCGCGACATCCGGTTCGTACGCCTGTGGTTCACGGACGTGCTGGGCTTCCTCAAGTCCGTCGCCGTGGCCCCCGCCGAACTGGAGCAGGCCTTCGACGAGGGCATCGGCTTCGACGGCTCCGCCATCGAGGGCTTCGCCCGGGTCTACGAGTCCGACATGATCGCCAAGCCGGACCCGTCCACCTTCCAGGTGCTGCCGTGGCGCGCGGAGACCCCCGGCACGGCCCGCATGTTCTGCGACATCCTCATGCCGGACGGCTCCCCGTCCTTCGCCGACCCGCGCTACGTCCTCAAGCGCGCCCTCGCCCGCACCTCCGACCTGGGCTTCACCTTCTACACCCACCCGGAGATCGAGTTCTTCCTGCTGAAGGACCGCCCGCTGGACGGCTCCCGCCCCACCCCGGCCGACAACTCCGGCTACTTCGACCACACCCCGACCAACGTCGGCATGGACTTCCGCCGCCAGGCGATCACCATGCTGGAGTCGATGGGCATCTCGGTGGAGTTCTCCCACCACGAGGGAGCGCCCGGCCAGCAGGAGATCGACCTGCGCTACGCCGACGCGCTGTCCACCGCCGACAACATCATGACCTTCCGGCTGGTCATGAAGCAGGTGGCGCTGGAGCAGGGGGTGCAGGCGACGTTCATGCCCAAGCCGTTCTCCGAGCACCCGGGCTCCGGCATGCACACCCACCTGTCGCTCTTCGAGGGCGACCGGAACGCGTTCTACGAGTCCGGCGCCGAGTACCAGCTCTCCAAGGTCGGCCGCTCCTTCATCGCGGGCCTGCTGAGGCACGCCGCCGAGATCTCCGCGGTCACCAACCAGTGGGTGAACTCCTACAAGCGCATCTGGGGCGGCTCGGAGCGCACGGCGGGCGCCGGCGGCGAGGCCCCGTCCTACATCTGCTGGGGCCACAACAACCGCAGCGCCCTGGTCCGCGTCCCGATGTACAAGCCCGGCAAGACCGGCTCCGCCCGGGTGGAGGTCCGCTCCCTGGACTCCGGCGCGAACCCCTACCTGGCCTACGCCGTCCTCCTCGCCGCCGGCCTCAAGGGCATCGAGGAGGGCTACGAACTCCCGCCGGGCGCCGAGGACGACGTCTGGGCCCTCTCCAACGCCGAACGCCGCGCGATGGGCATCGAGCCCCTGCCCCAGAACCTCGGCGAGGCCCTGACCCTCATGGAGAGCAGCGATCTGGTCGCCGAGACCCTCGGCGAACACGTCTTCGACTTCTTCCTGCGCAACAAGCGCCAGGAGTGGGAGGAGTACCGCAGCGAGGTCACGGCCTTCGAGCTGCGGAAGAACCTGCCGGTGCTGTAGGCGTCCTGGGCAGATCACGGAGCCGGCGGTTGTGTACCGTCGGCTCCGCTGTGTGCGGCGGGGGGCGGGGCCTCTCGTTTTCCAGCAGCCGGGCCGGATGCCTCGGCTCGCTGTTCATGAGTGTGGTGGCGACCGTCGTCCTGATCCGGTCTCCGGTCGCCGACGACTTTGGCCGCCACCCGGGTGCTCAGCCGGACCCGGAGCGCCGCCGGGCCTCGTCGGTGAGCTGCCGGCCGGAGTCGCGGGCCTGCTCGGCCACCTGGCCGGTCTGCTCGCGCGCCTCGTCCTGTGTGGTGCGAGCGGCTTGCGCGGCAGTCTCCTGCACCTCCGCCGCCGCGCTCTGTGTCACTTCCTTGGCGCCTTCCTTCAGGTGCTGTGCGGACTCCGCCGTGGCCTGCTTCACCGGCTCCAGCGCGTCGGCCCCCATCAGCTGGGACGCCTTCTCCTGCTCCTTGCCGGAGGTGGGCAGCAGCGAGGACGTCAGCAGGCCGACGCCGAAGGCGACCAGGCCGGCGGCCAGCGGGTTGCCCTGGGTCTGGCGGCGGGCCAGGTCGGGGGCCTGCTGGATGGCATGTCCGGCCTCGCCGACCGTGTCGCGGGCCGTTTCGGCCACCCGGCCGGCGCCCTCCTGGAGGGTTTCGGCCGCTGATTGCGCGGTGTTCGTGACACCATGCGCGGTGTCCGACGCGGTGCCCATGACCCGGTCGCGGATATCCGCCACCGCGCCGCGCACCCGGTGCGCCCGGCGGCGGACCATTCGTCTGGGGCTGGTCCGGTCGGCGAGCTGGTCCACGTCCGCGGACAGCCGGTCGCGAGTGGCCGCTATATCGGCCCTCACCTGGTCGGGTGACGTGCCCATTCCGCGTTCTCCTTCATGGTCTCGACGGTTCGCTCGGGTTTGGGGGAAACGGCGCGCATCCGGCTGCGGCCCTTCTGGTACAGCACGGCGGCTACGACGGCCCATACCGCGGCGACGATCAGGGCGGCCCAGCCTCCGTCCATGACGTTGGCCAGACCGAACACGGCGGCCAGTGACAGGAACAGGAGGACCAGATGACCGGCGAGGCCGGCACCGCCGTACATCCCGGCGGCCTTCCCCGCCCTGGTTCCCTCCTCCTTGACCTCGGCCTTGGCCAGCTCGACCTCCTGACGGAAGAGGGTCTGCAGGTCCGAGGTCACCGCGGACAGCGCCCCGCCCACGGAGGCGTCCTGCCCTGGTGTCCTGGCCGGGCCGGACGCGGTCGGCGGCACCGAGGCCATCTCACACCTCCGGGTACGGACGACCCGGCGTGCCGGCGGTCGGCGGCACCGGCGGCGGCGCTCCCGGCACGGGTTCCGCGGGAGTGCCGGGCGGCAGCACCGGGGCGGCCGGTGCGCCCAGCGCGCCCTGGTCCGCCCCGGCGGCGGCCTGCCCCGGCTGCGGGGACCCCGAGGCGGTTCCCGCCGCTTTCGCCAGGCGTCCCACGGCCATTCCGGTCAACAGCGCGCCGCCCAGGAAGGCCCCCGGACGACGGCGGGCGAACCTCTGGAGGTCGGCGACGACGCCCTGGGCCCCCTGCTTTTCCAGGTAGTCCGCCACCCGGTGTCCCCGGTCGGCCGCCTGGGCCGCCAGGCCGCGGGCAGGCGAGTCGTCCTTGGAGTTGTCGGCCAGGCCGGCGAGGTCTTCCGCCCACTGCCGCAAGGTGCCGGCCGCGCGCCTGGTCTGCTCCTCGGCCTCGTCCATCGCACGGCCGCGCAGCTCGTCGATGGCCGTGCCCACTTGCTGCCGCGCCTCGCCCACGACGGCACGGGTCTGTTCCGCCGCGGTTCCGGCGACCTGGGCCACTGCCTGCCCGGCCTGGCCGGCCGTCGCGGAGGTCTCCGCCTTGACCTTCTCTGTGGCGCCTTTGGTGCCCGTCTGTATGGACTCACTCATCGGCGACGTCTCCTCATCGGGTGTCCAGCGTGCGGTCTCGTGCCCGGGACGGCCGGCCCCCCGTGCCGGGGGCCGGTACGCCGCTCGTCGCACGAACCGTCCGTCCCGACCCGGGTCGCCATTTGTCGCTTTTTGACACGCTTTGGAAGTGATGGATTGTGCACCCGCGATATCGCCGTTCCCGGCCGCGCCACGGGCGCGTCAGTCCCGCCGCAGGCACTCGATCTCGTAGTCGCCGGTGTCCTCGTCGATCGTCACGCCGTGGGTCTCGCTGCGGAAGCCCGGGAAGCGGCGGTCGAAGGTTTCGAGGGCGGTGAGGTAGCGCAGGAGGGGGCCGTCGGGGGTGCCGGTGGATTCGCCGGGCATGAGGACCGGGATGCCGGGCGGGGTCACCGTGACCATCGCCGCCGCCACCCGGTGCGCCGCGTCGGCGATGCGGACGCGCTCCGTGCCGCCCCGCACCAGCCGCTGGTAGCAGTACTGCGGTGGGTGCACCGGCTCCGGAAGCTCCTGGAACGCGGTGTCCAGCAGCTCCACCAGGCGGGCCGAGCGCAACTGGTCGTGCATCTCCTGGCACAGCTGCCGCAGGGTCATCCCCGAGTAGCGGCGCGGATGCCCGGCGACCGCCTCGGGCAGCACCTGGTCCAGCGGCGCGTCGGAGTCGTAGAGGGCCTTGAAGTCCATCAGGGCGTCCAGCAGCGTGCCCCACTTGCCCTTCGTGATGCCCATGGAGAACAGGATCAGCGTGGTGTAGCTGTCGGTCTTCTCGACCACGATGTTCCGGGTGGCCAGGTACGCCGTGAGCACCCGCGCCGGGATGCCCTCCTCGGCCATCTCACCGGTCGCGCCGATCCCCGGACAGGTGAGCGTGACCTTGACCGGGTCCAGCATGCAGTGGCCCTCGGTCAGGCCGGGGAAGCCGTGCCAGGCCGCGCCCGGCTCCAGCAGCCAGCAGGACTGCTCCCGGCCCAGCAGCTCCGGCGGGGCCTCGTCGAAGGCCAGCCGCTTGCCCGTCGCCGGGTCGGTGACCTCCGTCGGCTGCCAGACGCCGAAGAACCACGGCGGCCGGTCCCCGGCGCTCGCCACCCGCCGCCCCAGCCGCACCATCTCCTGCCGGAACCGGACCGCCTCGGTGACCGCCTCGTCCACCAGCCACTCGCCCTGCGGCCCGTCCATCATCGCCGTCGCCACGTCCAGCGAGGCGATCATCGGATAGAGCGGGGAGGTGGTGCCGTGCATCATCAGGACCTCGTTGAACCGGTCGTGCTCCACCGGGGCCCGGGGCGCCGGCCGCACGTGCACCATCGCCGACTGCGACAGCGCGGCCAGCAGCTTGTGCGTGGACTGGGTGGCGAACACCGTCGGCCGGTCCGGGCCGGGGAAGGACGCCTCGTCCACGGACATGCCGTACCGGCCCGCGTACAGCGGGTGGAAGCGGGCGTAGGCGAACCACGCCTCGTCGAAGTGCACCCGGGGCGTGCTGGCCGCGAGCGCCTTCGCGGCCGGTACGGCGTCGTAACTGAGGCCGTCGTAGGTGGAGTTGGTGAACACCACGTACTGGGGGTCGCGGGAGGCGGCGCCCTCGGCGAGGGGGTGCGCGGCGATCCGGGCCGCGATCGAGTCCGCCGCCAGCTCGGCCGGGGGCAGCGGCCCGGCCAGGCCGTAGCCGTTGCGGGTCGGGATGAGGTAGACCGGCCGGGCGCCGGAGACCACCAGCCCGTGCAGCACCGACTTGTGGCAGTTGCGGTCCACCAGCGCCAGCTCGTCCCGGGTGACGCTGAAGTGGCCCACCAGGCGGTTGCAGGTGGAGTCGCCGTGCAGCACGAAGTACGTGAGGTCGGAGCCGAAGACGCGGGCCGCGTTGCGCTCGGCCTCGCCGATGGGCCCGGTGTGCTCGAACAGCGAGCCCAGTTCCTCCACCGAGATCGACAGGTCGGAGCGGAGCAGCCGCTCGCCGAAGTAGTCGTGGAAGGCGCGCCCGGCGGGCGACTTCAGGAAGGCGACGCCCCCGGAGTGGGCCGGAGTGTGCCAGGAGTACTCGTGCGCGTCGTGGAAGTGGCGCAGCGCCCGGAAGAACGGCGGCAGCACGTCCTCCCGGTAGCTGCGGGCGGCACTGGTGACGCGGCCCGCGATGAACCCGGGGGTGTCCTCCAGGGGCCAGACGTACCCGACGACCGTCTCCGACACCCACAGCGGCAGTTCCTGCATTCCCTCCTCGGCGGCCATGACCAGGAACACCGGCAGGTCCCGGTAGCGCCGCCCGATCCGGCGCAGTACGGCGGCCCCGCCCGGGCCCCCGTCGACGGTGCCGGCCGGCCCGGCGAGCGCCGCCCCGGGACCGTCGCCGGCCCGCGCGCCCCCGGGCAGGTCCCAGGCGACGAGGGCCGCCGCCAGTCCCGCCTCGGTGCGCAGCACCGCGTCGGCGTCCTCGGCGGTGACGGCCCAGCGCACCCCGAAGCCGTCCGCCTCCACCGCCTCCCGGATCTTCCGCAGCTGCTCGGCGCCGGCGCTTTCCGCACGCGGGTGCTCCGGCACCGCCACCAGGATCCTGCTCTCGCTCATCTGGTGCCCTGCCCTCTCCCGGCGGCCGCCCGGCCGCCGCCGCGGAAAGTCTCCGGGGCTCCCCGCCGGGCGGCCGGGCGGCGGCGACGGCAGATCACCCGGATGGCGCACATCCCCGCCCTCGCGTTGACGCAAGCGCGCGGCTATCCGAGGTACGCCGGCGACACGGCGGCCCGGCTGATCCCGCGTGCCCGGCCCGACCCGTCCGCCGGGACCTCGTACAGGTCGGCGCCGTAGTCGCCGGGCAGGGAGTACACGAGCGTGTGCGCGTCACGCCACACCGCCTGGTCGTCCACGCTGCGCGGCTCGGCGAGGGCCGTCTCGCGCATCGTCCGCAGATCGAGGACGTACAGCCGCCACGGCGCGTCCTTCGGCAGCCCCGCCACCCGCTTCTTGTACGCGACCCGGGTGCCGTCCGGCGACAGCGACGGGCACTCGACGTTGGCGTGCAGGGTGGTGACCGTACGCGTGCGCAGGTCGCCGCGGACCAGGTACGTGCGGCCCTTCGTCGCCAGCGTCGCGTAGAACGTACGGTCGTCGTCCGCGAACGTCACGCCCCAGAAATTGACGTCCGCCGCCCGGTAGACACGCCCGTCCTTGACGATCCGGAACGCCTCCAGGGAGGGGATCAGCCTGCCGCCGCGGGTGTCCACGACCGCCGTCCGGGTGGAGAAGTCCGTCCCGGCGTACGAGTCGCCGCCCACGAACGCCGTCCAGGCGGCGAAGTGCCCGGTGGGGGAGACCCGGGCGCGGGAGGGGATGCCGGGCACGTCGTAGCGGTCCCGGATGCGCAGGCCGGCGTCCAGGACCAGCGCGCGGTAGGTGTCCGACACGGGTCCGTGCACGGCCTGGAGGCACACCCCGGTGCCCGCGGCGGCGTGGAACCGCAGGCACTTCAGCCCGGCGGCGGTGCGCGGCCCGTCCGGATCACCGGCCGGGACGGTCGTCAGCTCGTCCCGGTGCGGACCCCACGCCAGGTTCCGGAACACCAGCCGCCCGGAGGCGCGCAGCGACACCGTGCCGGATGTGACGCGCGGCCCGCCCGCCTGGGCGTGGTCCCGGCGCTCCGCCCGCGCGGAGGCGTGCAGCACGGCGGCCAGCCCGACCGCCGCGAGCACGGCGACGGCCGCGACGAGGACCAGCACCCGGTTGCGTACGCTCACGCGCCCACCACCGCCTTCGGACGCAGCGTCAGGGCGAACGCCACGCACCCCACGAGCGCCGCCGCCGCCCCGGCCAGCGCCGCCCGGTCGCCCCACACCGTCCAGGCCGCGCCGAACAGCAGCGAGCAGGCGAACCGGGTCAGTGCCTGCCCGGTCTGTACGACGGCCAGCCCGGAGGAGCGCAGCCCCTCCGGCACGCTGTCGGAGGCGGCGGCCATCAGCACCCCGTCGGTGGCCGCGTAGAAGCAGCCGTGCAGGGCGAGCACCAGCCAGGGCAGCGCCGTGCCGTGCCAGGAGCCGAGCAGCAGCCCGTACCCGGCGAGCAGGGCGCCGTGCCCGGCGAGGAAGACCGTCCAGCGGCCCACCCGGTCCGCGAGCCGGCCGAGGGGCACCGCGAGCAGCAGGAAGGCGGCGGCCGTGCCCAGCGGCAGCAGCGCGAACCAGCGGTCGGGCACCCCGAGCCGGCGCTGGAGCAGCAGGTACACGAAGGAGTCGCTGACCGTGGCGAGGCCCAGCAGCATGGCGCACACGGTGATCCGGCGCAGGTCGCGGCGGCGCAGCAGGGCGAACGCGGCCCGCAGCGTGGGCCGCCTGCCCGCCGGCGCCGCGCCCCGCCCGCCCGGCACGAACAGCACCAGCACCAGGACGCCCAGCACGGCGACGCAGAAGCTGACGGTGAACACCGCGTCGTACCCGTCCACGGTGGCCCGCAGGATCAGGAACGCCGCCAGCGGGCCGAGCAGCGCCCCGGCGGTGTCCATCGCCCGGTGCACCCCGAAGGCCCGGCCGCGTGTCGCGGGTGTGCTGGACAGCGAGATCAGCGCGTCCCTGGGCGCCGTCCGCAGTCCCTTCCCGGTCCGGTCGACGGCGAGCACGATCCCGATCGGGGTCAGCGAGTGCGCCACCAGCAGCAGCGGCTTGCACACGGCCGAGATGCCGTAGCCCAGCCCGGCGACCCACTTGTGGCGTCCGCCGCCCCGGTCGGCGAAATGCCCACCGACCAGCCGGACGAGCGCCGAGAACCCGTTGTACACGCCGTCCAGCAGGCCGAACCCCAACGGTGACAGTCCCAGCCCGCTCACCAGGTACAACGGCAGCACCGCGGTCACCATCTCCGACGAGACGTCGGTGACCAGGCTGACCGTCCCGAGCGCGAGCACGGTCGGCGCGAGGGCCGCACGGCGCCGCCCGGCCGGGGGCCGGACGGCGTCATGCGCGGACGTACTGGCACGGCTGTCCGCTACGTACACGTCAGGACGCCCAGATGCCGGTGATGTCCTTGGCGGAGGCCGCGTTGCCCGCGTGCGTGCCCAGCCCCTGCGTGTCCTCCAGGGTGCGCAGCAGGTCGTAGTGGTTGTACGTGGTGCCGGAGGAGGACCCGGCGGTGACGGGCTGCCCGTAGAACACCGTGGGGATCCGGTTCCCGCTCAGCCGGTTGTCCTCGTCGAAGGTGACGACGAGGAGGCTGTTGTGGGTCTTGGCCCAGGTCGCGTACGCGCCCAGCTTGTTCTTCAGCCAGGTGTCACCGGTGGACACCGAGCAGTCGTGCATGTCGCTGCACAGGTTCGGCACCACGAAGGACAGCTGGGGCAGCGTCGAGTAGTCGGTGGGGAACTGCGCGAACGTCTTGGCGCTGGACGTGGGCACGTTGGCGAACCCGAACCACGGGTTGTGCTTGCGCGCGTAGTCACCGCTGCTGCACGTCGTCGACCCCTGGCTCGGCAGGGTCTCGTTGTAGCTGGCCCAGCTGCGTCCGGCGGCGATCATCTCGGACGCGAGGTTGGGCGCCTTCGAGAAGCCCGGGGTGTAGCAGCTGTCGTCGGTGATCCCCTGGGTGGACCCGGAGAACATCGCGAAGTAGTTCGGCTGGCTCGGGTGGGTCTCGGCGTACGACTGGGTCAGATTGGCACCGCCCGCCTTCAGCGAGTTGAGGTACGGCGCGCTGGACGACCCGATGACCTGGCTGTACGCGTGGTTCTCGAAGACCACGACGACGACGTGGTCCGGGCTGGGCACGACGCCCGCGGCGTGCGCGGACTCCTGGCCGAGCCCGGTCCACAGCCCGACCGCGGCCGCGGCGAGGGCCGCCGTGGCGGCCACCAGGGCACGGGCACGGCGGTACACGGAACTGCCGGACACATCAACCTCCGGAAATGGATGGACGGCTGGCGGTGCGGACAGAGCATGCACACGCCAACACTCTCGCGCCCCACGCCGGCCGACCTCGTGGGTGAAGACCGGATGAACGCCGGGTACCTGCGCCCCCATGGCGGACATCCTCATCGGCACCTGCGGCTGGACCGACCCCCACCTGCTCAGCAGCGGCTGGTACCCACCGGGCCACCGCGACCCCGAAAAACGCCTGCGCCACTACGCGACCCGCTTCCCGCTGGTGGAATCGGACTCCCCGTACTACGCCCTGCCCTCCGCCCGGACCACCACCCACTGGGCGGAGCGCACACCCCCCGGCTTCCGCTTCGACGTCAAGGCGTTCTCCTTCCTCACCGGCCACCCCACCCGCCCCGCGGCCCTCCCCCCGGACCTGCGCACCCACCGCCGCGACGAGGCCCTGCGCACGGAGATCTGGACCCGCTACGCCGAGGCCCTGGCCCCCCTCCTCCACTCCGGCCGCCTCGGCACCCTCCTCTTCCAGTACCCGGCCTCCCTCCACCCCGGCCCCGAGGCCGAGACCTTCATCCGCACCGCCCGCGAACGCGCCCACGGCTGGCCGTTCGCCGTGGAGTTCCGCGACCCCGCCTGGTGGCAGCCCGGCCACGCGGCCCGGACGGCCGCCTTCCTCCAGGACCTGAACGCCACGGCGGTCGCCACGGACACCCCCGAGGACCGGCACCCCGTCCCCGTCACCACCCCCCGCCTGGCCGTCGTCCGCTTCCACGGCCGCAGCCCCCACTGGCGCACCGGCACCAAGGAAGAGCGCTTCCGCCACACCTACACCGAGCGGGAACTCACCGAGTGGCTCCCGCACATCCGCACCCTGGCGGCGGCCTCGACCAAGCTGCACCTGCTCTTCAACAACTGCTGCGGGGACGCGGCCCCGAGGGCGGCCGAGATGATGCGGGAGCTCCTGCTCACCAGCGGACTCCCGCACCAGAGGGGAGCGACGGAGGACACACCGACGGGTCCGTAGACAAGCGCCGGGGCCGGGCGGCCGTACCCGGCGCGGGAACGGGGGAGAGGGGCCCCGCGGACCCGCGGGCGCGTACGGCGGGAAGGGGACGTGGCGGGTCGTGTCCGCCCGCGGCGGCCGGCGAGGAGTCCGGCGACGCACGGGAGACCGGGCGCCGGACCGAGGACGGACCCTGCCCGGCGCGGCCCCGGCACCGAACGCACAGCGGGCGCGACCGCGACGACGACGCACCCGCACGGGCCGCCGCAGGCACCGCACCTCCGCCACGACGCGCCCGCGGGGGCCGCCACGACGCGCCCGCGGGGGCCGCCACGACGCGCCCGCGGGGGCCGCCACGACGCGCCCGCGGGGGCCGCCACGACGCACCCGCGGGGGCCGCCGCTGCGCGGCCCGCGCCCCCACGGGCCACGCACCCCCATGGGCCGCCGCAGTTCAGGCCACGCTCCCGCACGGCCCCCGCACCCGCACGGGCCGCCGCAGTTCAGGCCCCGCACCCCCACGGGCCCCGCACCCGCACGGATCGCCGCAGCTCAGGCCCCGCGCCCGCACGGGCCCCGCACCCCTACGGGCCGCCGCACGCGCAGGCCACGCACCCGCTGACGGCGAATCATCGCCACCCCCGCCACGGCCGAAGGCCACCCCCCGCCCCTCCGGTTAGGCTCTGGCCAGGACAACGCACACCCCTCAAGGAGGCCACGGACATGACGCCGGGGCGCAGAAGCAGCACCTTCACCCGTCTGCTCCGACACGGCTTCACCGACCCCTCCGCGGCCGAACGCCTCCTGGACGGCCCCGAACTGGCGACCGTCCGCAACGACCCCGTCCTGCTCGAAGCCCTCGGCGCCACCGCCGACCCCGATCTCGCCCTGCACGGCCTGGTCCGCCTCCTGGAGGCCCAGCCCGCCCCCGCCGCCCACCGGGAACTGCTGGACACCCTCATCGCGGCCAAACCCCTCCGCGACCGCCTCCTCGGCATCCTCGGCGCCTCCACCGCCCTCGCCGACCACCTCGCCCGCCACCCCTCGGACTGGCACGCCCTGGTCACCTACGAACCGCACGACCTGCACCCGGGCGTCACGGAGTTCGAACAGGGCCTCGCCGAGGCCACCGACCCGGTCGCCCTCCGCGTCGCCTACCGCCGCTGCCTGCTGTCCATCGCCGCCCGGGACGTCTGCGGCACCACGGACGTCGCCGAGACCGCCGCCGAACTCGCCGACCTGGCCACCGCCACCCTCCGCACGGCCCTGGCGCTCGCCGAGGAGGCCGCCCCCGAGGACGCCGCCGCCTGCCGCCTCGCGGTGATCGCGATGGGCAAGTGCGGCGGCCACGAACTGAACTACGTCTCCGACGTCGACGTGATCTTCGTGGCGGAACCGGCGGAGGGCACCCCCGAACCCCAGGCCCTCAGGTCCGCGACGAAACTCGCCTCCCACCTGATGCGGATCTGCTCCGAGACGACGGTGGAGGGCTCCATCTGGCCGGTGGACGCGAACCTGCGCCCCGAGGGCCGCAACGGCCCCCTCGTGCGCACCCTCAGCAGCCACCTCGCCTACTACCAGCGCTGGGCCAAGACCTGGGAGTTCCAGGCCCTCCTCAAGGCCCGCCCGGTGGCCGGCGACCCGGCCCTCGGCCAGGCGTACGTCGACGCGCTGGAACCCCTCGTCTGGCAGGCGGCCGAGCGGGAGAACTTCGTCCCCGACGTGCAGAAGATGCGCCGCCGCGTGGTGGAGAACATCCCCGCGGCCGAGGTCGACCGGGAACTCAAACTCGGCCCCGGCGGCCTGCGCGACGTGGAGTTCGCCGTCCAGCTCCTCCAGCTGGTGCACGGCCGCACCGACCCCGCCCTGCGCAGCGGCACCACCCTGGACGCCCTCCGGGCCCTCGCCGCCGGCGGCTACGTCGGCCGCGAGGACGCGGCCCGGCTGAACGAGGCGTACCGCTTCCTGCGCCTGCTGGAGCACCGCATCCAGCTGTACCGCCTGCGCCGCACCCACCTCGTCCCCGAGGCGGAGGCCGACCTGCGCCGCCTCGGCCGCTCGCTGGGCCTGCGCACCGACCCGGTGGCCGGGCTGACCCGCGAGTGGAAGCGGCACACCACGGTCGTACGGCGGCTGCACGAGAAGCTGTTCTACCGCCCGCTGCTCGACGCGGTCGCCCAACTCGCCCCGGGGGAGGCCCGGCTGAGCGCGGAGGCGGCCCGGGAACGCCTCATCGCCCTCGGCTACGCCGACCCGGCCGCCGCCCTGCGCCACCTGGAGGCCCTGGCCTCCGGCGTGTCCCGCAAGGCGGCCATCCAGCGCACCCTGCTGCCGGTCCTGCTCGGCTGGTTCGCCGACTCCGCCGACCCGGACGCCGGCCTGCTGAACTTCCGCAAGGTCTCCGACGCGCTCGGCAAGACCCCCTGGTACCTGCGGCTGCTGCGCGACGAGGGCGCGGCGGCGGAGAACCTGGCCCGCGTCCTGTCGGCGGGCCGCCTCGCCCCCGATCTGCTGATGCGCGCCCCGGAGGCGGTCGCCCTGCTCGGCGACGGCGGCGGCGACGGCGGGGGCCTCGCGCCCCGGCGGCGCGCCGCGCTGGAGCAGGAGATCCTCGCCGCCGTGGGCCGCGCGGAGAACGCCGCGCAGGGCGTCACGGCGGCCCGTGGCGTCCGCCGCCGCGAGCTGTTCCGCACCGCCGCCGCCGACATCGTCGGCTCCTACGGCACCGAGACCAACCCCGCCGAGGCCGACCAGGGCGCCCTGGTGGACCGGGTCGGCGCGGCCGTCTCCGACCTGACCAAGGCCACCCTGGCGGGTACCCTGCGCGCGGTCGTCCGGGAGGGCTGGGGCGACACCCTGCCCACCCGGTTCGCCGTCATCGGCATGGGCCGCTTCGGCGGGCACGAGCTGGGCTACGGCTCCGACGCCGACGTCCTGTTCGTGCACGAGCCGAGGGAGGGCGTGGCCGAGCAGGAGGCGTCGGCCGCCGCCAACCGGGTCGTCGCCGAGATGCGCCGGCTGCTCCAGCTGCCCAGCGCCGACCCGCCGCTGCTCATCGACGCCGACCTGCGCCCGGAGGGCAAGTCGGGCCCGCTGGTGCGCACCCTGAAGTCGTACGAGGCGTACTACCGCCGCTGGTCCCTGGTCTGGGAGTCCCAGGCACTGCTGCGGGCCGAGCCGGTGGCCGGCGACCCCGACCTGGGCCGGCGCTTCACCGAGCTGATCGACCCGCTGCGCTACCCGGCCAAGGGACTCACCGAGGAGGCCGTGCGCGAGATCCGCCGGCTGAAGGCCCGCATGGAGTCCGAGCGGCTGCCGCGCGGCGCCGACCCCAAGCTGCACACCAAGCTGGGCCCCGGCGGCCTGTCCGACGTGGAGTGGACGGTGCAGCTGCTCCAGCTCCGCCACGCCCACCGCGTGCCGGGCCTGCGCACCACCCGCACCCGCGAGGCGCTGGCCGCCGCCCGCGCGGCCGGGCTGCTGTCCGCCGAGGACACGGAGATCCTGGACGAGGCGTGGGTGCTGGCGAGCCGGGTGCGCAACGCGGTGATGCTGGTGCGCGGCCGGGCCGGGGACACCTTCCCCACCGAGCCGCGCGAGCTGGCCGCCGTGGGCCGCTACCTCGGCTACGGCGCCGGTCACGTCGGCGACATGCTGGACGCCTACCGCCGCACGGCCCGCCGGGCCCGCACGGTCGTGGACGACCTGTTCTACGCGGACTGAGCGGCGACGGCACCGCGGGGACCGCGCGGCCACCCCGCGCACCGTCCCGGAGCCCCCTCGCGCGGGCCCGCAGCGATCACACCGCCCCGGGGCGCGGGCCGGGACCGGGCGGGACCGCGACGGGCCCGGCCGCGCCCGGACGGCACGGAGGGCGCCGGCCCCGGCGTCCCGGTCACGCCCGCCCGGTCGCGGACGGTCTGTTCCGCCCGCCCGTCGGCCCGCCCGGTCGCGGACGGCCTGTTCCGCGTGGACGGAGGCCCGCCCGGTCGTGGAGGATCCGCTCTACGCGGACCGGCCGAGGGCCGAGGCCGGCGCCCGCCCCCCGGCGCCCGCCCTGCGCGCGGCCAGCCGGGGCAGCGCGTACGGCAGGCTGCCGTACCAGAGGCGGGCCGCCGCGTAGCCGAAGCCGAGGCAGACCACCCCGCCGACCGCGTCCAGCCAGAAGTGGTTGGCCGTGGCGACGATCACCACCAGGGTGACCGCCGGATACAGCAGCCCCAGCACCCGCGCCCACGGCACCGACGCCAGCGCGCAGACGGTCAGCCCGCACCACAGCGACCAGCCGATGTGCATCGAGGGCATCGCCGCGTACTGGTTCGACATGTGCTTGAGGTCGCCGGAGGCCATCGATCCCCAGGTGTGGTGTGCCATCACGGTGTCCACGAAGTGCCCGCCGCGCATCAACCGGGGCGGCGCGAGCGGGAACAGGTAGTAACCGAGCAGGGCCACACCCGTGGTCGTGAACAGCACCAGCCGGGTCGCCGCGTACCGGCCGGGATGCCACCGGTACAGCCACACCAGCACCGCGAGCGTGATGACGAAGTGCAGTGTGGCGTAGTAATAGTTCATCCCGATGATGAGCCAAGTCACCGAGTTGACGGCGTGGTTGATCGTCTGCTCCACGCCGACGCCGAGCGCGTGCTCGGCCCGCCAGATCCAGTCCGCGTTGCGCAGCGCCGCCGTCCGCTGTTCCGGGACGGCGTTGCGCACCAGCGAGTACGTCCAGTAACTCACCGCGACCAGAAGGGTCTCGAACCACAGCCGGGGCCGGCGCGGGAGACGCGGCCGGCCGGCCGGACCCTGCCCGTGCTCGCCCGTGACGGCCCGCGGAGCGGCCACTTTCTCGCGACCGTCCGGCTCTGTCACGGTCGAGTCACTCATGGTCACAGAGTCTGCCAGAAAAGGATTCCCCGGCCGATCATCCCAAGGTTGGGTCCGGAGCGCACCTTCTGGGGCGACCGCGACCGCGACCGTGACCGCGATCCCGGCCGCTAAGACGGGCGCGGCGCCGAGGCGGTCGAGCCGCGCACCACCAGCTCCGGCATGAACACGAACTCGCTGTGCGGCGCCGGGGTCCCGCCGATCTCCTCCAGCAGCGTGCGCACCGCCGCCTGCCCCATCGCCGGGACCGGCTTGCGGACCGTCGTCAGCGGCGGGTCGGTGAAGGCGATCAGCGGGGAGTCGTCGAAGCCGACCACCGAGACGTCCCGGGGCACTTCGAGGCCCCGCTGCCGGGCCGTGCGTATCGCGCCCAGCGCCATCATGTCGCTGGCGCAGACCACCGCCGTGCAGTCCCGCTCGATCAGCGCCGCCGCGGCGGCCTGGCCGCCCTCCAGCGTGTACAGCGAGTGCTGGACCAGCTCGCTCTCCACGGTCTGCGCGGCGAGCCCGAGCTGGTCCTGCATCGCCCGCACGAAGCCCTCGATCTTGCGCTGCACGGGCACGAACCGCTTGGGTCCGAGGGCGAGGCCGATCCGGGTGTGTCCCAGCGAGACGAGGTGCGTCACCGCGAGCGCCATCGCCGCCCGGTCGTCGGGGGAGATGAACGGGGCCTGCACCTGCGGCGAGAACCCGTCCACCAGCACGAACGGCACGCCCTGCGCCCGCAGCCGCTCGTAGCGCTGCGTGTCGGCGGTGGTGTCGGCGTGCAGTCCGGAGACGTAGATGATCCCGGCGACCCCGCGGTCCACCAGCATCTCGGTCAGCTCGTCCTCGGTCGACCCGCCGGGGGTCTGCGTGGCGAGCACCGGGGTGTAGCCCTGGCGGGTCAGCGCCTGGCCGATGACCTGGGCCAGGGCCGGGAATATCGGATTCTCCAGTTCCGGCGTGATCAGCCCGACCAGGCCCTCGCTGCGCTGCCGCAGCCGGACCGGGCGCTCGTAGCCCAGGACGTCCAGGGCGGCGAGCACGGATTGACGGGTGGTGGCGGCGACGCCCGGTTTTCCGTTGAGGACCCGGCTGACGGTCGCTTCGCTCACCCCCGCCTGCGCAGCGATGTCGGCAAGCCGTGTGGTCACGCCACTGGACTGTACCGGTCGGCCCCGCCCTTGCACACCGGCCGGACGCCGGGCGCGGGCGGCCGGACGGCCCGCCGTGGGTTGCTGCCTCATCGCGGCTCCCTCGATTGATGGTGGCAAGAGCTTGCAGAGTCTTGCACAAGTGTCCGTCGGCCGCCGAACGGTTACGACCGGGTAACCATCGTGTTCCCTTGCACTTTTTTGCTGCAAGGTCTTTCGCAACGCTTACATCGCTGTTACGTTCCCTGTCGCCCGGCCGCGGCAACGGCGCAGTCGGCAAGTCGCGGGGAGCGGGCGGGACCGCCCCCCGTACCACTCGGGCTTAACCCTCAAGGAGAACTCATGCGGCGTGGCATAGCGGCCTCCGCGCTGGTGGCGTCCCTCGCCCTGACGGCGACGGCGTGCGGCGGGAGCGACAGCGACAGCGGGAAGTCGGACGGCCCGGTCACCATCACCTGGTGGGACACCTCCAACGCCACCAATGAGGCGCCGGCGTACCAGGCCCTGGTCAAGCAGTTCGAGGCCGCGCACAAGGACGTCAAGGTCAAGTACGTCAACGTGCCCTTCGACCAGGCGCAGAACAAGTTCGACACCGCGGCCGGCGCCACCGGCGCCCCGGACGTGCTGCGCTCCGAGGTCGGCTGGACCCCGGCCTTCGCCAAGAAGGGCTTCTTCCTGCCGCTGGACGGCACCGAGGCCCTCGCCGACCAGGCCAAGTTCCAGCCCAGCCTGATCAAGCAGGCCCAGTACGACGGCAAGACCTACGGCGTGCCGCTGGTCACCGACACCCTCGCGCTGGTCTACAACAAGGCCCTGTTCGAGAAGGCCGGCATCACCGAGGCCCCCAAGACCTGGGACGAGCTGAAGACCGCCGCCGCGAAGATCAAGGACAAGGCAGGCGTCGACGGCTACTGGGGCTCCACCCAGGCCTACTACGCCCAGCCCTTCCTCTACGGCGAGGGCACCGACACGGTCGACGTCGCCGCCAAGAAGATCACCGTGAACTCGGCCGCCGCCAAGAAGGGCTACGGCACCTGGCAGAGCCTGTTCTCCGGCAAGGGCCTGCACAAGGCCGACACCACCGCCGACGCCTACGCCCACATCCAGGACGCGTTCGTCAACGGCAAGGTCGCCGCGATCATCCAGGGCCCCTGGGAGATCACCAACTTCTACAAGGGCTCGGCGTTCAAGGACAAGAACAACCTCGGCATCGCCACCGTCCCGGCCGGCTCCACCGGCAAGGCGGGCGCCCCGACCGGCGGCCACAACCTGTCGGTCTACGCCGGCTCGGACAAGGCCCACCAGGAAGCGGCCCTGGAGTTCGTGAAGTTCATGACCTCCGCGAAGGCCCAGGAGACGGTCGCCCTGAAGAACTCCACCCTGCCCACCCGCTCCGACGCCTACACCGCGAACGTCAAGGCCGACCCGGGCATCGCCGGCTACCAGGGCGTCCTGGCCGCCGCCCAGCCCCGCCCGGCGCTGCCCGAGTACAGCTCCCTGTGGGTCCCGCTCGACACCGAGCTGGCCAAGGTCGGCGGCGGCAAGGAGTCGCTGGACAAGGCTCTGGACAACGCCGAGCTGGCCATCTCCAAGCTGGTGGACGGCTTCGCCAAGTGAGTCCGCGTGGCCGCCGGATCCTCCCGCCGTGACGGAGGGGAAGGCCCGGCGGCCACCGCCCTGTGCCCAGCCCAACCCCTGATCCTTTGAAGGTGTCGAACCATGACAGTCGCCATCGACCGCGCCACCGGCAAGCGCCGCGGTGACCGCGCGCCTCGTCCCGGGCTGGGACAGCGCGTCAAGAACGGCTTCCAGAAGTACTGGTACGCCTACGCGATGATCGCCCCGGTGGTCGTCGTCCTCGGCGTCCTCGTCGGCTACCCGCTGGCGCGCGGCTTCTACCTCACCCTCACCGACGCCAACAGCCTCAACTCGGCGCGGACGATCGGCGTCAACCACATCGACGCCACGTACGAGTTCATCGGCCTGGACAACTACCAGGACATCCTGTTCGGCCCGACCGCCTACGACCGGTTCTGGTCGCACTTCCTGTGGACCGTCTTCTGGACGGCCGCCTGTGTCGCCCTGCACTACTGCCTCGGGCTCGGCCTCGCGCTCATGCTCCACCAGAAGCTGCGCGGCCGTACCGTCTACCGGCTGCTGCTCGTCCTGCCCTGGGCCGTGCCGACCTTCGTCACCGTCTTCTCCTGGCGGATCATGCTCGCCGACTCCGGCGCGCTCAACCAGCTCCTCGGCACCCTCCACCTGCCCCAGCCGGAGTGGCTGGAGGACACCTTCTGGCAGCGGTTCGCCGCGATCATGGTGAACACCTGGTGCGGTGTGCCGTTCATGATGCTCTCGCTGCTCGGCGGACTGCAGTCCATCGACTCCACGCTCTACGAGGCCGCCGAGATGGACGGCGCGAGCGCCTGGCAGCGCTTCCGCCACGTCACCCTGCCCGGGCTGCGCGCGGTCAGCTCCACCGTGGTCCTGCTCGGCATCATCTGGACCTTCAACCAGTTCGTCATCATCTTCCTGCTGTTCGGCAAGAACTCCGCCCCGGACGCCCAGATCCTCGTCACCTGGGCCTACCAGCTGGGCTTCGGCCAGCAGCCGCGCGACTTCGCCCAGTCCGCCGCCTACGGCGTGCTGCTGCTGTCGATCCTCACCGTCTTCACCTCCTTCTACTTCCGCTGGCTGAAGCGCAATGACCAGCTCGCCGTCTGACGCCGCAGGAGCCGCCGCCATGAGCACCACCACCCTGGACCCCACCGAGACCGCGCAGGCCCCCGCCGCCGCGCCCGTCCGCCGCACCCGCCGGCGCGGCGAACGCGGACCGCTCGGCACCGCCCTGCTGCACGGCGGCCTCGCCCTGGCCAGCCTGATCGCCCTCGCCCCGGTGGCCTGGCTGTGCTACCTGTCCCTCGGCCCGGACAAGGACGACTACCTCCACCCGGGCCAGATCGCGGGCAAGCTGACCTTCTCCAACTACGACTTCGTGCTCCGGCACACCGGCTTCTTCGACTGGTTCAGGTCGACGATGATCGTGGCCCTCGGCACCACCGTCATCGGTGTCCTCGTCGCCGCCACCACCGGCTACGCGGTCTCCCGGATGCGGTTTCCCGGCTACAAGCCGCTGATGTGGGTCCTGCTGCTCACCCAGGCCTTCCCGATCGCCATCCTGATCGTGCCGATGTACGAGATCTTCAGCGAACTCGGCCTCATCGACACCTACTGGGCGCTGATCGCCGTCAACTGCTCCACCGCCGTGCCGTACAGCGCCTGGCTGCTCAAGGGGTACTTCGACACCATCCCCTTCGAGATCGACGAGGCCGGGCGCGTGGACGGGCTCACCCCCTTCGGCACCTTCTTCCGGCTGATCCTGCCGCTGGCCCGCCCGGGCCTGGCCGTCGCCGCGTTCTACACCTTCATCACCGCAGTCGGCGAGGTCGCCTTCGCGACGACCTTCCTGCTGGACGACTCCAAGTACACCTTCGCCGTCGGCCTGCAGACCTTCGTCAGCGAGCACGACGCCCAGTGGAACTACATGGCCGCCACCGCGGTGCTGATCGCGATACCGGTGACGGTGTTCTTCTACCTCGTGCAGAAGAACCTGGTCACCGGCCTCACCGCCGGCGGCACGAAGGGCTGACGCCCGCCACCGGACCGGGCGGGCCGCGGTGGCCCATTCCACCCCGCCGCCACCGCGGCCCACCCCGACCTGCCGGCCGTCCGTCGCCGGCCCACCGACCGCCCACCACGCCCCGTCACGTATCAAGGACGCCATGAGCCAGCAGCACTCCGCCGCACCGGCCCGCAGCCTCGCCGCCGTCACCGTCGCCGACCACCGCGACTGGTGGCGGGACGCGGTCATCTACCAGGTCTATCCGCGCAGTTTCGCCGACGGCAACGGCGACGGCATGGGGGACCTGGCGGGCGTACGCTCCCGCCTGCCGTACCTGCGCGACCTCGGCGTCGACGCGGTGTGGCTCAGCCCCTTCTACGCCTCCCCGCAGGCCGACGCCGGCTACGACGTCGCCGACTACCGCGAGGTCGACCCGATGTTCGGCTCCCTGCCGGACGCCGACGCGCTGATCCGCGACGCCCACGCGCACGGCCTGCGCGTCATCGTGGACCTGGTCCCCAACCACTCCTCCGACCAGCACGAGTGGTTCAAGCGCGCCCTCGCCGAGGGCCCCGGCTCCCCGCTGCGCGAGCGCTACCACTTCCGCCCCGGCAAGGGGGAGAACGGCGAACTGCCGCCCAACGACTGGGAGTCCATCTTCGGCGGCCCGGCCTGGACGCGGGTGCCGGACGGCGAGTGGTACCTGCACCTGTTCGCGCCCGAGCAGCCCGACTTCAACTGGGAACACCCCGCCGTCGGCGACGAGTTCCGTTCCATCCTGCGGTTCTGGCTGGACATGGGCGTGGACGGCTTCCGCATCGACGTCGCCCACGGCCTGGTCAAGGCCGAGGGCCTGCCCGACCTCGGCTCGCACGACCAGGTCAAACTGCTGGGCAACGACGTCATGCCGTTCTTCGACCAGGACGGCGTGCACGCCGTCTACCGCCAGTGGCGCCGCATCCTCGACGAGTACCCGGGCGAGCGCATCTTCGTCGCCGAGGCGTGGACCCCGACCGTCGAGCGCACCGCGAACTACGTCCGCCCCGACGAACTCCACCAGGCGTTCAACTTCCAGTACCTGGCGACGGCCTGGGACGCCGAGGAGCTGCGGACGGTCATCGACCGCACCCTGGACGCGATGCGCCCCGTCGGCGCCCCCGCCACCTGGGTGCTGTCCAACCACGACGTCACCCGGCACGCCACCCGCTTCGCCAACCCGCCCGGCCTCGGCACCCAGATCCGTACGGCCGGCGACCGCGAGCTGGGCCTGCGCCGCGCCCGCGCCGCCACCCTGCTGATGCTCGCCCTGCCCGGCTCGGCCTACCTCTACCAGGGCGAGGAACTGGGCCTCCCGGACGTCGTGGACCTGCCCGACGAGGTGCGCCAGGACCCGGCGTACTTCCGGGGCGCCGGCCAGGACGGCTTCCGCGACGGCTGCCGGGTGCCGATCCCGTGGACCCGTACGGGCTCCTCCTACGGCTTCGGCGGCGGCGGCAGCTGGCTGCCCCAGCCGCCCGCCTGGGGCGAGCTGAGCGTGGAGGCGCAGACCGGCGTGCCCGGCTCCACGCTGGAGCTGTACCGGGCGGCGCTCGCGGCCCGCCGGGCGCACCCCGACCTGGGCGCGGGGGAGTCCGTGGAGTGGCTGCGCGCCCCCGAGGGCGTCCTCGCCTTCCGGCGGGGCGGGTTCGTGTGCGTGGCCAACACCACCGGGGAGGCCGTCGCGGTCCCGTCCCACGGCCGTGTCCTGCTCGCCAGCGGCGAGCTGACCGAGGCGGGCGGCGAGACGAAGGTGCCCGCCGACACCACCGTCTGGTGGACCACCACCGACTGACGTCCCGTCCGGAAGTTCTTGCATCAACCTCACCAGGGCCCGCCGCCTGGCGGGCGGCGGGCCCTCACCCTCCGCGTCACGCAAGCTTGCTGAAAGATTGCGGCAAGCGCTCTTCGCCGTCCCTGTCGCCTTCACCGTCGAAGGACCCCGCATGGCACGCGGCACGCTCCCCACGGCGGTCGCCCCCACCGCCCCCGGCCCCGCCGGCCGCGGATACACGTCCGGGATCGCCTTCGGCCGCGGCACCAAGGGCCACGCGGCGATCAACCACGAACCGGGCGGCGCGACCCGCACCCACCAGTCTCCCCGCCCGCCGGCAAGCCGAACTGCTGAGGAGTCACCCGCTGTGATACCGAGATGGCCGGCGCCGCCCGGGTGCCGTACCCGGCGGCGCGCGAGAGCGGCGGCCGTCACCGCCGCGGCCCTCGCCGCCACCCTGCTCCCGCCCCTGGCCGCCCACGCGGCCGGCCCGCCCGCGCCGCCCTCGGACGCGCGGCTCGCCGCCGAACCCGCCCGGCACGACGCCACCCGCGAGCAGTTCTACTTCGTGCTGCCGGACCGCTTCGCCAACGGCGACCCGTCCAACGACCGGGGCGGCCTGACCGGTTCCCGGCTGAGCACCGGCTACGACCCCACCGACAAGGGCTTCTACCAGGGCGGCGACCTCAAGGGCCTGACCGGGAAGCTGGACTACATCAAGGGGCTCGGCACCACCGCCCTCTGGCTGGCCCCGATCTTCAAGAACCGCCCCGTTCAGGGCACCGGAGGCAACGCCTCGGCGGGCTACCACGGGTACTGGATCACCGACTTCACCCAGGTCGACCCCCACTTCGGCACCAACCAGGACCTCAAGAACCTCATCTCCAAGGCCCACGCCAAGGGCATGAAGGTCTTCTTCGACGTCATCACCAACCACACCGCCGACGTCGTGGACTACGACGAGAAGTCCTACGACTACCTGTCCAAGGGCGCCTTCCCCTACCTCACGAAGGACGGCCGGCCCTTCGACGACGCCGACTACGCGGGCGGCGGCCGCGCGTTCCCCTCCGTCACCGCCGGCTCCTTCCCGTACACCCCGAGGGCGACGAGCGGCAGCAAGGTCCCGGCCTGGCTCAACGACCCGGCGATGTACCACAACCGGGGCGACTCGACGTACAGCGGCGAGTCCACCACCTACGGCGACTTCTCCGGCCTGGACGACCTGTGGACCGAGCGCCCCGAGGTCGTCCACGGCATGGAGAAGATCTACCAGCGCTGGGTGCGGGACTTCGCCGTCGACGGCTTCCGGATCGACACCGTCAAGCACGTGAACATGGAGTTCTGGACCCAGTGGGCCACCGCGCTGGACCGGTACGCGGCGGCGCACGGCCGGAAGGACTTCTTCATGTTCGGCGAGGTCTACTCCGCCGACCCCTCCGTCACCGCCCCGTACGTCACCCGGGGCCGGCTGGACGCCACCCTGGACTTCCCCTTCCAGGACGCGGCCCGCGCCTACGCCTCCCAGGGCGGCAGCGCCCGGAAGCTGGCGGCCGTCTTCGGTGACGACTACAAGTACACGACCGACAAGGCCAACGCCTACGAACAGGTCACCTTCCTCGGCAACCACGACATGGGCCGCATCGGGTCCTTCCTGAAGCAGGACAACCCGAACGCGACCGACGCCGAGATCCTGGCCAAGGACCGGCTCGCCACCGAGCTGATGTTCCTCAGCCGGGGCAACCCGGTCGTCTACTACGGGGACGAGCAGGGCTTCACCGGCGCCGGCGGCGACAAGGACGCCCGCCAGACCATGTTCGCCTCCAAGGTCGCCGACTACCTGGACGACGACGAGATCGGCACCGGCCGCACCCACGCGAGCGCCGCCTACGACACCCGGGCCCCGCTCTACCGCGAGATCGCCGCCCTCTCCGGGCTCCGCAAGGCCCACCCCGCCCTGACGGACGGCGTCCAGACCGAGCGGTACGCGGCCGACGGCCCCGGGATCTACGCCTTCACCCGCACCGACGCCGCCTCCGGCCAGGAGTACGTCGTCGCCTTCAACAACGCCGGTGCCGAGAAGGCGGCCACCTTCACGACGGGGTCGGCGGACATGACGTACCGGGGCGTGTACGGGGCCACCGGCTCGGTGCGGTCCGACGGCGACCGCGAGCTCACCGTCACCGTCCCGGCCGGCTCCGCCGTCGTCTACAAGGCGGCCGGTCCCCTCGCCGAGCCCACCGCCGAGCCGGCGATCGCCTTGACCGCCCCCGCCGCCGGAGCCACCGGAACGGTCGGCCTCAAGGCCGACGCCGACGGCGGACAGCTCGACCGGGTCGTCTTCGCGGCCCAGGTCGGCAACGGCGACTGGCGGGTCCTCGGCTCCGCCGACCACGCCCCCTACCAGGTCACCCAGACCCTCGGCGGGAACGTGCCCGCCGGGACCCCCCTGCGCTACAAGGCCGTCGTGGTGGACCGGGCCGGGCACACCGCGAGCGCCACGGCGAGCAGCACCGCCGGCACCCCTCCCGCGCCCGAGGTCCCCAGGGCCGCCTCCCGGGACTACGCGATCGTCCACTACAAGCGCGCCGACGGCGACTACGCCGACTGGGGCCTGTACGCCTGGGGCGACCTGGCCGACGGCGAGGCCACCACCTGGCCGGCCGGACGCCCCTTCGTCGGCCGGGACGCCTATGGCGCCTTCGCCTACGTCAGGCTCGCGCCGGGCGCCTCGGACGTCGGCTTCCTCGTCGTGGACAAGGACGGGAACAAGGACGTCTCCGCCGACCGGTCCATCGACGTCACCCGCACCGGCGAGGTGTGGATCGAGCAGGGCAAGGCCGACGTACGCACCGAGCGGCCCGGCTACCCCGCCCAGGACACCACCAAGGCCGTCCTGCACTACCACCGCGCCGACGGGAACTACGACGGCTGGGGCCTGCACGTCTGGACGGGTGCCGCGCGGCCCACCGACTGGTCGCGGCCGCTGGAACCGGTGAAGACCGACAGCTATGGCGCGGTCTACGAGGTGCCCCTCACCGAGGGTGCCACCAGCCTCGGCTACCTCATCCACAAGGGCGACGAGAAGGACCTCCCGGTCGACCAGAGCCTGGACCTCAAGGCCGACGGCCACGAGGTGTGGCTGGTGAGCGGGCAGGAGGAGCACCTGCTGCCGCAGCCGGCCGGCACCGCCGCCGCCCTCGACCTCACCACCTCCAAGGCGGTCTGGATCGACCGGGACACCGTCGCCTGGAACGGCGTCGCGGGCGCGGCCTCCACCCAGCTGCTGT
>NZ_JBVHXT010000027.1:0-40667 GCF_055569255.1 Streptomyces sp. NPDC029296
TCGCCGCTCTCTTTGGTGAGGGCTCGCTAGCTGTATGGGTTTTGTTTGCATCCTGCCCCCCCCTCCGTGGCTCCGGCGGTTTTGCCCCCCCCCCCCCCCGCCCCCGGGCGGCGGCGGACGCGGCCTCACGGCCGTCCGGAAGGCCTTCACCGCGCACGGCATCGTCCCGCACCGGGAGAAGGCCCTCGGCGTCGACTCCGACGTGCTGCTCTGCCGCGTCACCACCGCCGACTCCCGCCTCGGCGCGGGCGGCGGCCGGCGGGCCGCCGCCACCTCCGACGCGTCGGGCTCGGAGCCGTACTCGGTGGGGGCCGGCCGCACCGAGGGCAAGACGGTGGTGTGGCAGGCCCAAGGACCCTCCGGCGTGGAAGTCCTGGCCCGGCCGCTCGCGGGCGGGCCGGTGCGCACCCTGTGGCAGGGCCGCGGCGCCGGCACGGCCCTCGGCGTCGACGGCGACACCGTGACCTTCGCCTGCTACAACCACGGCGGCCGGGCCGGCGTGGCCTGCCTGAGCCTGCGGGACCCGGCGAACGTCGTCACGATCGGCGGCGGCACCCACCACCGGGCCACCTTCCCGGCCGTGGGTCACGGCGGGATCGTCTCCCAGGACCGGCAGCGCGTCCGCGCGCTGTACGAGTCCACCACCCGGCTGACCGACGTGGTCACCGGCGAGCGGACCGTGCTCCGGCGGACCGGGCCGGAAGCCGGCCTCGGCCCGACGGCCCCCACCGCCGGCCACGTCTACTGGCTGCTCGGCGCCGTCGGCCGGAACGGCGCCGCCACCCTGCGCCGCGCCGGCCTCGACGGCTCGGACGTCACCGGTCTCAGCCCGGGGACCGGACCCGACGCTCTCGATGTCTCCGAGGTGACGGCCTCCGCGGACGCGGTGACGACGGCCACAGGGGCGAGCAGTTCTCCTCCCCAGCGGCACCCGCGCCTGACTCCCGACGCACTCCGGCGCACCCGCCGAGAGCGGGTGCGCCGGAAGGAGGGACCGGGCCGGACCGCGGCTACCAGAAGTGGCGACGGCCGCCGACCGCGTGGCCCATGGATCCCATGATCCACAGGATGGCTCCCACCACCAGCAGGATGATGCCGATAGTCCACAGGATCGAGATGCCCGTGACGAAGCCGATGATGAGCAGGATGATGCCGAGGGCGATCATGGCGTGCCTCCAGCTGGTAGTGGTGCTCCTGCCGTCCGTGTGCCCCGAACGCGGCACACATCGCATCCTGCGGCGTAAAAACTTCGCATAACGGGACGGCCTTTGCCCGGCCGACGGCGGCCGTGAGCGGGCCAAGTCCTTCCGTGTTTCAAAAGTTCGGTCCGCAACGTTGCTTTCTGGTTGCGGGGGCCTCACATTACCTATCGGTAGAACTCCTCGGTAATCCCTCCCGGCGCGCCCGTGGCACCGGTATGCCCGTGCGTCCCGTGTCCTTCCCGGAAGGGAGAATGTCATGCCCATGTCATCACTGCGCCGTGTCCTCACCGCGGCGTCCGCGGCCCTCGGCGCCCTGGCCCTCGGTCTCGCCGCGGCCCCCGCCCAGGCCGGCACGTCCCTGGACTACGCCGCCCTCGGCGACAGCTACAGCGCCGCGTCCGGTGTGCTGCCCGTCGACCTCGGCAGCCCGCTCTGTCTGCGCTCCACCGCGAACTACCCCCACGCCATCGCCGCCCGGACCGGCGCCCGGCTGACGGACGTCACCTGCGGCGCCGCCCAGACCAAGCACTTCACCGAGTCCCAGTATCCCGGCGTCGCCCCCCAGGCCGACGCCGTCACCGCGGACACCGACCTGGTGACGCTGACCATCGGCGGCAACGACAACGGCACCTTCATCAACGCCGTGACCTCCTGCGGTGCCGCGGGCGTCTTCAGCGGCGGCAAGGGCAGCCCGTGCAAGGACAAGTACGGCACGTCCTTCGACGACGAGATCGACGCCAAGACCTACCCGGCGCTGAAGGCCGCGCTCGGCGCCGTCCGCGCCAAGGCCCCCCACGCCCGGGTGGCCGTGCTCGGCTACCCGTGGATCACGCCCGCCACCGCCGACCCGTCCTGCTTCGTCAAGCTGCCCATCGCCGCCGGTGACGTGCCCTACCTGCACTCCCTCCAGGCCCACCTCAACTCCGTGGTCCAGCGCGCCGCCGAGGAGTCCGGAGCCACCTACGTGGACTTCGCCGAGGCCTCCGCGGGGCACGACGCCTGCCGGCCGGCCGGCACCCGCTGGATCGAGCCGCTGCTGTTCGGGCAGAACATCGTCCCCGTCCACCCCAACGCCCTCGGCGAGCGGCGCATGGCCGACCGCACCCTGAGCGTCCTCGGCCTCGGCTGACCGGACACCGCCACGCCCCGTCTCTCACCGGCGGCCCCGGTCCGGCGGCCGGGCCCCGGGTCAGGCCTCGGCGAGCAGCGGATCGTACGGCGTCGAGCGGGCGCGGCCCGACATGAAGGACAGGAAGTCCCGGACGAACGCCCCGCGCGGGTAGCTGCCGTCGGCGTCGGCCAGGTCGCGGCGAAAGCCCCGGCGGAACAGCGCCCGGTACTCGTCCGCGTCGACCCGCTGGTCGCCGTCGGCGTCGGTGACGTCGAAGAGGACCTCGGCGACCCTGATCAGTGCGGGACCGGCGAGCGACGGCACGGCCTCGGCGTACTCCCGGCGGCTGACCCGGCCGTCGCCGTCGGCGTCGAGAGCCGCCTGGAGTTCCCGCCACCAGTCGGCGAACGCGTCGTAGAGCCGGGTCTCCGCCGGTTCGTCCAGGTCGAGGCGGCCGGCGATCTCCCGGGCCATCGCGGCGAGGTCGGGCCAGTCCAGATAGCCGTCCCCGGTCTGGTCCAGCACCGTGGCGAAGAACTCCTCCGCGCCGCGCCGCACACCGGTGTCCGCGCCCGGCTCCGGCTCCGGCGGCAGCGGAGTGATCAGCCGGACCAGGGCCCCGGCCCGCCGCATCCGGTCGCGCAGTGCCCGCAGCGTCCGGGCCCGGGGGTCGTCGCTGTCGGGGGAGAGGGCGAGCAGGTCCAGCACCGTCTCGGTACGCAGCCAGCCCTCCGGAAGGAACCGGGCGAGGCCGACGCCCAGATAGGCGCTCTGCATCAGGGTCCGGGCGCCGGGCAGTTCGGGCAGGCCCGCCCGCCGGCGGAACGGCTCCGGCAGGGACGCCACCGTGACCACGCCGATGAGCGGCCCCACGAGCGCCCGGCCGGCCGCCCACACCGTGGGCAGACCGTGCAGCAGGGGCGGCGCGGGCAGGTGGTCGAAGAGCCGGTAGAGGATGATGCGCATCGCCTCCGTGTGCTCCAGCTCCTCCTCCACCACCCGTTCGTAGTACGGCCAGAACTCGTGGACTGTGGGCGGAAGGTGCCGGGCATCGCCGTCCAGGGTGGCCAGATAGCCCCGGAACTCGCCGTACAGCTCCTCGATGGCTTCCTGCTCCAGCGGCTGCCCGCTGAACCGGCACATGGTGACGCTGCTCTCGAAGAGGGTCGCCACCACCCAGGCGCGCACCGCCGGATCCATCGCGTCGTAGGTCCGGCCGTGCGCGTCGGTGCCGCTCAGCCGGGCGTGCAGCCGGTTGAGCCGCGCCGCCTCCTTGCGCCGTACCTCCTCGTCGTCGCCGGACATGCGCTGCAGGCTCGTGATCGTGTTGCGCAGCCGCCGCCACGGGTGCGTCACGAACGTCGAGTTGTCGGCGAGGGCGGCGCCGATCTGCGGGTGCGCCGCCTCCAGCACGGTCGCCCGGATGATGGCCAGCGCCCAGCGCGGATCGTCGAAGAAACCGCGGAACCGGCTGCCCAGGCCGAAGAGCTGGTCGGCACCGGTGGTGGGCTGGGGCTCGTCGGCGCCCGTCTCGGTCACGTTCGTCGTTCTCCGTTCGCGTTCGGCCGTACGCCGCCGAAGCGGCGATCGCGCTGCTGATAGGTGTGCAGGCACTCCAGGAAGTGCGGTGCGCGGAAGTCGGGCCACAGGACCGGCGAGAAGATCCATTCCGCGTAGGCGACCTGCCAGAGCATGAAGTTGGAGATGCGTTGCTCCCCGGAGGTCCGGATGACGAGGTCCACATCGGGGGTGTCGGGGAAGGGCAGATGGGCGGCGAAGCTCCGCTCGTCCACGGCCTCGGCCGGCACCCCGCTGCGGATCAGCGACCGCGCCGCCGCCACGATGTCCCGGCGCCCGCCGTGATCGAACGCCACGGTCAGCGTCATGCCCCGGTTCCCGCCGGTCAGGGTCGTCAGATCGGCGAAGTCCCGGGCCAGCGGCGCGGGGATTCGCGGATCAGACACACCGAGGAACCGGCAGCGGATGCCGCGCGCGTGCAGCAACGGGGCGTGCTTGCGCACCACCCGGCGGACCAGCCGCATCAGGAAGTCGACCTCGGGACCGGGCCGTTGCCAGTTCTCCGTGGAGAACGCGTACAGGCTCAGCCATCCCACCCCGGCCGTGCGGGCCGCCTCGATGACGTCGATCACCGTCGTCTCGGCCGCGCGGTGCCCCGAGGTGCGCGGCAGCGACCGCCGTGCCGCCCAGCGGCCGTTGCCGTCCATGACGCACGCCACGTGCCGCGGCACCCCCCGGCGGCCCTCGTCCCGGACCGCACCGGAGGCGGAATCCTCCACGACTTCCTCCACCGTCCTGCCTGCTCCCGGCGGCCACGAGCGGGCCCGTGCCGCTGCCCGGCCCCCTCGGGTCGCGGGCCGGATCGTCCCCAGCAGACTGACAGCCGCCCGCCCGGACGGCGGGTCGGGCGGCCGCGGTTCACCCTTGGCACTGGTGTGCGGAACCCGGCGCGTACGCCGGTGCGCCGGGCAAACCCGGGCGGGACGGGGGGTTTTCCTCCGGTCCCGCACTGGGGCCCGCCCCCCGGCCGATCCGCCTGCCTGCCGGAATGAGGACACGGCGGGCGTTGCCTAGCGTGCGGGACATGGCATTTTCCTTACCCCGCACCGCGCCGCGCCGGCGCGCCGGACTCGTGGCCATGGCCGTGGCCTGCCTGCTGAGCGCCGCCCCCGCCGCCGTCGCACACCCGGCCCCGGGCGCGCCCCGCGCCTGCGGCCCGCACCCGGCGGTGAGCCGGTCCGTGCACCACCTGGTGACGCACGACCGCATCGCCGGCGCCGCCGTCCTGGTCACCGACCCCGGCCAGGCCGCCCCCTGCGCCCGCTGGACGGTGACCGACGGCGTGGCCGATCTGCGCACCCACCGCCCCATGAACGCCACCGACCGGCTCCGGGCCGGCAGCGTCACCAAGACCTTCACCGCGACCGTCGTCCTGCGCCTGGCCGCCGAGGGGCGGCTCTCCCTGGACGCGCCGGTCGAGCGCTATCTGCCCGGCCTGATCCGCGCGGGGGGTCACGACGGCCGCCGGATCACCGTACGGCAGCTGCTGCGGCACACCAGCGGGCTGCCCGACTACCTGGACGCGCCCGAGTGGCGGCACCCCGAGCGGGTGCGCTACCGCCACTTCGAGCCGCGCCGGCTCGTCGCCCGCGCCCTGCGGCTGCCGGCACCCGAGGGCACCTGGCACTACGCGACCACCAACTACCTCGTCGCCGGGCTGATCATCCGGGAGGTCACCGGCCACAGCCCGGAGGCGGAGATCACCCGCCGGATCATCGCGCCGCTGGGCCTGCGCGACACGTACTGGCCCGGCGACGACCCCCGCATCCGCGGCCCGCACTCGCACAGCTACTTCACCGCGGCCGACGGCCGCCGCGTGGACGGCACGGACTGGAACACGACCTTCGGCGGGGCCGGCGGCGCCCTGGTGTCCACCCCGGCCGACCTGACCCGGTTCGCCGGCGCGCTGTTCACCGGCCGGCTGCTGCCCCCGTCCCAACTCGCCGAGATGCGGCGGACGGTGGCCGCCGACCCCGACCGGCTCTGGCCCGGCGCCCGCTACGGCCTCGGCCTGATCTCCTCCCCGCTGTCCTGCGGCGGCACCTGGTGGGGCCACGCCGGCACCGTGCCCGGCGGCCACCGGGCGCTGGTCGCCACCGGTCCCGGCGGGCGCACCGTCGCCGTCGCCCTGAACGAGGTGCCCGCCACGCTCCGGGCCGAACTGGACTTCCTCGACGTCGTCGACCGGGCCCTCTGCGAGAACGCCCCCGCCGAAAGGACCTCGGCATGACCGGCACCCCCTCCCCGGACGACGGGCACCGCCGCCCGCGCCGCCCCCTCCCCCGGGCCGCGGCGGCCGTCGCCCTCGCCCTGGCGGGCGTGCTGTCCCTGACCGCCGCCCCGGCCTCAGCCGCCCGCCCCGCGGCCGACCCACTCGCCCGCTACCACCACCAGCACCTGCGCTGGAAGAGCTGTCTGCTCGGCCCCGACGACGCCACCGGCAGGGAACTCGACCAGGCCGGCGCCCAATGCGCCGACGTCACCGTCCCGTTGGACTACTCCCGCCCGGACGGCCGTACCCTCACCGTCGCCATCTCCCGCATCCGGGGCACCGACACCGCGCACCGCGCCGGTGCTCTGCTGCTCAACGGCGGCGGTCCCGGCGGCCCGACCCTCGGCGACCCGCCCTTCGTGCGCCGCGCCCTGCGGGAGGTGGCCGCGCGCTACGACGTGGTGGGCGTCGACCCCCGCTTCGTCGGCCGCAGCACCCCGCTGGACTGCCGCTGGCCCACCAGCAGCATGATCCGCGGCGCCGGCACCGGCCGCGCCGGTTTCGATCGCGAAGCCGGCTTCGCCGCGGACCTGGCCCGCCGCTGCCGCACCCACGCCGGCGACCTGCTGCCGCACTCCGGCACCCGCAACACCGCGCGCGACATGGACGTGATCCGGGCCGCGCTGGGTGAGCGCCGGATCTCCTACCTGGGCTACTCCTACGGCAGTTACCTCGGCCAGGTCTACGCGACGATGTTCCCGCGGCGCGTCGACCGGGTCGTCCTGGACGGCGTGATCGACCCCGCGCGCTACAGCCCCCGGCTGCTGCGCGACTCCGAGGAGGCCAACCGGCACGCCCTGCGCGGCTGGGCCGACTGGACCGCCGCCCACCACGCGGCCTACGGACTGGGACGCACCCGCGCCGCCGTGCTGGCGGCCGTGGAGACGGCCCGGTCGGCCGCCGCCCGCACCCCGCTGCGCGTCGGCGGCTACCGGGTGGACGACCACGTCCTGCCCGTCGTCGTCTTCAACGGCCTCTCGCAGGACGACCCCAGGGCCTACGGCGACTTCGCCGAGGGCGTGCGGGACCTGCGGCACGCCGCCGAGGGCCGGACCGTCACCCCGTCCCCGTGGTTGGCCTCGGTCCTGGAGTTCACGCTGACCGGGCACGACTCCGCCTACGGCAGCGCGCAGACGTCCATCCTGTGCGGGGACGTGCCCGCGCCCCGCGACCCGGAGACGTACTGGCGCGACCTGCGCCGCGCCGGGACCGGGGACCGCCTGTTCGCCGCGGTCACCAACAACATCAACCCCTGCGCGTTCTGGGATCCGCCGCGCGAGCGCCCCACCACCATCCGCGCCGACCTGCCCGCCCTGCTCGTCAACGCCACCGGCGACCCCCGCACCGTCTACCAGGGGGCCCGGGCGGTGCGCCGCGACTGGCCCAGCTCCCGCCTGGTCACCCTGCGCGACGCCGACCAGCACGCGGTCTACGGCGTGTACGGGAGCCCGTGCGTGGACGCCACGGTCAACGCCTACCTCGCGACCGGCCGCCTGCCGGCCGAGGACGTCGGCTGCCCCCGGCCCACCCGGCGAGACGGCGCGTTCGGTCCGGCCGGGGCGGGCGCCTGACGTTCCGTACATGACGCAACGACGTGCGCTTCTCAGCGGATCCACCACCTTCGAGGAGCGGATCGGTTACGCCCGCGCCGTGGTCGACGGGGACCGGGTCCATGTCTCCGGGACCACCGGGTTCGACTACACCACCATGACGATCTCCGACGACGTCGTGGAGCAGGCCGAGCAGTGCCTGCGCAACATCGGCGCCGCGCCGGCCGAGGCGGGGTGCGGCTTCGCGGACGTGGTCCGGGTGCGCTGTCTGCTCCCGGACCGCGCGGACTTCGAGCCCTGCTGGCCGGTGCTGCGCCGCTGCTTCGGCGACGTCCGGCCAGCCGCCACCATGCTGGAGTGCGGTCTCGCCGACCCTCGCATGAGGATAGAGATCGAGGTCGACGCCCGCCGCCCGGCCGGAAGGTGAACACGACGGCCGGCCCGCCTGCTACGGCACCACGGGCCGGCCGGTCAGCGGTGCGCGTCCGCCCGGCCCGGCCGCCTTCTCGCCGCGCCGCAGGATCCGTGCCTCGTGGGGCAGGAGGCGGGGGCCGGCCGCGATCAGCACCTCGCACACGGCCCGGGCCGGCACGAACCGGTGCACCGGCCGGGGGCGCAGCCGGGCGAGCGGCCCCCGCCGCCGGGCCATGCCGATGACCAGCAGGTCGTCGGCGGACGCGGCGACCGAGCAGAGCACCGGCCCGGCGGGGCCCCTGATCACCCGCCGTACGATCCGCAGGTCCGCCGGGGGCCCGCCCACCGCCAGATCGAAGGCCCGCTCCAGGCGGCGCCGCGCCTCGCCGGCCCACAGCCGGGCCCATGACGTCTCCGGCCGGCGTGCGTAGAGCGCCTCGCCCTCCGGTGGCTCCCAGGCGTGGACGGCCACCAGCGTCCGCCCGGTCGCCCGGGCCTCCCGGACACCGCGCCGCAGCGCGGCCAGTCCGGCGAGCGAGTCGCTCACCCCGACGACGACGTTTCCCGCCCGCTCGTCGTACGGGCTTCCCAGTGGTGCCATACCACCCAGGCTAGGAAGGCCAATACCCGCTCTGCAAAGCCAATTCGGGACAAGTGGCCTTGGGTGGATTCCGGAGGGCAGGGCCGGACGCAGGACGGTATCCGGCCAACCTCCGGCCGCCGGATCGCCCGGCCGCGCGGTGCGTTCGTGTCCGATCCCGGCGACCCGTTGTCCGGCATCCGGGCATGCGTGCGCCCGCCCACCAGTGCCCGGGCGACGGTGACCGCATGGCTCGCGGGCGTCGGCACGGCGGGCGAACCGGAGCGCCGATGATCGGCGAAAGTCCGAAAACGGCTGCCTGGCAGGGTTTTTGACCGCCCTGGTGATTAACCGGTGAACGATCTTGGGAAGGTTCCGGTGGTCGCCGACACGTGATCTTCACCGGCCCGGCCGGAGCCGTCGCGTGTCACCCGTCCGTCCCCGAGGGGAGGTGCAGTGATGAAGCTTCTTTTCGCCATCCGCAACCGGGTCGCCGCCGGCAAGAGCCTCAAGGCCAACGCCTGGTACCTGTGGTACTGATCCGCCCCGCGCCCGCGCGGTGACATCGTCGCCCGGCCGGACCGCACGGCGGTCCGGCCGGGCGACGGCGTCCCGCCGCGCACCGGACTTCCCTGACCACGCCCCCGTCCCGTATCGGAGGAGCCATGCCGCCGTCATCCACCGCGCGGGCGCGCACCACGGTGTTCGCCCCGCGGCTCGCCGCCCTCATCGGCGACCACCTGGGCCGGGACGTCTTCCGGCTGGAACCGGACACCGTCGGCGTCGCGGGCCCCGAGGTCGCCGACCGCATCCTGGCCGCGCGCCGGGCGACCGAGACCGAGCGGCCCACCTTCAAGCCGCTGCACGGGCGTTCCATATCCCGCTCCGAGGCCTCCGCCGTCACCCGCACCATCGGCAACGACGTGCGCGAGGCCCTCGCCCGGCCGCTGCCCGACGGCGTGGACCTCGCCGGCCCCTGGCCGCTGACCGGGCACAACTTCCTGCGTGACCTCATCCTCGGCCAGGACCCCCGCCGGCTGCGCACGCTGATGAGCCGCACCCTCGAACTGACCCCCAAGCTCACCTGGTCGGTGATCGCCGTCGGCGCCGCCCTGCCCGGCCGGCCCCGGCCGGACCCCCGGCTCACCGGCCTCGCGAACCGCACGGCCGAGGCCCGCGGCTACCAGGAACGGCGGTACGCCATGGGCATGTACCGCAGGGCCGCGGCCCCCGTCTGCTTCACCGTCTCCACCCTCGTGGCCAACGCCCTCTGGCTGGGCGCCCCGTTCGACGAGGGCACCTCCAACCGGAACATCATCCTGGAATCGCTGCGGCTGCTGCCGCCCTCGTGGAACATCCTGCGCAACGCCTCGCCCGAATACCCGGCCATCGACGACCGGATCGGGGAGCGGGACGACGTCCTGCTGCTGCCGCTGCTCTCCCACCGCGACCCCGCCCTCTGGGACGACGCCGACACCTTCCGCCCGGAGCGCTGGGACCACCTCGACCCCGACACCGCCCCCGGCTATCTGCCCTTCGGCCATGTGTCGGAACGCTGCTGGGGCCGCCACATGGTCATGCCGCTGGCGGAACTGCTGCTGGACCTGGTGCGCGGCTCCGGACTCGTGGTCGACCCCGGCCAGCGGGTCGGCCGGGTGCCGCTGCTCGGACTGCTGGGCGTGGAGGAGGTACGGCTGACCCGGCCGCGCTGACGGTCACCGCGCGGAAAATCCCGCCTCGGCCCGTTGGCCGCGCTCTGTATGTCAGGTAACCTGACATGAATAGCGCATGGAACCGGAGGCTCCGCATGACCATCGAATACGCCACCCGCTACCGGGCCCGCTCCTTCATCCCGCCGGAGCCGGGCAAGCCCTACTTCATCGAGAAGGGCCTGGGCGACCGGGCCCACCTGTTCGGCGACCTGATCACGGTCTACGCGGGCGGCGAGCAGACCGAGAACACCTTCAACTTCTTCACCTGCGAGGGCCCGAAGGGCGAGCTGATCCCCGCCCACTCGCACGCGGACACCTACGAGGTCTTCTACATCACCCACGGGGCCGTACGGCTCTTCGTGGAGGACCTCGAGGGCGAGCAGTACGAGAAGCTGCTCACGCCGGGTGACTTCGGATTCGTGCCGAAGAACTGCGTCCACGCCTACCGCATGGAGCGCCACCACTCGCAGGTCGTGGGCGTGGCCGCCGGACCGGGCGGCACCTTCGAGCGATTCTTCGAGTCCCTCGGCACCCCGGCCGAGGAACTGGGCCTGCCGGGCCGGCCGTTCGTGCCGGAACGGGAGAAGTTCGCGACCGTGCCCCAGCAGTACGACGTCCGGTTCCGCCCCGACCACCAGTGGCGCACCGGGAGCTGACGGCCGTGTCCCGTGCGGGGCGGGCGCCGCGTCCGGTGACACCGCGCGCCCCGGCACCGGGCACCGACGGGCGCCCGCTCACCACCGCCGGCGCCCGGACCCCGTTCCCCCGCCTCGCCCGCCGAGGGAACCCCCTGCCACCCGAGGAGCACCCCGTGCCGGAAGAAGCCGCACACCCAGCCCCCACACCTCATGACGTTCCGCGGTTCCCCCTGGAACTGCTGGCACCCCCCGACCCCGCCCGCCTGCCCCTGCCGCCGTCCGCCCGGCCCGCGCCCGGCGTCCGGCTGCTGCGCGGCGCCGTCTACGCCGTGCCCGACGGCGGCCGGCCGCTGGAGGCCGACCTGTGGCTGCCCGAGCCGGCGGACGGCCCGCTGCCGGTGGTCGTCTTCGTGCACGGGGGCGGCTGGCGCACCGGCCTGCGCGACGACCTGGGCCCGCTCTTCCGGCACCCGCGGCCGGACCCGTTCGCGCGGCTGGCCGGCTCCGGGGTGGCGGTGGTCTGTCCCGACTACCGGCTCAGCGGCGAGGCCCGGCACCCGGCCCAGCTGGACGACCTGCGCGCGCTGCTGGTCTGGCTGCGCGACCGGGCCGGCGAGCTGGGCCTGGACCCGGACCGGGTGGTCCTGTGGGGCGAGTCCGCCGGCGGTCACCTGGCCGCGCTGACCGCGCTCACCGCCGGGACGGCCGGCCCCGGCGGACGGGCGGCGACCGTGCGCGGCTGCGTCACCTGGTACGCGCCCACCGACCTCACCCGCCTCGCCGAGGACCACCCGCCGGGCCGCTTCGACGCGGAGGACCCCACCTCCCGGGAGGCGCTGCTGCTCGGGGCCGCCCCTGCCGCCGTCCCCGACGCGGCCCGGGACGCCAGCCCCGCGCTGCGGGTGACCCCGGCGGCACCGCCGTTCCTGCTGCTGCACGGTACCGAGGACGAGTTCGTGCCGTGTGCGCAGAGCGACCGGCTCGCGACCGCCCTGCGGGCCGCAGGGGTGCCGGTCGAACACGTGCGGGTGCCCGGCGCGAACCACCTGTGGGTGGGGATCACGGAGGAGGAGGCCGAGCGGTGCCTCGCGCGGACGGCCCGGTTCATCGCCCGGCACTGCGGTCGGGGAGCCGGGGAACAGGAGGCCGCACAAGGGGGAGAGGAGGCCGGGCAAGGGGAGCAGGGGGCCGGACAACAGGAGGATAATCCGCTGGGTATCCGACCTTCCGAGGAGCCATGAGTCACCGCGCCGCCAATCTGCCCCAGCTCCTGTCCGAGGCCCGCCGCTGGTTCGAGGACGCCTTGTTCGCCAGCATGGAGGCGGCGGGCGAGCAGCCGGTGACCACGGCGCAGGCGTCCGTCTTCGCGATGCTCGACGCCGAGGGCACCACCGTCTCCGAACTCGCCCGGCGGATGGGCGTCACCCGGCAGACCGCCCATCAGGCAGTGCACGGACTGATCGGCATGGGGCTGCTGGGGCAGGAACCCGACCCGGGGTCCGCCCGGCGGCGGCTGATCCGGATGACCGCCGAGGGCCGACGCGTGCACGAGCGCGCGCAGGCCACGATCGGGGTGATCGAGTCGGTCCTGCTGGAGCGCATCGGAGCGGACGCGGCCCGCGCCCTGGACGGCGCGCTGCGCTCCGACTGGGGCGTGCCCCCGCTCGTCGCGGCTCCCTGACCGGTCAGGAGGCCACGCTCCGCTCCCCGGCGGGGGCCGGGACCACCTCGATGCGCTGCACGGCCCGGCTGAGCACCAACACCCCCGCGACGATCAGCAGCGCCCCGCACAGCTCGGGCACGAGCCACCACCCGGTGCGGATCCGCTCGCCGAAGAGGGTGACGCCGAGGGCCAGGCTCACCACCGCGTCACCGATGGTCAGCGCGGGCTGCGCCGCGGCCAGCGGGCCGGCCTGCAACGCGTTCTCCAGCAGCAGCACGGCGGCGATCCCGGCGAGCGCGAAGCCGTACGTCTGCCAGGACCGCAGGAACGCCGCGAGGCCGTGGTCGGCGAAGGTGCCGCTCGCCGACTTCAGCAGGGCGGCGGTCAGCGCGTTGCCCGTCGCGGAGGCGCCCGCCAGCAGCGCGGCACGCCGGGCCGGGGAGCGCCCCCGGCCGGCCAGTCCCACCGCCAGGGCCATCGCGCCGGCGCACAGCAGCAGGGCCGGCAGCCACCGGCCCATCGGCGCCTGGTCGGTGGCGCCGTGCGGGGCCGCCGCCAGCAGCAGGACGGCGAGGCCCGCCAGGCAGCCGCCGACCCCCCACCAGCCCGAGCGCGGCAGCCGCCGGTGCATCAGCGGAGCGGCGATGAGCAGCGCGAAGGGCAGTTCGAGGATGAACAGCGGCTGCACCAAGGCGAGCGGGCCGTTGACCAGGGCCAGGCTCTGGAACAGCGCGGCGCACGCCACACCGGCCATGCCGATCACCCAGACGGGCCGGCGCACCAGCTCCGCGAGCAGCCGGAACCCGCCGCGGCTGCTGGCGGAGGCCGCCTTGCGCTGGCACGCGGTGCCCACGGCGTTGCTCGCCGCTCCCGCGACGGCGAACACCGCGGCGAGTTCGATCACGGCCGTCTCCTGCCTGCGGCAGACCTCCCGGCGGGAGGAATCGGACGCCTTCAGCCTACGGAAGGAGGCGCGCCCGCGCCGTACGGAGGCCCGCGCCGGGGGGCTCACCCGGCCGTGGAGGCCGTGGAGGCCGTGGTGCCGACGGTCCGCCACCGCGTCCGGCGCGGTGGCGGTCGCCGCGGCCCCGCCGGGCCGGCTCATCCGAACAGGGGGAGGCGGCAGGCCGCCGGGCCCAGGGCGGCGTGCTCGGCGTCGGTGAGGGCGGCCCGGCCGGTGCCCACCCGCGCGTAGTGGGCGTCGCTCCACTCCCGCGGTGCGGGCCGGCCGAGCAGCCCGTCGAGGGTGGCGCGCACGGCGGCCAGACCCTCCGGCGAGGGCTTCGGGGCGAGCGGGAGTGCCGCGATCAGGTCTAGGTGGTGGACGGTCGCCTCCACCGCGAGCGTGGTGAGCAGGTCGCCGGCCGTCAGCACATGCCCCTGCGTGCGCACCCGCCGCCCGGGGTCGGTCTCGCCGGCCGCGTGCACGACCGCCGCCAGCGTCTCCAGATACAGCCCCTTCAGCTGACCGAAGTCCAGGAACATGCTGCCGTTGACCCGCGCCCAGCGCCGGCCGTTCGCCGCCCCGGCGGTGCCCGGCGCCCAGTCCCGCCAGTACGTCGTCCAGTCCCGGTCGGCGGGCTCGTCCGTGGGCGTGTGCAGGGCCACCAGGGCGCGCTGGGCGTCCCCCACGCAGTGGAAGACGAGGTCGCGGACCGCCCAGCCGGTGCACCCGGTCGGCTGCCACGACTCCTCGTCGCCCAGCCCGGCGACGACCGCCGAGGCGGCCTCGTAGGCGGCGCGCAGCGTCCGCGCCGGACGCGAGGTGAACTCCGTCGACATGCTTCCCCTTCCCCCGTCGGCTGCCGGTCCGGGGCATCCTAGGCGGCCCGCCCCGACGGCCCCGGGCGGGGGCGTGGCCCGTACGGCGGCCGGGGGCCGGGACGCGCGCGTGACCCCGGACCGCCGCCGGGCGGTCCGGGGTCACCGGGAGCGGGGGCGTGCTCAGGCGGCGTGGCGCTTGGCCAGCTCGCGCGCCTTGACGGCGGCGTCCTCCAGGGCGCGGTCACGGGAGGCCTCGTACAGCGGGACCAGTTCGGCCATCTCCGGGTTCACGGACGCCATGGTCAGCTCGGGCACGATGAAGTCCACGTCCAGGCCGAGGCCCGTGCCCAGCGCGGCTTCGAGGTAGTTCTGCACGTACTCGAAGCCCTCGCGGGGGGTGCCCGGCGCGTAGGAGCCGCCCCGGCTGGCGACGACGGTCACCGGAGTGCCCTTGGCGGACTGGACGGGGCCCGCGGTGCGGCCCATCAGGATCACGTTGTCCAGCCAGGCCTTGAGGGTGGAGGGGATCGTGTAGTTGTACATCGGGGCGCCGATCAGCACCGCGTCGGCCTGCTCCAGCTCCTCGATCAGCTTGACGCGCTCGGCGAACGCGGCGGCCTGCTCCGGGGTGTGCGTGGCCGGGTCGGTGAAGCCGGCGAGGTGGGTCTCGGCGGTGATGTGCGCGACCGGCCGCGCCGCCAGGTCGCGGTAGACGACCGTGCCCTCCGGGTGCTCCTCCTGCCAGTGCTTGCGGAAGGCCTCCGTCACGACGCGCGAGGCCGACGCCTCGGCCGGGAACACGGACGAATCGATGTGCAGCAGGGTGGCCATGGGTCTCTCCAGAAAGGGCTGAAGCAGCCGGACGCCGGAAGCGCGGGCTGATGTTTCGTACTGGACTACTTTTATCACATGGACTTACTTTTATTTAGTCCCCTACGCGGGAGTAGTAGGCTGAGGTCATGGACGAGAACCACGACAGCGCGGCCTGCAAGCGGGTGGACGACGGCATCACCCGTGTCTTCCAGCTCCTCGGCAAGCGCTGGAGCGGGCCGATCGTGGCCGTCCTGGTGGGGCAGCCCGCCTACTTCGCCGACCTGAGACGGGCCATCCCCGGCATCAGCGAACGCATGCTCTCCGACCGGCTCGCCGAACTCGGCGCCGCCGGCCTCGTCCTGCGCGAGGTCGACGAGGGCCCCCCGCTGCGCGTCTCCTACCGGCTGACCGAGGCCGGCGCCGCCTTGGAGCCCGCGCTCCGCCAGCTGGCCCAGTGGGCCAAATCCCACCTGCCCGACGTCCCGCAGTGCACCGGGGTCGCCCTGGGCCCGTCGACCCGGGCACCGGGCTAGCACCTTCGGCCGGCGTGCCGCGCCGGCCGGGACCGTACCGGCTCAGTCGACCGGCCAGGTGTGCACCGGGGCGTTGAGATGCATGTAGTCGATGTACACCTGGGTCATCCGGCGCAGTGCCTCGTGCCGGCCGGCGTGCGCGGTGTCGGCCACGTGATGGAACATCTCCTTCTGCCACACCGCCCCGTTGCGCGCCGTCACACACCGCTGCTCGATCACCCCGAGCAGCGGCTCCCGCCAGGCCGCGTCCATGCCGGAGAGCTCCAGGCCGCAGTGCGCGAGCGGCAGCAGCCGACGCAGTACCAGCTCCGGTGCCGGCGCCTCGCCCATCCCCGGCCAGTACAGCGGCGCGTCGATGCCGAGCCGGGCGGCGGTGTGCAGATTGTCCTCGGCGGCGGCGAAGGACATCCGTGACCACACCGGCCGGTCCTCCTCCACCAGGGCGCGGGTCAGGCCGTAGTAGAAGGCGCCGTTGGCGAGGGTGTCGGCGACGGTCGGGCCGGCGGGCAGCACCCGGTTCTCCACCCGGATGTGCGGCCGGTCGCGGGAGACGGCGTACACCGGCCGGTTCCAGCGGTAGATCGTGCCGTTGTGCAGGGTGAGTTCGGGCAGTGCCGGAATGTCGCCGCGGTCCAGCGTCTCCACCGGATCCTGCTCGTCGCACAGCGGGAGCAGCGCCGGGAAGTAGCGCAGGTTCTCCTCGAACAGGTCGAAGACGCTGTTGATCCACCGCTCGCCGAACCACACCCGGGGCCGCACCCCCTGCACCCTGATCTCCTCCGGGCGGGTGTCGGTGGCCTGCTCGAACAGCGGGATCCGGGTCTCGTGCCACAGCTCCTTGCCGAACAGGAACGGCGAGTTGGCCGCGAGCGCGACCTGTATTCCGGCGATCGCCTGCGCCGCGTTCCAGTACCCGGCGAACTCCTCCGGCGACACCTGGAGATGGAACTGCGTACTGGTGCACGCCGCCTCCGGGGTGATGGTGTCGGCATAGGTCCGCAGCCGGTCCGCCCCGTCGATCTCGATGCGCAGGTCCTCGCCCCGGGCCGCGAAGATCTGGTCGTTCAGCAGCCGGTAGCGGGGGTTCTCCGACAGCGCGCCCTCGCCGATCTCCTCCTGCCGCAGGGTGGGCAGGATCCCGACCGTGATCAGCCGGGCCCCGACCGACCGGGCTCGCTCGTCGGCGTGGTTCAGCGCGGCCCGGATCTCCGCCTCCCAGGCGTCCGGACCGCCCGCGGTCAGCCGCCGGGGCGGAACATTGATCTCCAGGTTGAACCGGCCCAGCTCGGTGGACCAGGCCGGGTCGGAGATCGCCGCCAGCACATCGGTGTTGCGCATCGCCGGCTCGGCCTGGTCGTCCACCAGGTTCAGCTCCACCTCCAGGCCGACCTGGGGCCGCTCCGACTCGAAACGCGCCTCGCGCAGCATCCGCGCCAACGCGTCCAGGCACCTCTGCATCTTGATCCGGTACCGGCGGCGGTCCTCGCGGGTGAAGACGAGCGCCGGGACGTCCCGTCCCATCGGCCCTCCAGGTCCCCTCGTCGGTCACCTTCCCCTCCAGCGTCGCACCGGGGGATCCGGCACACCACGCGGGCCGGGGGCGCGCCTTGCGGCACCGCCCCCGGGGACGCGGCCGACCGGCCGGTCAGGTGGTCTTGCGGGCCACCGCGCCGTAGAAGCCGATCTCCTCGGAGCGGGGCGGCGGCGGCGCGTCCGGGCGCCAGAACGGCACCTGGGCGAGGCCCGGTTCGACCAGCTCGAAACCGTCGAAGAACCGCTCCACCTCGGCCCGGCGGCGCAGGTGCAGGGACGCGGTCGCGTTGGTGTACACGTCCTGGGCGGCGGAGCGGTCGGCGAAGTCGCCCGTGGCGTGGGAGAGCACCAGGAAGCTGCCGGCGGGCAGCGCGTCGCGCAGCGTGGCCACGATCTCGGCGGGCCGGTCCGTGTCGGCGAGGAAGTGCAGGATCGCCACGAGGAGCAGCGCGACCGGCTGATCGAAGTCGATCAGCTGGCGGACGTCGGGGTGGTCCAGGACGGCGCGCGGATCGCGCAGGTCCCCGAGGACGATGCGGGTCGTGCCGGACCGGCTGAGCAGGGCGTTGCCGTGCGCGGCGACGATCGGGTCGTTGTCGACGTAGGCCACGCGCACGTCGGGCGCCGCCGACTGGGCGACCTCGTGCACGTTCGGCGAGGTGGGCAGCCCGGTGCCGATGTCCAGGATCTGCCGGACCCCGCTGCCCACCACGTACCGGACGGCGCGCTCCAGGAAGGCGCGGTTCGCCCGGACGCCGATGCGGGCCTCGGGGGCCGCGGCGACGAGCGCGTCGCCCGCCTGCTGGTCCACCTCGTAGTTGTCCTTGCCGCCCAGCAGATAGTCGTAGATCCGCGCGGGGTGCGGTCTGCTGGTGTCGATGGTGACGGCCTCGTAGCCGTTCTCTGTCACGCTGTGCTCCTCTCACCGGCCGGCCCGGCCTCGGTCCGCGGCGGCCGGGCCCAGCCTCCCATACCAACTTCCGGGGTCGTCACGGGAGTTCCCGCAGGCCGTCGGGCGGGCCGGGCGGCCCGGGGGAGCCGCCTTCCGGCCACCGGCCGGAGGTGCCGGCGCGGGCCGCCCGGGGGTCTCACCCGGCCGGCTCCGCCAGGTGGCAGGCGTGCCGCCGGGGACGGAGAGTCGGAGCGGGGCCGACGGCGCGGACACGTCCGCCGGCCGTCCCCACGGACCGGCACGCCGCCTCGGCCGCCCAGGCGACGGCGGGCCGCCCGGCAGGGGCGGGGAACGGTGAATCCATGCGCTCGGGCCGTTCCCCGCTCCGTCGGCCGCCGGGCCGCCATACCCCTTCGCCCTTTGCCCCTCGTCCTTCGCCGTACGCGGGGCGAGAGAAGAAAGGGGTGGGCGGCAAGGGCGCCCGCGTTACCGTGACCTCCCCTGGCCGAGGACCCGCGTCCCCGCCGGGAGTGTGTCCTCCCGCCTGGGTCGCCGCGCCCGTCCCGGCCCGGCGCCCGGCCGGTGCCGTTGCTCAGAAATGCGTGCCGCCGTCGACGCGGATCTCGGTCCCGGTGATGAACGCGCCGTCCCGCGAGCCGAGCATCGCGACGACGGACGCCACCGTCTCCGGCCCGGCGAACCCCTGGCCGAGGGCGGGGGAGAGCTTCGCGAACAGGCTCATGTCGGCGTCGGCGGGCAGCCCCGGCCCGCTGCTCCGCCCGCTGGCGCCGCTGCCGTCGGTCATCCCGCTGGAGATGGAACCGGGCTGGACGGCGGTGAAGCGGACGCCCCGGCCCGCGTACTCGGCGGCCAGCGCGTGCGTCATCGACTGGATGCCGCCCTTGCTCGCCGCGTACGCCGCCATATAGGGGTGCGCGAAGGCGGCCGAGGTCGAGCTGAAGTTGACGACCGCCGCGTCCCGGCCCGCCAGCAGGGCCGGGAGCGCCTCGCGGATCACGAGGAACGTGCCGACGAGGTTCACCTGGAGGACGCCGGTGAACTCCTTGAGGCTCGTCTGGTGCGAGTGCGAGGAACGCAGGATCCCGGCGGCGTTGACCAGCACGTCCAGCCCGCCGAGCGTGTCCGTCGCGGCGGCGACCCCGGAGCGTACGGAGGCCTCGTCGGCGACGTCGACGACGAGGGTGGTGAGCCGGTCCGCGCAGTCGGCGGCCTTCTGCGCGGTGTCCCGCAGTCCCCGCTCGCTCACGTCCGCGGCGACCACGCTGCCGCCCTCGGCGAGGACGCGCAGCACGGTGGCCTGGCCGATGCCGGAGCCGCCCCCGGTGATCAGCACGCGGCGGCCTTCGTAGCGGTTCATGTGTTCTCCTGCCCGGCCCGCCGGGGTGCGGCGGGCCCTGTGCGACGCCGGTTCTCTTGCCGTCCGGCGCCCCGATGTCCTTCACGTTACGCCTTGGTGGCACGTTTTGCCATTTCGTCAATTCATGCCTTCCGGGTCGGCCGGGCCGTAGTCTTCTGGGATGAGCACGAAGCCGCCCCCCTCCCTCACCGAACGGCGCAAGGCCGCGACCCAGCTCGACATCGCGCACGCGGCGGCGGAGCTGTTCGCCGCGCAGGGACCGCACGCGACCACCGCCGAGGAGATCGCCCGGCACGCGGGTGTCGCGCTGCGCACCTTCTACCGCTACTTCCGCTCCAAGCAGGACGCGGTGAGCCCCCTGCTCGCGGCCGGAGCCGACCGGTGGCGGGCGCTGCTGGAGGCGGCCGAACCGGGGACCGGCCTGTTCCGGGCGCTGGAGACGGCGGTGAAGCGGTCGCTGGCGGCACCGGACGAGGAGGCCGCCGCGGCGCTGGAGCGGACCCGGGGACTGCTGCGGGCCGCAGCGGACGATCCCGCGCTGCGCGCGGTGTGGTACCGGGTGAACCAGGAGTCGGAGGAACGGCTCGTCCCGGTCGTCGCCCGGCTGGCGGACGGATGCCCGGACGCCCTGGGGGTGCGCCTGGTGGCGGCGGCGGCCACGGACGCGATCCGCATCGCGCTGGAGACCTGGGCCGGCACGGAGGCGGGCGTCACCGGAGAGGGCTCACCGGCCGCGCTCGCGCTCCGGTGCCTGCGCCAACTCCTCGGCGGGACAGAGGGGTTGCCGCCGGTCGGTGACCGGTAGGACGCCCGGCGGCCGGCCGTCCGCGCCCCGTCCCGTCCGGGGGCCGTTGTCAGTGGGTGCCCCTACGGTGAACAGCAGTCGGGGACCCGCCGGAACGGCCGCGGGTCCTTCTGGGGAGGGGTGTGCCATGTCCACGGGGTCCGCGGTGTCGACGACGTATCTGGAGCTGTCGCAGGAGGACGGCGGAGCGCACAAGTTCTACGAGGTGAGCGTCGACGGCCGGGTGGTGACGGTGCGCTACGGCAGGATCGGCGCCGCCGGGCAGACGCAGACGACCACGTTCTCGACCGAGGAGAAGGCGCGGGCCGCCGCCGCGAGGAAGCTCGCCGAGAAGGCCCGCAAGGGATACGCGCCGGCCGTCCGGGGACAGCGCGCCCCGCGCCCGCTGACCCGCCGTCAGATCAGCTCGGCGCCGTCCACGGCGCGGGCCGTGGCACCGGTGCTGTGGCGGTTCCGCACCGGCTCCGCCGCGTTCGGCATCCATGTCGACGACGACCGCTGCTGGGTGGGCAACCAGGCCGGTGACGTCTACACCCTGGACCACGAGGGCGCCGTGCTGGCCCGCTTCAGCCTGCCGGACGGAGTGAAGTGCCTGGTCGCCGACGACTTCTGGATCTACGCCGGCTGCGACGACGGCACGGTGTACGACCTGTCCTCCAAACCGCCCTTCGCCGCCTACGACATCGCCGCCGACGTCGACATCTTCTGGCTGGACATCCACGAGGGCGTCCTCGATGTCTCGGACCGCTCCGGCGGTCTCACCGTCATCGACCACGAGGACGAACACCAGTGGTCCCGCCGCAGCCAGGGCGAGCACGCCTGGATGGTCCGCGCCGACGACCGGGCCGTCTACCACGGCCACCACCGGGGCGTCACCGCGTACGCGCCCGACGGCGGCCGGGAGCTGTGGCACACCCCGACCAAGGGCGGTGTGCTCTTCGGCTGGCAGGAGCGGGACGCGGTCTACGCGGGCACCGCGCACCGCGTGGTCCAGCGGCTGTCGAAGGCCACCGGCGCGATCGAGGCGACGTACGCCTGCGACGGCGCGGTGTACTCGTGCGCCACCTCACCCGGCGGCCGGTTCGTCTTCGCCGGCGACGCGGCCTCCTCCGTCTACTGCTTCGACCAGGACGGAACACGGCTGTGGAAGCTCGGCACGGGCGGCGGCTCCGCGCTGTCGATGCAGTACCACGACGAACGGCTGTACCTGGTCACCACCGACGGCTCCCTGGTGTGCGTCGACGCGAGCGAGGCGGCCGTCGCGGCGGCCCAGCAGGGCACGGTGCCGGTGGTGCGGGACGTCAAACTCGCCGCCGCCACGCCGACCTACGCTCTGGCCACGGCCGTGTCCGCGGTCTCCACGGTCGACCGGGCGCCCGCCGGGGCGATCGTGGTCGAATGCGTGCAGGAGGGCGGCCGGGTCCGGGTCCACGTGGTCTCCGACGGTTACGACCCGTCCTGGAACGTCCAGTTCCCGCGCGCGATACGCCGGCCCGGCGCCCGCTACGTCGTGGACGCCCTGCACCCGTCGGCGGGCGGTTTCTACCGAGTCCGCGGCGACATCCACCGCCTCCTGTGAGCCGTCGGCGGCGGGGCGGGCCGGCGGCCTCGGTCAGGGGCGCGGGGCCGCCGCCCGCTCCAGCATCTCCCGTACGACGGGCAGCGCCCCGGCGCGGTCCTCGGGGACCAGACCGATCCGGGTGCGGCGGTCCAGCAGGTCGGAGGCGTCCAGGGCGCCCTCGTGACGGAGCGCCCACAGCAGCTCGGCGCGGGTGACGGGATGGCCGGGGAGCACGGGCCCGGCCAGGGCGGGGTCCTCCGCGGCGAGGGCGTGGACGGCCACGGCCTCGGTGCCGTAGCGGTGGACCAGGCGGCGCGGCGCGGGCAGCGCCCGCAGCCGTCCGGGGGCGGCGGCACCGGTCAGGGGCAGGGCTGCGGTGGGGGAGGGGGCGGCGCGCAGGCCCCTGGCCGCGACGGCGGCGTCCACGGCGTCCTGTGCCATCCGCCGGTAGGTGGTGAGCTTGCCGCCGACCACGGTGGTGACACCGTCGGGCGAGGTGAGCACCGCGTGCCGGCGGGAGACGTCGGCGGTGCGGGCCGGGTCACCGTCCCCGGCGGAGGTGTCCAGCAGCGGGCGCAGCCCGGCGAAGGCGCCGACCACCTCCCGCCGGGCCACCGGGGCGTCCAGGACGGAGCCGAGCACGTCCAGCAGGAAGCCGATGTCGCTCTCGGGCACCTCGGGCACGTCCGGGATCCCCCCGTCCACCGGCTCGTCGGTCAGGCCGACGTAGACCCGGCCGTCCCCCTGGGGCAGCACCAGCACGAAGCGGTTGGTCTCCCCGGGGACCGGGATGTGCAGTCCGGCCGGCAGCGCGCCGAGCCGCTCCGAGCGCAGCACCAGATGGGTGCCGCGCGAGGGACGGATCCGGATCCCCTCGGCGAGGGCACCCGCCCACACCCCGGCCGCGTTGATCACGGCGTGCGCCCTGATCTCGCCCTCCTCGCCGGTGAGTTCGTCCCGGATCCGGGCGCCCGTCCCGGTCAGCTCCAGCGCCCGCACCCGGGTCAGCACCCGGGCGCCGTGCGCGGCGGCGGTCCGGGCGAGGGCGGTCACCAGCCGGGCGTCGTCGGTCACCCGGCCGTCCCAGGACAGCAGCCCGCCGCGCAGCCCGGCCGCGCGCACCGAGGGCGCCAGACGGCGGGCCTCAACCGCCGGCAGCCGGCGCGGCGCGGGCAGCACCCGCCGGGGTGTGCGGGCGGCCAGCCGCAGCGTGTCCCCGGCCCGGAACCCGGCCCACGCCAGCGCGGCCTGGGCCCGGGACACCAGCGGGGTCAGCGGCAGCACGAACGGCTGGGCGGCCACCAGGTGCGGCGCCGTACGGGTCATCAGCACCCCCCGCTCCACCGCGCTCTCGTGGGCCACGTCGAACTGCGCCGACGCCAGATAGCGCAGCCCGCCGTGGATCAGCTTCGAACTCCAGCGGGAGGTGCCGAAGGCGAGGTCCTGGGCGTCCACCGCGACGACGTCCAGCCCGCGGGCCGCCGCGTCCAGCGCCGCCCCGGCGCCCGTCGCGCCGAGCCCGACCACCAGGACGTCGGCCACCCGGCCGTCCGCGGCCTCGGCCAGTTCCCGGACCCGCCGGTGGGCGCTCAGGGACGAGCCGGGCGCGGCCTCGGTATGGCTCATGGCGTCAGGGTCCTCTCCAGAAGGGCGCGCAGTTCACCGAGGAACGCGGTGGAGTCCAGCTCCGGATCGTCCTCGTCGGTCATCGTGCGCAGGGACAGGGTGAAGGACTGCACGGTCAACAGCAGGGCGCGTGCCTGCCGTTCGACGTGGCCGGGCCGCACGGAGCCGTCCGCCCGGCCCTCGCGCAACGCGTCGCCCAGCAGCGCGAGCAGCGCCTCCTGGCTCGCGCCGCGCCGGTCGAGCACATAGGGCAGCAGCAGCTCCGGATCGACGTCGACGATCTTGCGGAACAGGGGATGCGCCCGGAATGCCTCGACCCCGGCCACCAGCCCGTCCACGATCCGGGTGCGGGTGCCGACACCGGGCACGGGCGCCGGCATCGCCCGGGTGGCCACGTCGATCCACTCACGGGTCATCAGATCGCCCACCAGGGTCCGCAGGTCCGGCCAGCGCCGGTAGAGCGTCATCCGGGAGACACCGGCGCGGCGGGCGACGTCGGCGAGCGTGGTGCGCCGCACGCCGACGGCCAGCACACAGTCGCGTGCCGCGTCGAGGACGGAATCGCTGTCCGCACCGTTGTGACGAATAGGCGTCATGTGTCACAGTGTAACGCCCCGAGGGCGGGACGGAAGGGCTCCGGCTCCGCGGACACCATCCGGCCCCTGCGGACCGACGACCGACCAGCCCCCCCGGGCCACCGCGCCGAGCGGTACGGCCAGCCAGCCGACCACCCCTCCGATCCCGTACGACCGGCCCGCCGGTCAGCCACCGCCGCGCTCCGTACGACCGGCTCGCCGGCCACCGTGCCGAGCCGCACGAAGACCAGCCCGCCGACCCTGTGAGGACGACCGTTCAATGGACATGCTGTGGAACGGCTGGGGCGACCCGGCCAAGGCGGCACCGCTGCCCGACACGGTTACCGGGCTGCTGCGCGACCTGCTCGGTGTCAAGCCGCGCACGCCCCACGCCCTCGGCCTGGCGGACATCCGCCCGCCCGCCGTCACGGCCCGCCCCGCCGCCCTGCGGGCGCTCGCCGAGGCAGTCAAAGGCGAGGAGCACGTCCGCACGGACCCCGAGAGCCGCATCCGGCACACCCGCGGCAAGTCCACCCCCGACCTGCTGCGCATCCGCGCCGGCGACCTCGCCGACGTGCCCCAGGCCGTCGTCCTGCCCGCGAGCCACGACGAGGTCCTCGCCGTGCTCCGTGCCTGCGCCGCGCACGGCCTGGCCATCGTCCCCTTCGGCGGCGGCACCTCCGTCGTCGGCGGACTCGCCCCGCAGCGCAGTGCGTTCGTCGCCCTCGACCTGCGCCGCATGGACGGCCTGCTCGACCTCGACCCGGTCTCGCGCACCGCCGTCCTCCAGCCCGGCCTGCGCGCCCCCGAGGCCGAACGGCGGCTCAACGACCGGGGCTACACCCTCGGCCACTTCCCGCAGTCCTTCGAGTGGGCCACCATCGGCGGGTTCGCCGCCGCCCGCTCCAGCGGCCAGGCGTCCGCCGGCTACGGCCGCTTCGACGAGATGGTGCTCGCCCTCACCCTCGCCACCCCCGAGGGCACCCTCGACACCGGCCGCGCCCCGCGCTCCGCCGCCGGGCCCGACCTGCGTCAGCTGATCCTCGGCTCCGAGGGCGCCTTCGGCGTCATCACCTCCGTCACCGTACGGATCCGCCCGCTGCCCGAGGGCCGGGTGTACGAGGGCTGGCGCTTCGGCTCCTTCGAGGAGGGCACCGCCGCGCTGCGCCGGCTCGCCCAGGACGGGCCCTGGCCGACCGTGCTGCGCCTGTCCGACGAGACCGAGACGCTCATCGGACTCGCCCAGCCCGACGCCATCGGCGCCGGCCCGGAGCAGGGCGGCGCCGGATGCCTGGCGATCACCGGCTACGAGGGCACGGCTGAGGACACCGCGTACCGCCGGGCGCGGGCGGCGGAGGTCCTGACGGCCTGCGGCGGCACCCCGATCGGCGCCGAACCCGGCGAACGCTGGGCGCGCGGCCGCTACTCCGCGCCCTATCTCCGCGACGCCCTCCTCGATGTCGGCGCCTTCGCCGAGACGCTGGAGACCGCCGCGTTCTGGTCCCGCGTCCCCGAGCTGTACACGGCCGTCCGCACCGCCCTGACCGACACCCTCACCCGGGCCGGCACCCCGCCCCTGGTGATGTGCCACATCTCCCACGTGTACGAGAACGGCGCCTCGCTGTACTTCACCGTCGTCAGCGCCCAGGGCGAGGACCCGGTGGCCCACTGGGCGCCCGCCAAGCACGCGGCGGGCGAAGCCGTCCTCGCGGCCGGCGGCACCATCTCCCACCACCACGGGATCGGCACCGACCACCGCGACTGGTACGTCCGCGAGGCCGGCCCGCTCGGCGTCTCGGCCCTGCGCGCCGTCAAGCGCCGCCTGGACCCGGACGGCCTGCTCAACCCCGGCGTCCTGCTGCCCACCGACTGACCCCGTCCGATCCGACCGCCTGCCTCGGAGGCCCACCGATGCGCCAGTTCACCGCCGTCGTCAACCCCACCGCGGGCGGCTCCACCCGGGCGGCGGCCCTGCTCCGCCTGGCCCGGCTGCTGCGCGAAGCCGGGGCCGGGCTGGAGACGGAGTACAGCCACAGCCTCGCCCACGCCCGGGACATCGCCCGCACGGCCGGCGAGCGCGGCCGGATCGTGCTGGCCGTGGGCGGCGACGGCATCGCCGGCGGCATGAGCGGCGCGCTCAGCGGCACCGGCACGGTCCTCGGCCTTGTCCCCGCCGGACGCGGCAACGACTTCGCCCGCGCGCTGGACCTGCCGGCCGACCCCGGGGCGCTGGCGGACATCCTGCTGCACGCCGAGCCCCGGCCCGTCGACACCATCGAGGTGGAGTCGGCCGTCCACCCGCGCACGGTCGTCCTGGGCAGCGTGTACGCCGGCGTGGACGCGGAGGCCAACCGGCACGCCAACAACTCCCGGCTGCTGCGCGGCGCGGCCTCCTACTACGCGGGCGGGCTGCGCGCGGTCACCTCCTGGCGGCCGGCCGACTACCGGGTCACCGTCGACGGAGCGGAGCACCTCCACCGCGGCTACACCGTCGTGGCCGCCAACTCCCCCTATTACGGCTCCGGCCGGCTCATCGCCCCCGGCGCGCGGGTGGACGACGGCCTGCTCGACATCGTGCTGATCCGCGAGGCCCCGCGCCGGCTGTTCTTCACCCTCATGAACGAGCTGCGGACCGGCGCCCACGTCCGCCGCCCCGAAGTGCGCGTGCTGCGCGGCCGGGAGCTGCGCGTCGAGGCCGGCCGGCCCGTGCCCTACGGCGCCGACGGCGAGGTGGAGGCCACCCTGCCGGTCACCCTGCGCGTCCGCCCCGCCGACCTGCCGGTCCTCTACTGACGCCGGCCCCGTGGCCCGGCAACTGGCCATACTCGTTTTCGACTTGGGGCGCATCACCCGCCCGGACACCGGGTAGGCGAAGGATGCCTGGGGAGGGGAGATGGCCGCATGACCGAGGAGCGGGCCGAGGGCGTGGTGTGGGCGGTCGTCGTGTACGACGGGCGGGTGCTGCTGGTCCCGGAGGCGGAGGGCTGGGGGCTGCCCTCGGGTGCCCCGCAACCGGCCGAGACACCCCAGGCCACCGCCGCGCGGGTCGTCTACGAGATCACCGGTTACCTGGTCGACGGCACCGAGCCGCTGGAACCAGCCGACGCCGACGCCGACGGCGGGACGGCCGTCCTGTGCCGCCTGCTGACCGAGTCACCGTCCGACGGCGGCCGCCTCACCCCGGACCACCTGCGCTGGGCACCGACAGGGGAGTCCACCGACGCCCGTCTGCCACCCTCCGTACGCCGCTACCTCGAGGGCCACGCCCCCCGTCTGAACCACCCTCCCCGGCCCTCCTGACCCCCGCCCCGCCGGACCGTCGCCGTCCGGTGGCCGGCACGGTCGCGAACGCCGCCGGCGGTGGTCACGGGCCAGGGCCCCGAGCGGCTCCGCGGGGCAGAGCAGCCTGGACGGACAGCCCACCGCGGTGCTTCACACCGCCGGGACGTTCCCCGAAGGCCGGCCGCCGGGCATGACGGCCGGACGGCCCGAAACGGCCGCGACCCACCGGGACAGCCGGACGGCCGGGCTGCCGACGGTCGCGGCGGGCGGAGCGGCCTGGGCGGTCGGAGTGAGCCCTGAGACGGTCCGACCACTCAGGGCGCTGCAGCCTCCCGTGACCGCCGGTGGTCACGGCCGCCCGGCCCGCACGATGACCTTGGTGTGCGCGTTGCCCGCGACCACCCCGGTCCGTCGGCAACGGCGCGGTGCCCCCGCCGGCACGGCCGGTCACGTGGCGCCCCGGCCGTCGCGCCCGTCCGCCCGGTCCCGCCCCCTCCCTCCGCTTGCGGTGCCGTCCGGCGGGGGTTTCAGTGAGGTAGGGACCCCTCGTGGGTCCCTCGCGTTGCCGACAGCGCGGACACCCCTCGCGGACGCCGCTCGCGGGTATCCCGCCGCGGATGGCCGATCCCCCACGCGCGCCAGGAGCCGTCATGTCGATGTCGTTCGGTGCACCGTTCGGTTCGTCGGACCCCTTCAGCGAGCTGCTGAATCGATTCTTCGGTATGTCGCCGGCGTCCTCGCCCCCAGCGGTGCAGCGCGTCCCCGTCGGACGGCTGCTGACCGAGTCGTCGCAGGCGCTGCTCAATCTGGCCGCGCAGCGGGCCGCCGCCGACGGCACCCCCGACCTGGACACCGAGCACCTGCTGTGGGCGGCCACCCGGGTCGACCCGTCGCGCCGGCTGCTCTCCCAGGCGGGCGTGGAGCCCGACGCGCTCGCCGCCGAGCTGGCCAAGGTGCTGCCCCGCGAGTCCGGCGCGCCCTCCGCTCAACCGGGACTGACCCCGGCGGCCAAGCGCACGCTGCGCGCCGCCTACGCCCGGTCGCAGGCCGCCGGTGTCTCCTACATCGGCCCCGAGCACATCCTCGGCGCCCTGATCGGCGACGACGACACCGGCGCCGCCCGGATGCTGCGGGCCGAGGGCCTGGACGCGGGGCGCCTGGCCGGCCTCACCGAACAGACGGCACCGCGCCCCGAGGCCGCCCAGGCCGAGCGCGGCCGGCCCGCCACCACCCTGGACGAGTTCGGCCGCGACCTGACCGAGGAGGCCAGGGCCGGCAAGCTCGACCCGGTCGTCGGGCGGGCCGACGAGATCGAGCAGACCGTGGAGATCCTCTCGCGGCGCTCCAAGAACAACCCCGTGCTGATCGGCGAACCCGGAGTCGGCAAGACCGCGATCGTGGAGGGACTCGCCCAGCGCATCGTGGCCGACGAGGTCCCCGGCACGCTGAAGGGGAAGCGGGTCGTCGCCCTGGACCTGTCGGGAATGGTGGCGGGCGCCCAGTACCGGGGCCAGTTCGAGGAACGGCTGAAGAAGGTCATCGAGGACGTCCAGGCGGCCGGCGGCGACATCATCCTGTTCATCGACGAACTGCACACGGTCGTCGGCGCCGGTGCCACCGGCGAGGGTGCCATGGACGCGGGCAACATGCTCAAGCCCGCCCTCGCGCGCGGGGAACTGCACGTCGTGGGCGCCACGACCATCGACGAGTACCGCAGGTACATCGAGAAGGACGCCGCCCTGGAACGCCGCTTCCAGCCGGTGCTGGTCCCGGAACCCACCGTCGAGGAGACGGTGCAGATCCTGGAAGGGCTGCGCGACTCCTACGAGGCACACCACCAGGTCCGTTTCGGCGACGGCGCGTTGGCCGCCGCGGCCGAACTGTCCGACCGGTACGTCAGCGACCGCTTCCTGCCCGACAAGGCCATCGACGTGATGGACCAGGCCGGTGCCCGGGTGCGGTTGCGCGGCAGCGGACGCTCCACCGAGATCGTCAGCCGCGAGGACCGCATCGCCAGGCTGCGGCGGGAACTCGACCAGGCCGTGTCCGCCGAGGACTTCGAGAAGGCGTCGGAGCTGAAGCGGCAGATCGCCGAGGTGGAGGGCGAACTCGCCGGTATCGAGGAGCGCCGCGAGGGCGTCGTCTCCGTCACGGCCTCCGACATCGCCGACGTCGTCTCCCGCCGCACCGGCATCCCGGTCTCCCAGCTCACCGCCGGCGAGAAGGAGAAACTGCTGCGTCTCGAGGAGGAGATGCACGCGCGCATCGTCGGCCAGGACGAGGCGGTCACCGCCGTCTCCCAGGCCGTACGCCGCAGCCGCGCCGGCATGGGCGACCCCAACCGTCCCGTGGGATCGTTCCTCTTCCTCGGCCCGACCGGTGTCGGCAAGACCGAACTCGCCAAGACCCTCGCCGCCCTGCTGTTCGGCAGCGAGGACCGCATGATCCGCTTCGACATGAGCGAGTTCCAGGAGAAGCACACCGTGGCCCGGCTGGTCGGCGCGCCGCCCGGATACGTCGGCTACGAGGAGGCGGGCCAGCTCACCGAGAAGGTCCGCCGCCAGCCCTACAGCGTGGTGCTCTTCGACGAGGTGGAGAAGGCCCACCCCGACATCTTCAACACCCTGCTGCAGATCCTGGACGACGGCCGGCTGACCGACGCCCAGGGCCGCACCGTCGACTTCCGGCACTGCGTCGTCATCATGACGTCCAACATCGGCGCGCACCGCATCCTCGACCACAAGGGCGATGTGTCCGACCTCAAGGGCGCGTTGATGGAGGACCTGCGCGGCCGGTTCCTGCCGGAGTTCCTCAACCGGATCGACGACATCATCGTCTTCCACGGCCTGACCGAGGACGACCTGGGGCGGATCCTGGACCATCTGCTCGACCAGAGCAGGCACAAGGTGCGCGCCCAGGGCATGGACCTGGAGGTCACCGGGAACGCCAAGAAGCTGCTCATCGCCCACGGCCACCAGCCGGAGTTCGGCGCCCGCCCGCTGCGCCGCACCATCCAGGCCGAACTCGACAACCGCATCGCCACCCTCCTGCTCGGCGGCGAGGCCGACCCCGGGGACACCATCGTCGCGGACGTGCGGGACGACTCGCTGCACTGCTCGGTGCGCCGGAACACCGACGCCGCACCCGCACCGGCCCCGTGACGGGGCAGGCACGGACACGGCCTCTCGCGGATCACGCGGCCGGAGGCTCACCGATGGACACCAGGACCGCCGTCGCCGGCCCGTCCGGAGTGTCGTAGCGCACGGTGTCGCCGGGCCGGCGGCCGAGCAGGGCGCGGCCGAGCGGGCTGTCGGCGGTGACCAGCGTCTGGTCCAGCGCCTCGGCGAGTTCGGCGATCCGGACCGTCTCCGTCTCACCGTCGGGGAAGCGGACGGTGACCGTGCTGCCCACACCGACCACGTCGGTCGGCGCGGGGCCGGCGGCCTCCGCCTCGCGCAGCCGCTCGGTGATGTCCTCGATCCGCCGGTCCAGGCGCCCCAGCTGGTCGGCGCGCCGCAACTCGTCGGCCTGGTCCGCCTGGTCGCCGGCCGGCGCGGAGGACTCCCGGAGCGTTCCGGCCACCAGCCGGCGCTCGTCCCGCAGGTCGGCCAGTTCCTGTTCCAGCGCGCGGCGGGCCTGGGTGCTGATCGGCTCCGGTTCACCGGTCACGGTGTCTGCTCCTTCGCGGGGCGGGTAACCGGAGGGAAGGGTCCGGCATTTCGCATCATAGGGGGAACAGTTGCGCTCAGGGTGTACGACGGATGGCACCGGGATAGTGTGCTTATGTCCTTGTATATGGGCTCATTCCGGTCCACGGAAAGGCACACAGGGAGGTACCGATGTCTTCGAAGCGACGCCGGAAGAAGAAGTCGCGCCGCAGTCACCCGGCCAACCACGGGAAGCGCCCGCAGTCCTGACGCCCGTGCTCCGGTCCGCCGGGGGGCTGCGGGCGCCCGCGGCGGGCCCTCAGGCCTCCAGGGCGTCCCGGATGCTCGGGTAGCAGGCGATCAGCGGGGTGAGGCCGACGATCTCCAGGGTGCGCAGGACGGGATTGCGCACGCCCGCCAGCCGTAGCCAGCCCGGCGGTTGATGGGCCTGGTGGCCGGCGATGAGGACGTTGATGCCGCTGGAGTCCATGAACGGCACCCCGCTCAGATCGGCGACCGTGCGCTCCCCGGGCACGGGATCCGCGGAGGTGAGGGCGTCTCTCAGCACCCCCGAGGTGTGATGGTCGATCTCGCCGATCACCGTGACGACGGTGACGCCGTCGATGGTGGACCGGATGACGGACAGCCGCTCCGGCCCCGCCTGTTCGTTCATCGCCGCCGTGTCCACCACGTGTTCCTCGTCTCCGCTCGCCCTGATCCTTGCCCAGCGCATTCCTCACCCATCGGCTGCCCCGGATCGCACGGAAGATGCCGACCGATCGGCGCTCTGGCGCATCTCGACAGCCGTGTACCGCATGACGGAAGATGTGTACCGTACTGCGGAATGTCGGGGGGCATCGGTGAGGGGGCGGAACGTGCGGGCGTACGGGGACCGGTGGTGGCGGCGGGCCGGGGGCCCCGGGCGGCGGCTGCTGCGCGGCCCGGCGCAGGTGATGTTCCAGGCCGACGCGCGGACCGGGGCCGTCTTCTGCCTCGCCCTGGCCACGGCCGACTGGCGCTACGGCGCCTACGCCCTCGGCGGCGCCGCCCTGGGCACCGGCACGGCAGGGCTGCTGCACGTCGCCCGCGACCGGGTGGAGCAGGGGCTGGAGGGCTTCAACTCCTGCCTCGTCGCCCTGTGGTGCGCGGTGTTCCTCGGCGCGGGCCGGCTGTCCACCGCGCTGCTCGCCGCCGCGGCCTGCGCGGTCACCGCGGTCGCCACCGCCGCCGTGGTCCGGCTGCTGCGGGTGTGGCGGCTGCCGCCGCTGACCCTGCCGTACTGCCTGCTGGCGAGCGCGGTCACGGTCGCCGCGCCCGCCTGCCGGCGGATCCGGCCGCATGACACCGGCCTCGCCGCGCCGCCTCGCCCGGCCACCGGACCGGCCGCACCCGGCCCGGACGACCTGTGGCGGGCCTTCTTCCGCAACATCTCCCAGGTCTTCTTCCTGGACGAGTGGTACGCGGGAGCGCTGCTCCTCGCGGGGCTGTTCCTGGCCGGCCGGGCCGTGGCCCTGCTGGCCTGCGCCGGCAGTGCCACGGGCATCCTGACCGCCTGGGCGCTCGGCGCACCGGATACCGCCCTCGCCGACGGCACCATGGGCTACAACGCGGTACTCGTCGCCATGGCCCTGTGCGGGGTGTTCCTCGCCGTGACGCCGGCCACCCTGCTGTACGCGCTGCTCGGCGCCGCGACGGCGACCGCCGTGACCCCGGCCGTCGCCCAGCTGCTCGCCCCCTCCGGGGGCCGGGCCCTCACCTGGCCGTTCGTGCTGACGACGCTCGGCTTCCTGGCCGCGGCCCGTTCCTTCCCCCGGCTCACCGCCCGGCGCCCCGCCCCGGAGGAGCCGCGCCCGCACCGGTCCGGCACCACGGCGCGCACTGCCTAGGAGGCTCGTCGTCCGGAGAGGTTCGGTGACCGGCCGCCGACGCCGGGACCGCCGCCGTCGACGCCCACGAGAGCCCCTGGAAGAGGGGCGCCCTCCACGGCTGCCGCGAGTCAGTCGTCGAAGACCGACGCGCTCAGCCGACCGGTCCGCCGCCGGGCCGGACCTTGCGCCAGCGGGCGTTGCACCAGGAGAAGAGGCCGAAGGCGGCCAGGCCGAGCGCGACCAGGGCGAGCAGCCACGGTCCGGCCGGCAGGTCCCGGAACGCGCGCAGGGTGTCGTCCATGCCCTTCGCCTGGCCCGGCTGATGCCGTACGGCCGCGACGAGGGCGAACACCCCGGCCGCCGCGAAGACGACGCCACGGGCCGTACCGCCGGTCACCCCCAGGGTCTCGACCACCGGCCGGGCCCGCCCGGACAGGGCCTCGGCCCGCAGGTGCTTGAGGAACTTGCGCCGCACGGCCCGCACCGCGATCCACAGCCCGGCCACCACCACGCCCGCCCCGGCGAGGCCGAGGAGCCACTGGCCGGCGGGCCACTGAAGCACCCGGGCGGTGACGTCGTCGGTGTGCCGGTCGGACGAGCCGCTGCCGCTGCCCCGGCTGCCGGCCGCGTAGGCGAGCACCGAGTAGGAGACGAAACAGTAGAAGAGGAATCGGAACAGGGCCGCCGCCCGCCGGGAGAGCTTGGACCCGTCGGGGCCCGACGCGCCGAACACGGCCTCCGAGAGCCGCCACAGGGCCATTCCGGCGAGCGCGACGCCCACGATCCACAGCAATGCCGACCCGAACGGCCGCGCGGCCAGCTCGCCGAGCGCGCCGCCCCGGTCGGCCTGGCGCTCGCCGCCGCCACCGCCCAGGGCGATCCGCAGGGCGAGCACCGCCACCAGTACGTAGATGAGGCCACGCGCCGCGAAACCGGCCCGGGCCGCCATGGCCATGGGTCTGCTGTCCGCTGCCCGGGCCGAAGAGCGCAGTACGTCCATACACCGCCGATGCCCCCGCGGCCCGGGCCGACACCTGCCCGGGCCGGGCCGTTCACCGCGGTGCGGCGCGGGTACGGCCGGCGGGGCGCCGTCGCCGGCGCCGCGGGTGACCGCCGAGCGACACCACGCAGGCCCCGGCGGTCAGCAGCCCGCCGGTGAGGAGGACGCCCCGCGGCCCGGCGTGCGGCAGGACCAGCGCCCCGAGCGCGGCGCCCGCCGCGATCCCGGCGTTGTAGCAGCCGGAATTCGCCGCGAGCGCCAGGTCCGTACGGCCCGGGGCGCAATGCAGCATCACGTTCTGGGCGGCCATGAACACCGGCCCGAGCGCCCCGCCCGTCAGCACCAGGAACACCACCGCCGCCCCGGGCCGGTCACCGGCCGCGTACAGGCCGAGCATGCCCACGGCCTGTACGGCCACGGCGGCGGTCAACGCCGCGTGCGGGAAGCGGTCCAGCAGGACGGCGGTCACGCTCACCCCGGCCAGGCACGCGGCACCGAAGACCGAGAGCAGCGTGCCGACCGCGCCCGGCGTGAACCCGCTCACGCGCTCCAGGAACACCACGAGATAGGTGTATCCCGCGAACGCGCCGGTGGCGGAGAGGGCCCCCGCCGCGAGCACGGTGGCGAACCGGCGGGCGTCGGGACCGGCCGCGTAGGCGGCGGGCTCCTCCTCCGGGCGCGATTCCGGCAACAGGGCGGCGACCGTCATGAGACAGACCAGGCCCAGCGCGGCCGGCAGGGCGAACGGCAGCCGCCAGCCGCTGTGCCGGCCCAGCCAGGTCGCGGCCGGCACGCCGAGCACCAGGGCGAGAGAACCGGCCACGGACAGCGCCCCGACCACCCGACCGCGCACCCCGGGCGCGAACAGACCCGCCGCGACCGGTCCCGCCACGGCCCAGAACAGTGCCTGGGCGAGGGCGGCCGGCAGCCGCGCCGCGAGGAGGACCCCATAGGAGGGGGCCAGCGCCGAGACGATGCCGGAGACGACCAGCGCGGCCAGCAGCCCGGCGAGCACATGGCGCCGGGGCACCGCCCGCAGGACACGGGCGAGCGGCACGGAAGCCACGGCCACCGTCAGGCCGTAACCGGTGACGAGCAGGCCGGCCGCCGGCAGGGACACCCGCAGGCTCCGGGCGACCGGCTCCAGCAGGCCGACCGGCAGGCTCTCCACGGTGTTGAGGGTGAAGGCGGCCAGCATCAGGGCCGCGAGCACGGCCGCCCTGCGCCACAGCGCCGTCCGGGCCGTGACCCCGCGTGCCCCCGCCGTCCCGGCCCGTCGCGCGAGTCGCGTGGCACCGTCCATGGCGCCACCCCACCCGGCCCACCGGCCCCGCCGCAACCGAATTCATCCGCCGCCGGGACGGCCCCGACGCCGTGCCGGGCCACCGGATAATCGCTGGCTTCCCATTCCTCGACCGATGAGACTCCCGCCGTGACGCTTCACGAGAACGAGATCCCGGTCGACGAGGCACTGGTGCGATCGCTGCTGGCGGAACAGCGCCCGGAGTGGGCCGCCCTGCCCTTGTCGCCGGCGGGCGCGGGCACGGACAACACCATGTACCGGCTGGGCGACGACCTGCTGGTGCGCCTCCCGCGAACCGCCGGCAACGGACGGGCCCTGCGGAAGGAACAGCGATGGCTTCCCCGCCTGGCGCCCCTCCTTCCCCGTCCGATCCCCGAACCCGTCCACGCCGGGACGCCCACCGGCGCCTTCCCGCAGGTCTGGTCGGTCCACCGCTGGATCGACGGTGACGAGGCCGGCCCGGACAGCGTGCGGGACTGGGCCGCCTTCGGAGCCGACCTGGCGGCGTTCGTGAGGGAGCTCCACCGCGTCGACCTCATGGGAGCGACCCGCACGGGCGACCTCAGCTGGTACCGCGGAGGCGGTCTGGAGCCGTGCGACCAGTGGGTCGGCAGATGTCTCGACGACTGCCGGGCCACCGTGGGATCCGAACTCGACATCGACGCCCTGGCAGAGCTGTGGCGAGCCGCGCTCGCACTGCCCGAGTCCTCCGCACCTCATGTGTGGCTCCACGGCGACCTCAAACCGACCAACCTCCTGGCCCGGGAGGGCAGGCTCCACGCGGTGATCGACTTCGGGGCGCTCTCGGTCGGCCGGCCCGACGCGGAGCACGCCACGCTCTGGGACCTGCCGCCCCAGGCACGACGGGCCTACTGGGACGCCATGAACCTCGACGACGCGACTTGGACCCGCGCCCGGGCGTGGGCGATCGCGGTGGGCGCGAGCGGGATCTCCTTCTACTGGCACACCTTCCCCGCCTTCGTGGCCGAATGCCGGGCACGACTGCGAGCGATCCTCGCCGACGCCGCCGCGCGCTGAGCCTCCCCGGTCCGGCAAAACGACGTACGGGCTCACCGCCTAAGGGGACGGGGCGCCGAGATCCGCGAGGAATGCCTCCAGCAGGCCGTGCAGGACCTCCGGGCGTTCCATGTGGAGGTCGTGGCCGGTGCCGGGGACGCTCACGGCCAGGGTCGCCGGGCGCTGTGCCAGCATCGCGTCGACGACCGGTGCCGGGACCAGACCCGACCGGGCGAAGACGGCCAGGGCGGGGCAGCCGACCCGCCGCCACGCGGGCAGGGAGGAACACCGGGCGGTCTCCGTCAGCACGGCGAGCATCACGTCACGGTCGAAGCGGGGGCGCCAGCCGTCCTCGTGGCGCTCCAGGCCGGCCGCCCAGCCCTCGCCCGCCGGGCCGCCGCCGAAAAAGGAGGCCGCCGCCGCCCGGGAGGGGAAGGGCACCGGCCACGAGTCCAGCCACGCGCCGATCGCCCGAGGAGCCCGGGGATCGGGATCGCGGGGCGCGGCCTCCACGAGGACGAGCCCGCGGACCAGCGCGGGGTGGGCGGCGGCGGTCAGCAGCGCCGTGTGACCGCCGAGCGACTGCCCGACCAGCACGGGCCGGTCCAGCCCCAGCCGCTCGGCGACCGCCACCACGTCCGCGACGAAGGCCGCGCGCGAGACGTCGCCGGGGCGCCGCTCGCTCGCGCCGTGCCCGCGCTGGTCGATCGCGACCACCCGGTGACGCCCCGACAGCCTCTTTGCCAGGGCGTCCCATTCACCGACGTGGCCCGCCAGGCCGTGCAGCAGCACGACCGCCGGACCCGGGCCCCCGCCCCCGTCACGGCAGACCAGCCGGACTCCGTCCCGGACGACCACCCGCCGCGACCACTCCACAACCGGCCTCCCGTGTACCGTCGTTCGTCACTCCCGGGCGCGGCGCACGGCCCGTCCACGGGCGTGCACCCGGCTCACGGGCGTCCGCCGCGCTCCAGCGGGATCCGCTCGCCGGCCTCCACCGCCACCGACAGCCGGTTCCCGGCGGGCGGCAACGGGCAGGTGGCCAGGTCGGTGTAGGCGCACGGCAGGTTCCCGGCGCGGTTGAAGTCGAGCGTGACCGTGCCGTCGGGGCCGGGCGCGTCGATGTACAGCGAGCGGTTCGCCGCGTACGTCGTCACGCCCGAGGTGGCGTCCGTGAACAGCACCATGAGCCCGCCGGGACCGCGGCCGTCGAACGCGGTGAGCCGGTGCCGCGCGCCGGCCAGCTCGAACTCGACCTGGCCGGGGGAGCCGTAGACGTGCTCCAGCCCCTCCACGGCGGCGCCCACGGTGACCGGCCGGGGCTGGTCGTAGGGCAGGAAACGGCCGGGGACGACCCAGCGCGGATCCGGGGCGTAGGCGGGTGTGTGACGGAAGGACGTGCGCAGCGCGTTGTCCGGGTGGCGGGGCCGCAGGATGTCGTGGCCGCCGCGCCGGGCGACCTCGAGCCGGGCCTCGCCCCAGTCGGCGTACCGGCTCTCCCGCTCGGGGACGAGCCCGAAGGAGTGCCGGCCGCGCACCACCGCGCCGTCCACCACCAGCTCCTCGCCCTCGCCGAGTTCGACCACCACACCGTCCCCGGTGGCCGACCAGGCCCCGGGAGCGTCGGCGAAGCGGGCCGGTTCGGGGCCCAGCCAGTGCAGGCCGGTGATGGCGAGGAAGCCGTGCGGTCCCGCCAGCGTCTCCTCCTTGACCCGGTGCCATTCCTCCCACTCCCTGACGAAGGCCGGCCGGTCGATGTCCTGGACGGTCATGCCCACTCCCTCAGTCCGGTGCCGCCGGTCGAGTCCGGCGCCCGCGTCAACGACCGCGCCCCGGCCGATCATCCCGGCCGCCGATATGGAAACGTCGGCGACACAAACCCGGGGATCCGACCGCCCCGCCGGGCCCGGAGCGTCCGGTGCGGGAGCGTGGGGGCGTGGTCACTAGGATGTGACGTCAAGACAACCATGCGACCGGCCCGTTCCACGCGTGCCGGTCGGGGTCGCCGATGCCAGGGACCGCTCCCCGGGCTGCGGTGATCTTCCTTCCCAGGAGGACCCTCCGCATGTTCCGACGAATAGGCAACGCCGTCGTCCGTCATCCCATTTGGACGATCGTGGCGTGGCTGATCGCCGCGGTGGCGATAGTGGCCACCGCCCCGAGCCTGCCCTCGAACAGTGACGAGAGCAGTTTCCTACCCAAGAGTTACGAGTCCATCAAAGCGGCGGACCTCCAGCAGAAGGCGTTCCCCAGCGCCTTCACGCCGTCCGCGATCGCGCTCTACCAGCGCACCGACGGCGGCAAGCTCACCGCCGCCGACCAGAAGGACGTCGCCCGGATCACCACCGAGCTGGGCGAGAAGCACATCGACCAGGTCCAGAAGGTCGTCCCCGGCCAGCCGTCGAAGGACGGCAAGTACACCCTGACCCTGGTACAGATGGACAGCAAGAACGCCGGTCAGCCCAAACAGGCGGACGCGGCGAAGGAGTTGCGTGAGGAGGCCAGGAAACTGGCCAAGGGCACGCACCTCGACGTCAAGCTCGGCGGCTCCGCGGCACAGGCGCTCGACCAGCAGGACTCGTCCAAGCGAGGCGAGGCACTCATCGGTATCGGCACCTTCGTCATCATCCTGGTGACCCTGCTGATCATCTTCCGGGCGCCGATCCTCGCGGTACTGCCCCTGGTGCTGATCGGCCTGGTGTCCGCCGTCGCCAACGGCCTGATCGCCTACGCCACCAAGCTGTTCGGTCTCCAGGCCAACAGCTCGATCTCGTCGATCCTCATCGTCGTCCTCTTCGGCGTCGGCACCGACTACTTCCTCTTCCTGATCTTCCGTTACCGCGAGAGCCTGCGCGCCGGGGACGAACCCAAACAGGCCATGATCAACGCGGTGGACCGGGTCGGCGAGGCCATCGCCTCGGCGGCCGGAGCGGTCATCATCGCCTTCCTCGCCCTGGTGCTGTCCACGCTGGGCTTCCTCAAGCAGATGGGCCCGGCGCTCGCCATCGCGGTCGGCGCCACCCTGATCGCGGGCCTGACCCTGATCCCGGCCGTGGTCTCGCTGATCGGGCCGAAGGTCTTCTGGCCGTCGAAGTCCTGGCAGAAGGAGCCGCAGAACGCCCGCTTCGCCGCCCTCGGCCGGGGCGTCCAGCGCCGCCCGGCGCTGACCGCCGTCGTCTCCGGGCTCATCCTGCTCGTCCTGTCGGCCGGCACCTTCGGCTTCAAGGCCACCTTCGACCTGGCGTCGGGCTCCATGCCCGAGACCAAGGAGTCCATGGTCGTCCAGGACCGGATGCAGCAGGCGTACTCGGCGGGCGCGGCGGCGCCCACCGACGTCTACCTGTCCAGCACCGACGGCAAGCAGCTGGACGGGTCCCGCTTCAAGGAGTACGCCCGGAAGCTGGGCGAGGTGGACGGCGTCGCCAGCGCTCGCATGACCCAGCTCAACAAGGAGGGCACCACCGCCGACTTCACCGTCACGCTGAAGTACGAGGCGTCGACGGACAAGGCGATCGACGCCGTGGGCCGGGTCCGCGACGTCGCGCACTCGGCGGCGCCCGACGGCACCGAGGCGTACGTCGGCGGCATGTCCTCGATCTACAAGGACATCGACGCGGCGGTCAACCACGACTACCGCACGGTCTTCCCGGTAGCCGCCCTCCTCATCATGATCATTCTGGGGCTGCTGCTGCGCAGCGTGGTCGCCCCGTGGTACCTGATCGCCTCGGTCGGCCTCGGCTTCGGTGCCACCCTCGGCGCCACCGTGTGGATCTTCCAGGACTGGCAGGGCCACTCGGGTCTGATGTTCATGCTGCCGGTGATCATGTACCTCTTCGTGGTCGCGATCGGCACCGACTACAACATCCTCATGATCGCCCGGCTGCGTGAGGAGGCCCGCGAGGGCCGCGAGCCGCGCGAGGCGGCCGGCATGGCGCTCCGGCACGCCGGGCCGACCGTGGCCGCGGCGGGCTTCATCCTGGCGGCGACCTTCGCCACGATGATGCTGGCGGGCAACTCGCTGCTGTCGGAGATGGGCTTCGCGGTCTCCTTCGGCATCGTGGTGGCCGCGTTCGTCATGGCGATGTTCTTCACCCCGAGCCTGACGGCCCTGATCGGCCACGCCGCCTGGTGGCCGGGCCACGGTGACCGGGCCAGGACGCCGGGCACCGGTTCCGGTGCGGTCCGGCGCGACGAGGACCGGGACCCCATCGCCCACGATCCGGCCGGGCGCCGCGGCTAGCGGCAGCCGGATCCACCGACGAGTCCTGGGGGGGGGGGGGGGGGGGGGGGGGGGGGGGTTTGTTGGGGGGGGGGGGGGGTGTTCCCTGCGGTGTTCACCCCCCCTTCTGA
>NZ_JBVHXT010000027.1:40677-129751 GCF_055569255.1 Streptomyces sp. NPDC029296
GGTTTGGGGGGGGTCAGGGAGGAGGGGGACGGGGACCCCACCACCAAGGGTCGGCGGGGTCACGGGGGGGAGGGAAACCGGGACCCACAGAGGCCTCCCCCCGCCCCCCCCCCCCCCCCAGGACTTTTTTCCGCCCGGGAACGGGTCACCGCTTCCGCGCCGGTCACCGCCCTCGCGGGCCGGTCACCGCTTGCGGTCCGGTCAGCCGGCGCTGGCCGGCACCCGGAAGTAGTGCCCCTCGGCCAGGTCCGCGAGGAGCCCGGGGTGCACGGGCTCCCAGCCCACCAGTTCGCGGGTGAGCGTGCTCGACGCGGCGGAGTCCAGACCGAGGAAGCGGCCCAGCCAGGAGAAGTGGCCGTCCGCCTCCTCGGGCGCCACCGACACCGCGGGCACGTCGAGACGACGGCCGATCGTCTCCGCGATGTCGCGGATCGCGACGCCCTCCTCCGCCGCGCCGTGCAGCACCGACCCGGCGGGCGCCTTCTCGGCCGCCAGCCGGAACAGCCGCGCGGCGTCGAGACGGTGCACGGCCGCCCAGCGGTTGGTGCCGTCGCCGATGTACCCGGAGACGCCCTTGGCACGGGCGACGGCGACCAGCGTCGCCATGAAGCCGTTGTCCCCGTCGCCGTGGCAGGTGGGGGAGAGCCGTACGACGCTGGAGCGGACACCGCGCGAGGCGAGCGCGAGCACGGCCTGGGCGGTGGCCCCCCGGACGGCGGCGGGCGACCCCTCGGCCGCGGGCACGTCCCGCTCGGTCGCCACCCGTCCCGGCGTCAGTCCGGCCAGCCCGGAGGCCAGGACGAAGGGCCGGCCGGTGCCGGCGAGCGCGTCGCCGAGGGCGTCGACGGCGCGGCGGTCGGCCTCGGCGGCCCCCTGGAAGTCACCGCCGAAGGCCAGCTCGTGCTTGAAGGCGAGATGGATCACGCCGTCCGAGGCGTCAGCCGCGTCCCGCAGGACGCCGAGGTCGTCGAGGGAGCCGCGGACCGCCTCGGCCCCGGCCCCGGCGAGCGCGGCGGCGGAGGCGTCGGAGCGGGCCAGCCCGACGACCTGATGCCCGGCCGCGACGAGGTCGGGCACGAGGGCGGAGCCGATCCAGCCCGACGCACCGGTCACGAAGAAACGCATGAGGAAAACTCCCGACTATTCATGTCAGTGACTGTCATCGACCCTAACACTCGATGACAGTCACTGTCATCGCTAGGATCTGGGCATGAGCAGATGGGAGCCGAACGCGCGCGGGCGCCTGGCGGATGCGGCATTGGAGCTCTACAGCGAGCGCGGATACGAGCAGACGACGGTCGCAGAGATCGCCAGACGGGCCGGGCTGACCGAGCGGACCTTCTTCCGGCACTACGCCGACAAACGCGAGGTGCTGTTCTCCGGCGCCGGCGACCTCCAGGACCTGTTCGTCCGGGCGGTCGCCGACGCCCCCGGGGACGCGGCGCCCATCGACGCGCTCGCGCGCGGCCTCGACGCGGTCTGCGCGGCCTTCGCCGACCGGCGCGCCTACGCCCGTACCCGGCACGCCGTCATCGCGGCGAACGCGGAACTCCGGGAACGCGAACTGATCAAACTCGCCTCGCTGTCGGCCGCCCTCGCCGAGACCCTGCGCCGCCGCGACGTCACCGAACCCGCCGCCAGCCTGGCCGCCGAGGCCGGCGTCGCCGTGTTCAGGGTCGGCTTCGAACGCTGGCTCGCGGAGGACGGGGAACGGGACATGACGGACCTGGTGCGCGAGACGCTGGACGCGTTCAGGCAGGTGGCCGCGGGGGGCTAGGCCCGCGATCTCGTCCAGCCGGGCGCGAGGTTCCGGTGCGGCGGTGCCGTCGCGTCGGCGGGTCCCGTCCGGGCGTCCTCGGACGGGACGGGGAAGGTACTCCGGTCCGCGGGCGCCGGATTGGCAGCCTCGGCCGGTGTGCGGGCGGCCCGGGGCGCAGCGCCTCCAAGTCCACGGTCCCGCGCCCAGGGGCCCGGTTTCCGGCGCCGCCGCTCCCGGCGGTGGGCCCGCGCGCCTCGCCCTGAACCGGCCCCGCCCACGGGTGGGAGGTCGTAGGCCCGCAGGTCGCCGGCCTGCTGGAGGGTTCCGGCCGGGACTGAGACGCAGACGCGGCGCCCGCCCGCCGTCGCGCGGCCCGCGGATGCCCGGACCGGGCCGACGGCGTGCCACAGTGGCGGGTATGACCACAAAGGCGGACCCGGCGGGCCCGGCCGACCTGGCGGTGCTGGTCGGGCTGCAGGCCTCCGGGAAGTCCACCTTCTCCACGCGCTGCCTGTCCGACCGGTACGAGCCGGTCAGCAAGGACCTGTTCCCGCGCGGTGCGAGGAACAAGCAGGCCCGGCAGATGCGGCTGGTCACGGAACACCTGGCGGCGGGCCGGTCCGTGGCCGTGGACAACACCAACCCGTCGCCCCGGGAGTGGGACCCGCTGGTGGCGGCGGCCCGGGCCCACGGGGCGACCGTGACGGCCTACTGGTTCCCGCCCGACGCGGCGGGCTCCCTGCGCCGCAACGACGCCCGCGAGGGCCGAGACCGGGTCCCCGGCGTCGGCGTCCTCGCGACCCTGAAACGGCTGCGCAGACCCTCGGCGGCGGACGGGTTCGACATGGTGCGCGAGGTGCGGTTCGACGGCCGGGGCGGCTTCGAGGTACGCCCCTGAACCACCGTCGGATCATCCGGCCGGACCGCTTCCCGCTCGGCGCCCAGAGCGCCGGGGCGCCCGAAATGCAAGATCAGGCCGGGCTTCCGGTTCGGCGGCCGAAGGGGTACCCCTGGAGGGGACGGCGGCCCGGGCCGGGGCCGCCCGCGAGGCAGGGAGCCCAGCCGTGGACGGATGGTACGTGGACGACCGCTGCACGAACTGCGACGTGGCCCGGCAGTTCGCGCCCGAGCTGATCGAGGAGGCCGACGGAAAGTCGCGGATCCTGCGCCCGCCGGCCGACGAGGCGGAGAACCGGCGCCTGCACGCGGCGGTCTTCGCCTGCCACACCCGCTCGATCCGCCCGCCGGCCGGCCGCGCGGACCGGTCGCTGGACCCGTTCCCGCTGGCCCTGGACGACGGGGTGCTGATCTGCGGCCACAACTCGCCGCACACCGCCGGCGCCAACTCGTACCTGCTGCTACGGCCGTCCGGCACCCGGATGATGATCGACACCCCGCGCTGGAGCCCGGAACTCGCCGGGCGCTACACGGCCTCCGGGCCCGTCACCGACGTGCTGCTCACCCACCGCGACCACGCCGCACACGGCCGCCGCTACGCCGACCACTTCGGCGCCCGGCTGTGGATACACGAAGGCGACCTGGACGCCGCGCCGGACGCCGACCGGGTGATCCGCGGGCCGGAGCCGGTGGAGATCGCCGAAGGGGTCACCGTCCACCCCCTGCCCGGACACACCCGGGGCAGCGTCCTGTACGTGGCCGACGACCGGTACTGCTTCACCGGCGACAGCTTCTACTGGTCGCGGACGACCGGGGACCTCGAGGTCGCGGAGACCGTGACCTGGTACTCCATCGAGGAACTGGCCGCGTCGCTGGCCAGGACGGCGGACCGGCTGCGGTTCGAATGGGTCCTGCCCGGCCACGGCGACCGGCGCCGCCTGCCGACCGACGAGATGTCCCGCCGCCTGCACGCCCTGACCGAACGCACCCGCCTGCTCCGCCCCCGCCCGATCGACTTCGGGGCGATCCGCTGGTAGCGGGGGGCACGACCGGTCAGACACTCCTGACCCGACCATTGCGGATCACCCGAAAGTGGGTCGCCATGTTCGAACGGGTGAGGCGCGCATTCCGATACGGTGAGCGTCGTGCAATTGCATCGCGGGATTGCACGGCATACCCGCCTGCCGTTTCACGGAGTTGACGGCACGGCGGCGAGGAAATCGGATAATCGCATCGCGACTTCAGGAGGTGTGCGCATGCAGAACTATTCGAACGGGGTGTCTGCCGCTTCGATCGAGGCGGTGTGGGTGAAGAGCAGGAAGAGCAGCGCCAACGGCCAGTGCGTGGAGCTGACCAGGCTTCCCGACGGTAGGGTGGCGGTCCGGAACTCCACGGACCCGGCCGGTCCGGCCCTGATCTTCCAGAACACGGAGTTCGAGGCGTTCATGGACGGCGCCAAGAAGCAGGAGTTCGATCATCTGATCGACGGTTAGTCGGAAGTTCATTCGAGGGGACGCGCGGTCTTCTGGCATGCCATCATGGGAGGGAAGTTTTCCCTTGATTGGAGGCCGCGTGTCCCTTGAGTCCGAGGGCGTCGTCCCGCTTTTCCAAGGGCGCCCGGTCGCCGAGGTCGTCCCGACCGTCGCCGGGCTCTTGCTCGGACACCGGCTCCGCGAACTGCGGGGCAAGCGCACGCTCAGTACCGTGGCGAAGGCGATCAACGCGTCCGTCTCCAAGATCAGCCGCCTGGAGCGGGCCGAGAGCCCGCCGGATCTCAGGGACATCAGGGAACTCGCCCGTTTCTTCGGCCTTCCCGAGGAGGACCGCCGGCTGCTGATGGCCTTCGCGCAGCGAGCCACCGAACCGGAGTGGTTCGAGCGGAAGTTCTCCGATTGCGCGGCGCACTGGATGAAGCGTCTCATCGGACTGGAATCGCAGTGTTCGGTACTGCTGACGTTCGAGGCGTTCATCGTCCCGGGGCTGATCCAGACGCCGGAATACGCGGAGCGGATCATTCGGAACGGCTTGAGCGAGGCAAGGCCGGCGCCCGCGTTGATCGGACCGCGGACCGGGCTGCGGCGTGAGCGGCAGGAGCGGTTCTTCCGCCAAGAGGACCCGCCCTATGCCACCTTCCTGCTCGACGAGAGCATCCTTTGCCGTGTCGTCGGCGATAAGGCCGTCATGCGCGGTCAGATCCAGAAGCTCATCGACCTCACGGACGACCCGCGGGTCTCCATTCGCATCGTCCCGCTCGCCGGCACGGTGGTCTCCAACCACGCCTCGATGACGCACCTGACCTTCGAGATGGGCGATCTTCCTCCGATCGTCTATGTGGAGGGCAACGACAGCGCGGACTATCACATGCAGACACGGGATGTGGAACGGTTCGCGACGCTGCTTCTGCGTCTGAGCAACGACTCCGCGCTGAGCCGGGAGAAGACCCTGGAGCTACTGAAGAAGGCGCGCGAGGCATACGCCTAGGTTTCCTTCGGTGCCGGCCGCGGCGGGACCTCTGCCATGCCGCCGTAGTCCGTCCACTCGATGCTGCGATCGTGCCGGCGCAAGTCGGAGTCCGCTCTCCAGTCGGTCACGTCCACGAGCCCTGGCGGGTGGACGATCAGGTCGTCGAAGAAGCGGTCGACCTCCCACTTCTCGCGGACCCGGCCCCACTGGTCGCCCGTCTGCTGCCGCATCAGTTCGGTGATCTGCTCCCGGAGAACGCGGTCCTCGCTGACGAGGTGACAGATCACGACGAAGCTGCCCGGCCGGAGTCTGGCGACGACCCGGCGGACGATGCCCGCGGGGTCGTCCCTGTCCTTGACGCAGTGCAGAACGGAGATGAAGAGAGCAGCCGTGCGTTCCCGCAGATCGATCAGCCGGCCGAATTCCGCTCTCTCGAAGATGGCCTCCGGCTGTGTCATGTCGGCCTCGATGATGGTGGTGCGGTCGTTCGAATCGAGAAGGGACCGGCCGTGCGCGAGGACGACGGGATCATTGTCCACGTAGACCACTCGTGCGTCGTGGTGAACGGCCTGCGCCACCTGATGCACATTGTTCTGGGTGGGCAGGCCGGATCCGAAGTCGACGAACTGCTTGATTCCGTGCTCCGCGGCGAGTGTGTGTACGACGCGTTCGAGGAACCAGCGGTTGTTGCGGGCCAACGCACGGCTGGTCGGTGCGTGCCGCAAGAGTTCCTGGCAGGCCAGGCGGTCCGCCTCGTAATTGAAGTTTCCGCCCAGCAGCCAGTCGTACATCCTGGCCGCGCTGGGAACGGACAGGTCGATGGGTCGGTTGTCGGCCAACGCGCATGCCCTTCCTGGTCGAGCCCCGATCTCTCCAGGGAATGAGCGGCCATCCTAAGAGGGCACGACAAGATCCACCACCGTGCTTTGAGGCAAGGGTGGCGTGAAGGGTGGCGCGGATGGGGCGCGGACGTGGTGTTCTCGGGGGTGACGCCCCATCGCCGACCGTGTAGGCCGACCTACGAATGGGGGACGACTTCCTCCAGGTGTTCGAGGGCTTGAGGGGAACAGTGGCGCACGGCCGCGCGCAGGCCGGCCGCGGCGAAGGGGCGGTCTATCCCCATGACGTCGGCCGTGGCGTCCAGCGGCAGGCTGAGCCGGTAGCTGAGCAAGGCGATGTCCGCGATGTCGGGCGCGCAGCTCTCGTAGAGGCGGTCGACGAGGCTGTCACGCTCGGTGCGCAACGCGGTGACGTGGTGGCGGAGTTGCCGCCATGCCTCCGTGGCGGGGCAAGGCTGGCGCAGAAGGTCCGTCCACCGTCTGCGCACGGCTCGGATGGTGAAGTCGACGGCCAGCCGGGACGGAGCCTCCTCGTCCAGGCGCGCTCGTGCGTAGCGGTAATAGAGCTGTCCGTACAATTGTATGAAAGCCTCGTATTCGAGGCGGTGGCAACGGTGTGACATCGGGAGTGAACGGCCGGGAAGAGAACGCAGATTCGTATTCCGCACGGGACCTCGGGGCGGGGGCGATGGCATATGCCGACGTGAACGTGTTGCGAAGGATCACGCGTGCGAGTGCCTTACCCTGCGAGATCACCCCATGGGTGAAAGGGCGAACTGATACCGTGCAATTGCCCGGAGAGCCACCAGCGCTCTCGGCGAATCGGGTGGGGCATGGCGCTTCCTTACTCGACTCTTTCGCACCCCGGGATCGGCGGCATCCGATTCCCGGGGCGGGCTCGTGTGACGCGGAGCAAGGATGACGCTACCGGCAGCGGTGTCCCGATCGGCCCGGAAAGCCGGTCTGTGCAAAGTCAGATTGTCGGTGCCCGTGCCGACGGCTTCGAGAGCGAGCTTACGGGGAACGCCTGATCGAGTCGGGCCTCTTTGTTCGCCTGCCGGTCTATTCGGCGACGGCGCGACACCGCCCCCGGGCCGGAGTCCGGCAGGGGGGGCGGTGGCTTCGGTGCGTAGGTGGGGAGCGTGTCGCCGCGGCTCGTCCGGTGGGGCCGGGGGCGGTGCGGTGCCGCCCCCTTCGCGCTCGGCGGGATCAGAACTCTTCGTCGTCGAACTCGGCGCCGTTCAGCTCCGGGGTGCCGAAGAAGCCCGCCATCATCTCCTTCAGGTCCAGCTCCTTGGCACCGGCCGGAACGGTGGGCTTGGTGCCGTCGCTCATCCGCAGGGTCAGGCCCAGCTTCTTCACCTTGGGGGTCTCGGCCAGCTTGGCGAGGTCCACGTCCACCTCGGACAGCTCGCCGTCCTCGAGCGTGAAGTCCGCCGTCACCTTGGCGTTGGGGGCGTCCTTCAGGTCCTTGTCCGTCGGCAGGTCCATGCCCGGCGGGAGGTCCTTCGCCAGCGGGCGGATCTCGTGGAACAGCTTGGTGACCAGCGTGCGGAAGGGGGCCGTGGCGGTGACGTGCTCGGTGCCGCCGTCCCCGTCGGCCGTCTTCAGCTCCACCTCGCGGGCGACCACCTCGCGCAGGGACTTCATGAGCTTCTTCTGCGTCTTGGCGTCCAGCGACGGGGCGGGCGAGGGGCTGTCCTCGTCGTCCTGGCCGGACAGACCGGCCTTCTCCATCTCCTTGGTGTTGAACTTCACCCACTTGCCCTGCAGGGCGTCCTTGAAGGCACCGGCCTCCGGGGGCAGGTCGTCGGCGGGCGGTACGGGGCTGCCCGTCAGCTTGCCGATGGCCTGGACGTCGGCACGGAGGTAGGTGTAGTCGCCGATCACCCGGTACTCGGCGAGGTCGCCGTCCGGGTTGCCGACCTTCATCGCCATGCCCACGAGGTCCTTCTCACCGGAGTCGGCGAGCGGCTTCTTCGACTGCATGGTGAGCGTGATCTTCGCGTCGCTGAGCAGCTCGGCGACCTCGTCCGGAAGTTCGTCGCCGGGCTCGGGCTCGGACTTGGCGTCCAGCGCCTTCAGGGACGCGGCGTCGGTGTCCAGGTCCAGCTCGAAGGAGAGCGTCTTCTTCTCGCCGAGCTTCTCGAAGGCCCGGTCGAGCTTCTTGCCGGCGGAGAGCTGCTCCACGGTCCCACAGGCGGCGGAGCCCGCGAGGACGGCACCGACGACGGCGGTGGCGGTCAGGGTCTTGCGTATGGCGCTGATGATGGTCTCCTTGTAGACGCGACCACGGTGTGATCGATCAGAAGACTCACAACCCGCCCACAAGGTTGCACCTCATTTTTCATCCCCGCCCGGTGACCCGGTCGTACCGCCCGAGGAAACGGAAGGCCGCCCCCTCCGCCCGGTACAGGAAGTACCCGGCATCCCGCTGTACGTCGATGCCCCGGGGGCTGTCGGCGGTGAAGCGGAGGGTCTTGGCGAGTCCCTGATAGGTGAGGTCCGACAGGCGCTGGGCAACCGCCCCCGGGGTGGCGCCGGCCGAGCCGCCCGGCGACTCCAGGGCGCGGGCGACGAGTCCCACCGCGTCGTACGCCGCCGCGGCCCAGCGGCCGGGCGCGGTGCCGTAGGCCGCGCGATGGGCGGACCGGAAGGCGCCGGACACGCTGCCGGGGTCGGTGAACGGGGCGCCGAACACCCGGCCTTCACCCGCCGCCCGGGCCTCCTGGAGGAAGGCGGGGCGCATGAGGTGCCAGGTGCCGAGGCGCGGTCCGGTGAAGCCGGCCTCCGCGAGGGCGCGGGCGCAGCGCACGCCGCGCCGCGGCGATGTCCCGGTGAAGACGACGGCCCGGGCCCTCGCGGCGAGCGCGGCGCGGACGGCGGGGGAGAAGTCGTCGCTGCCGGCCGGCACCGGGAACACGCGGGTCGTGCCCTCGCGGGGCGGACGCCTGACGAGCGCGTCGGCGAGATCGGAGCCGGTGCGGCCCGCCGCCCGGTCGTCGATCACGGCGGTGCGGTCGACCGGCCGTACGGCGGTCAGGTACGCGGTCAGCGGGAGGGCCGGCAACTGTTCCGGGGCACGGGTGACGCGCAGGATGTCCGGTCCCTCGTCGCCCAGCCGGGGATCGTCCAGGGAGATCAGCACCATGGCGGTGCGCGCGGCCCGGTAGCGCGGACCCGAGGCCGGCGCCGCCGTGAGGGTGGCCGGTCCGAGGACGGCGCTCACGGCGGCCCCGGCGAAACGCTCGGCGGCCTGCCGTGCCCGGGCGGCGTCGCCCCGGTCGTCGAAGGTGTCGAGGGCGAGGCGGAAGGCGATGCCCGCACGCGCGTTGTGGTGTGCCACGGCGAGACGCGCGCCGCGCTCCTGGGCCACGCCGTCCGCCTTGTCCGGGCCCGTCAGATCGGCCTGGAAGCCGAGCGTGTGCACCGGCGGCCCGCCGCCGGACGCCCGGCCGGCCGCCGTCAGATACGCGGCTCCGCCGCCGAGCGCGAGCACGGAGGCCGCCGCGCCGCCCAGGACCAGTACCCGCCGCCGGGCCGGTGTCCGGTCCTCGGCCGGGGCCGGCGGGGTCCGGCCGGCGGTGGTCTCCGCCACGGGCCACCGGGGGCGGGTATGTCCAGTGCGTGCGCGGACCGTTCGGCGACCGGCCGCAGCACGGCGGGCGGCAGTCAGAGCGCCTCCCGCCCGGCGGCAGAACCGGCGCCCCGGGCCGGCGCGGCCCGGGGGTCGTGGAGCGCCGCCCCGACCCGCGCGGCCGTCGGACGCCGGTGCTCCCGGTCGCGCCGCTCCCCGTCCCGGCCGCCGGCCGGGGCCGTCCCCGCCGGCGGTACAGCCGGCCAGCAGCAGGCCGTACACCGCGGCGGCGCAGCCGGACCGCGCCGCCGCCTCTCCCCGCACCATGAAGCCCCAGGGGTCGTCCGACCCTCACGCGTCGAGCCTCATGCTGGGCGTCAACGGCCGGGCGGGGGACGGCGGTTGACGAACGCGTGGCCCGGTTCTGCCACGCCTGTCACACGGTCCGAACGGTGTCACGGCCCGGGGGCCCGGCCGCGCTCAGTGGCTGTGCCCGGAGTGCTCTCCGGACCGCGGGGAGGCCGTCGCGGAGGTGTCCGGCGCCTGGGCCGGCCGGCCCGCCCGGACGGTGAACGCGGCGGTGTGCACCGCGCCGGCGTGCTTGAAGTCCAGGAACAGCCGGTAGGTTCCGGTGCTGGGCGCCGTCGTGGTGAACGAGATGTCCGGTCCCGGCCGGGTCCTGCCGTCGCCGGGCTCACCGCCCGGGTGCACGTGCAGGTAACCGAGGTCCCCCGCGCGCAGTGCCACCAGGTGGCCGTAGGCCCCGAGGTAGGGCTGGAGGTCGCGCACCGGCTTGCCGTTCCTGCTCACGCCGAGCGTCAGTTCGCCGGCCCGGCCCGGGGTGAGGTTCCCTCGGAGGCTGACCTGGTATCCGTCGACCTCGGCCGTGGCGGCGGGGGCGGGGAGCGGCGCCGGCGCGTAGGCGCCGGAGGCGGTGAGGTCGGCGCCGAGGGTCAGTCCTTCGCCGCCGGCGGGCGTGAAGTCGGCGAAGACCCGGTAGACCCCGGCTCTCGGCAGCGACACGGGGGTGGACCAGGTGCCGTCGGCGGCGCGCGTCGGGTGCAGGTGCCGATAGCCGGTCAGGTCCCGGGAGGCGACGATCAGGTGCAGCTCCTTGGTGTGCTCCTCCTGGTAGGCGGTGAGCGGGCGCCCGGTGGCGTCCCGTACGACCGCGAAGCGCAGGACCGCCTTGCGGCCCGCCGTGACGGCCGGGGTCTTCAGGTCGAGGGTGTAGCCCCGCTCGGAGGTCTGCAGCCCGCCGGGTGCCGCCGCCGGGCCGGAGCCGCCCGCGGGCTCCCGGTCCGCCGCGCCGCCCGCGTGGCCGTCGTGTGCCGCGCTCTCGGTCTGGAGGGAGATCTCGCCGACCCCGCCGCCGACGCCGTAGGCGACGCCGAACGCCGCGGCGAGCGCGGCGGCGAAGGCGGTGATCCGCAGCCCGGTGTTCATGGTGACTCCTCGTCTGATCGCTGCCCGCAGGGCGGTCCGATGAGCTTCAACATACCCCAGGGGGGTACAGAGTCAAGTCGCGGACCACCTTGCTCCCGATACGGGCAGGGGGTATGGGTGGGGGGCCGTCTGCGGCTGCCGGGCGGGCGGCGGACGCGCCGGGTGACGCGCCGCCCCGGGGGCCGGACGACTTGCAGCTGGATAGGGGTAGGGGGTATACCTGTGCTTCGTCGGCGCCTGCGATACCCCAACCCGCTAGGGGTATCCGATCGCGCCCCGTCTCATCACCATCCTTGGAGGAAGCCCATGTCGTCCTGCTGCAGCCCCGACGGCAGCTGCCACTCCGGCTCGACCGCCACCCGGATCACCACCGACGCCACGAAGACCGTCTACGCCGTGACGGGCATGACCTGCGGTCACTGCGAGGCCGCCGTCAGCAAGGCCGTCGGCGGCGTCGACGGTGTGCTGTCGGTCGAGGTGGACGTGAAGACGGGCCGGGTCACCGTGGTCGCCGAGGACACCCCCGACGACGCGCTGATCGCCCAGGCCGTCGACGAAGCCGGATACGCGCTGGCCGGCCGCGCCGCCTGACGCCGGCCGAGGCGCTCCTCGCCGCGGTGCGGGGAGCGATCCGGCCGGGCCCGCGCAAACCCCCGTCGGCGGGCCCGGCCGGACCGGACGTCCCCCGGCTCAGGGGGACACCGCGCGCACCCGCGCGCGGGCGGACAGCCGGGCCTGGGTGCCGGCGTCCAGGGGGAGTTCGATCCTGCGGTCGATGCGGTCCTCCTCCCAATGACGGGTGTCGACCAGCCACCAGCGCTCGACGTCGACCCGGTACAGGCGGTGCGGCGCGGCCCCGCGCAACCGCTCCGGCGGCAACTGCCACCGCGCACGCTGCCCGGGGTCGGGGAACACCGTCTCGTAGAACGGCGCGTAGTACGCCGCCAGCAGCTCGGGGCCGATCTCCGTGCAGCGGCCGGTGAACTGCGCACCGTCCACGGACGCGATGGCCACCCCGGCGGCGCCCTCGGTCACGAACAGCGAACCGCTCACCCGGGGGTCGGCGCGGAGGTCACCGCTGTGCCGGGAACCGGTGGACGAACCGAAGACGAAGTGCAGCGGACCGCCGAACCAGGCGTATTCCAGCGTGGCCACCCACGGGGCTCCGTCCCGCGCGGTGGCCAGGTTCAGATAGCGCGCCCGGTCCAGCAGGTGCGCCGTCCGGTCGATCAGGCTCTCGTCGAACGCCATGCGGGACCTCTCGCAGTCGTGCCGCGGCGCCGCGGCGGATACGGGCTTCCCGGGGCGGGCTGGCCGGGGCCCGGGGTGTGCGGGGCGAACCCGCGGCAGGACGTGCTCACGTGTGCCGCAGGAAGACCGGCAGGGACGCGACGTCGTTGCCGATGAAGGTCTGCCCGGGCGGGACGTCCTCCGGGGCGACGGCCAGGGCCAGGCGCGGGAACCGGTCGAACAGCGCGGGCAGCGCGATCCGGGCCTCCAGCCGGGCGAGGTGCGAGCCCGGGCAGAAGTGCGCGCCGAGGCCGAAGGCGAGGTGGTCCTTGTCCTCCCGGTCGATGTCGAAGGTCTCCGGATCGTGGTGCACCCCGGGGTCCCGGCCGTGGGCGCCGTAGCAGATCAGGATGGCGTCCCCGGCGCGTACGACCACTCCCTCGCCCAGGTCGATGTCCTCTTTGGCCCAGCGCATGGGCAGGTGCATCACCGGGCAGTGCACGCGCAGCGACTCCTCGATCGCGTCGTCCCAGCGTTCGGGGTCCGCCTGGAGGATGCTCAACTGGTCGGGCCGGGCGAGGAGTTCGCGGACGGTGTGATCCAGGAGGTTGATGGTGGTCTGGCTGCCGCCGCCGATCATCAGCAGCAGCGTGGACACCAGCTCGTGCTCGTTCAGGGACTCCTCGCCCTCCTCGCGCGCGGCGAGCAGGAAGCTGGTGAGGTCGTCCGCCGGCGCCTTCCGCCTGGTGGCGATCAGCAGGTGCATCGCGGCCACCAGGTCGTTGTACAGCGCGACCGACTCCTCCTCGGTCAGGCCCGTCCTGGCCACGGCCCGGAACACGCGCAGCACCTCGGGCCGCTGGTCGTCCGGGATGCCGAAGAGGTCGCAGATGACCTGGGTGGGCACGCTGTAGGAGAACTCCTCGTGCAGGTCCACCGGTTCGTCGCCGGGCCGCGCGGCCAGCTGGTCCAGCAGCATCGCGACGTCCGCCTCGATGTGCGAGCGCAGCCGTTCCACCCGGCGCGGGGTGAAGGCCGGGGTGATCAGCTTGCGCAGCCGCGCGTGTTCACGCCCGTCCGCCGTGGCCATGGAGTCCAGGTCGACCCACGGGGACAGCCAGGGCACGGAACCGGGCCGGTAACCCGGCACGGTCTTCTTCAGGTCCCGGGACACACCGGGGTGGGTCAGGAGCATCCGTACGACGTCCCCCCGGGACACCGACCAGGCCGACACCCCCTCGGGGAGCCGCACGGGAACGGCGGGCCCCAGCGACCGCAGGCGTTCGACCTGCGCGTACATGCACCGGCCGCCCTTGTTGTCGAGTGTCTCGGTGGGAGCTGCGCTGAAGGGGATCACTGACACTGCGTGCCTCCTGGTGGGGCCGGACGAGGCGGCCGGCGGGGACGGAGTCCGCACCGGCCGCCACGTCCGGCGGTGTTCACTTGAAATCGGTGTAGGCACCGTTCCGTTGGTGCCGTGTCGTGGACATCGGCCGGCCGGCCCGGGTGCCGTCGGTCAGTCGGCGTCCGCGGCGGGGACCGACGGGGCCGGGCTCGCCTCGGCGGGTGTGGTGCCGGGCGCCGCCGAGCCGGTCGGCGGCACGTGGCGCAGCGAGACCGCCGCGGCGACGGCACCCGCCGCCGCGATCACCGCGGCCGTTCCGGCGGCGACGTTGAGTCCGCTCGTGAACGCGTCCCGGGCCGCGCCCAGCAACTCGTCCCCGACCCGGCCGGGCAGTTCCCGGGCGGCGGCGACGGCGCCGTCGAGGTTCTCCCGGGCGGCGGAGGCCGCCGGTTTCGACAGGCCGTCGGGCAGCTTGTCGTCGACGCCGTCGCGGTAGACGGCGGTGCCGATGCTGCCGATGACGGCGACGCCCAGCGAGATGCCGAGGTCGTTGACGGTCGACGCGAGGCCGCCGGCCGCGCCCGCCTTCTCCGGCGGCACCGAACCGACCACGAGGTCCGTGGTCAGCGCCATGGACGGGGAGACCGCCGGGTAGAGCACGATGAAGCCGGCGATGACCCAGGGCAGCCCGGTGGTGCTGTCGATCAGGGTGAACAGGATGTAGCCGACGACCTGGACGGCGAGCCCGGTGGCGATGACGTACCCCGGCCGCACGCGCCGGGCGAGGACCGGGGAGCGCATCGCGACCACGATCAGGACGAGGGCCGCGGGCAGGATCGCGAACCCGGTCTTCAGCGGCGAGAGCGCCTTCACCAGCTGGAGGTACTGGGTGAACATCAGATACACGCCACCGAGGCCCATGGCCGACAGGATGAAGACGCCCAGCGCCCCGCTGACCGTCCGGTTCTTGAACAGCCGGACGTCCAGCAGCGGCTCGGCGGAGCGCAGTTGGCGGACGACGAACACGACGCCGAAGAGCAGGCCCACCACCACGGCCAGGGCCGGGACCAGCGGTGAGTCGGTGGTGGCGAACGACTTCACGCCGTAGATCAGCGGCAGCAGCGTCAGCAGCATGAGCAGCGCGCTGAACAGGTCCAGCCGGCCCGTGCTCGGACCCTGCCGGCCCGGCAGCAGCAGGGGCGCGCCGATGACCACGACCGCCATCACCGGTACGGCGACGAAGAACGTGGCCCGCCAGGAGAACGCCTCCAGCAGCAGGCCGCTGAGCAGCGGACCGAGCGCGACACCGGCCGAGATGGCCGCCGCCCAGGTGCCGATGGCGACGCCCCGCTGCTTCGGGTCCTGGAACATCGTGAAGATCAGGCCGAGCGTGGTCGGCATCTGCATGGCCGCCGCCACGCCGAGCAGCGCACGCCAGACGATCATCAGCTCGGGCGATTCCGTGAAGGCCGCCGCCGCCGAGATCAGGCCGAACAGCAGGGCCCCGGTGATCAGCAGGTTCCGGTGGCCGAAACGGTCGGCCACCGTACCCATGAGCACCAGCAGGCTCGCCATCAGGAAGCCGTAGATGTCCAGGATCCACAGTGTCTGCGTGCTGCTGGGCCGCAGATCCGCCGCGAGATAGGGGATGGCCAGGAACAGGATGGTCAGCATCATGAACAGCAGGAGCGCGGGGAGGACCAGCAGGCCCAACGCGGCCCACTGCTTACCCCCTGCTCGTAACTGCGGACTTCCTGCCGAAGACATCAGCACTCCTCTCCTCGTCGAGACCTGCGACACGGCCGCGCCGCGCCGTGGCACGGCCGCCGGCGCACAGGCATACCCCCACCGGGTATTGCAGTGAACATACGGATGGGGGGTATGGGTGTCAAGCCGGTCGGACGGCCGGGGTCCTGCGCGCTCAGCCCGTGCCGAGACCGTGTGCCAGGCAGTTCCAGAACGCGTTCTCCAGCGCGTGCACGGTCCGCGCCGAGCGCACGGCGGCCACCGGGTCGTCCCCGCCGGCCAGACCGTCCGCCAGCGTCGCCGTCGCCTGGTCCAGCAGGGCCTGCGGGGTGTCGGCGAAGTAGCGGAAGTGTTCGAGGGCCCGCTCCTCGACGCCGTACCGCGCCACCAGGGCGTCGGCCACCCGGACATAGGTCTCGGTGGACTCCTCCACGTTCGCCAGCAGGGCCAGCGCGGTGTCGCTCGCGGTGCCGTACAGCGCCGACCGCGTGAGGTAGGCCGGATAGGCCTGGGCGAGCGGCCGCGGTTCGTAGGCCCGCAGTTCCTCGGGGGTGAGGCCGACCGCCGTCGCGAAGTCCCCGAGCAGTTCCAGGGCCTGGCCCTCGCCCTGGGCCATGGCCAGGAACAGGTCCCCGGCCGGGGCGGCGGGGAAGCGGGACGCGAGCAGCGCGAAGCTGCGGCGGTCGCTGCTCACCAGGTGGTACAGCTCCCCGGCGAGCCACTTGAGCCGTTCCCCGGGCATGCGGCCCTGTTCGAGCACGTCGAGGAAACGGTTGGGCTCGGCGTCCTCGGCGATCCGCAGCCGCGCCGCCTCCAGGACGTCCGTCGCGGTCTTCACGGGGTCCTCCTCGTCGCTTCGTCGGTGGACCGGGCCGTTCCCGCTGTTCCGGCCGGCCGGATGATCCTCCGCAGATTCGGTCCCGTCGCCGGTCCCGGCCGCTGCTCGGCGATCCAGGGACCGTCCACGGAGACGTCCACCACTCCCTCTTCCAGCCAGGCGTGACGGCCGTCCAGGACGTGCTCCGTCACCGCGCGGTCCGTCGCGTCGGTGTTCTCGCCGAGCCGGGCCAGCAGTTCGGCCACCCGCAGCCGCGCCTGGCGGCAGAAGGCGTCGGCGAGTTCGGCCGGGGAGCCGTCCGGGCCGCCGAGAGCCCGGGCGTAGACACAACTCGCGCTCATCGCGTACAGCTCGGCGCCGATGTCGACGATCCGCCCGAGGAACCGCTGCCGCCCGTCCAGACCGTCACCCTCGGATCCGGCTCCGGATCCGGCCCCGGCGGCGACCGCGGCGAGCTCGCCGGCGATACGACGGCTGGTCCGGGCGACGAACTCCAGGTGGGTGTCCAGCACATCGCCGTCCCGGTCCGGGCCGGCCGGCGTCTCGTCCCCCGCCTCCTCCCCGTTTCCCGCCGCGGCGCGGTGTGCCTCGATCAGGTCGTGGGCGAGGAAGGACCGCAGCGCCTCGCTGGAGCCGTCGAAGATGCGGCCGATCCGGACGTCCCGCAGTTGCTGCTCGACCGGGACGCCGCGTTCGCCGCGGGCGACGGCCGAGCCGGCCGTTTCGTAGCCGCGGCCGCCCCTGAGCTGTACCAGCTCGTCGGCGACCAGGCACGCCTGTTCCGACGCGAACAGCTTGGCCAGCTCCGCGTCCAGCCGGGTGTCGGTGTCGCCGGCCTCCGCGCGCCGGGCGACGACCTCGACCACCGCCTCCAGCGCGAAGGCCGTCGCGGCGATGAAGGCCACCTTCCCGGCCACCGCGTCGTGCCGGGCGATGGGCCGCCCGAACTGCACCCGGGCGGCGCTCCACTGCCGGGCGATCCCGAGGCTCCACTTGGCCGCGGCGGCACTGGCGGCCGGCAGCGACAGCCGCCCGGTGTCCTGCGCGGCGAGGGCGATCGCGAGCCCCTCGCCCTCCGCGCCGATCCGGTGGCCCGCCGGCACCGCCACCCGGTGCAGCCGGACGCAGCCGTTCTCCAGTCCGCGCAGCCCGAGGAAGGAGTTGCGCCGCTCCACCGTCACGCCGGGCGAGTCCGCCTCGACGACGAACGCCGTCATCCCTCCCTCGCCGCCGTCCCCGGCGGGTACGACCGCCATGACCACCAGCAGGTCGGCGACCACCCCGTTGGTGGTCCACGTCTTCACCCCGTCGAGCACATAGCCGTCCGAGGCCGGGTCGTACACGGCCGTGGTGCGCATGCGGAACGGATCGTTGCCGATGTCGGCCTCGGTGAGGGCGAACGCGGAGATCTCCCGCACGCACCGCGGCAGGAACGTCCGCTTCTGCTCCTCGGTCCCGAACAGCAGCAGCGGCTGCGCCAGCCCGATCGCCTGGTGGGCGGCGAGCAGTTCGCTCAGCGCCGGGTGCGTCGTACTGGTGAGCATCAGAGCGCGCAGATAGCAGTGGGTGGACAGGCCCAGCCCGCCGTACCGGCGCGGGAGCCGGACGGCGAACGCGCCGATGTCCTTGAGCCCCTCGATCACCTCGTCCGGGACGCGGTCCTCGCGCTCGATCGCCGCGCTGTCGACCTCCTTCTCACAGAAGTCGCGCAGGCGGGCGAGAAAGCGCTCCTCCTCCGGGGGCAGCCGCCGCGGGTCGCCCGCGGGCAGGGCGAGCGGTTCCGCGTGCGGCCGGCCGAGGAACAGCCCGGTGGCGAACCCCGGCCGGCCGGTACCGGCCGGGGCCTGCGGCTGCGGCATCCCCTGCGCCGTCATGCCGTGGCGGAGGGGACGGCCTCGATGACCGACAGCGGTCCGGCCTGCCCCACCCCGACCGACCGCACGGTGAACCCGGTCTCCTCCAGCAGCGTCCGGAACTCGCCCTCGGTACGCTCCTGGCCGCCGGTCGTGACCATCATGTTGACGTCGGTGAAGTACGCGACGGGCGCGGAGGTGTCGGCGGTCCCGGGCAGGACCGTGCCGACGATCAGGAGGGTGGCGGCGGCGGGCATGTGGGCCCGGACCGTGCGCAGGATCGCCCGGGCCTCGTCGTCGCCCCAGTCCTGGAACACGCTCTTGATGATGTACAGGTCGCCGTCGCCCGGCACGGACTGGAAGAAGTCCCCGGACCGGACCTCGCACCGGTCGCCGAGACCGGCCTTGCCCAGGGTGGCCGGGGCCTCCGCGACACCGCTCGGGCTGTCGAAGACGACGCCCCGCAGCCCGGGCCGGGCCTGGAGGATCGCGGAGAGCAGGGTGCCGTCGCCGCCGCCGAGGTCCACCACGGTGCCGGTCTCCGGGAAGTCGTAGCCCGCGGCCAGCTGTGCGGCAGAGAGCCGGGACTCCTCGCTCATCGCCTCGTTGAACAGGGTGCTGGTCTCGCCGTGCCGGGCCAGCCAGTCGTAGACGCCCATCTCGTAGACGTGGTCGAAGGCGCGCTCGCCGGTGGTGACCGTGTGGCGCAGGCTCTGCCAGGACGTGAGGAAGATGGGGTGGCTGAACATCCTGGCGAACTTGTGCAGCGAGTCGGGGGAGTCGGAGCGCAGTTGGGAGCCGATGTCGGTCAGCGCGAAGCGGCCCGGCTCCGTCTCCTCGGCGATGCCGACGGCGACCAGCATGCGCAGCAGCCGCCGCAGCGACGGCTCGTGCGTACCGGTGGCGTCGGCCAGCTCGCCGCTGGTACGCGCACCCGTGCCGATGAGGTCCGCGAGGCCCAGCTCGGCGGCCACGCCGATGCCGTGCGCGGTCATGTAGCCGCCGATCCGCTCGATCAGGGCGGCCCGGAGATCCGGTGTGCCGGTGGCGAGGACGTCCTGTCCGGTCGTGCTCATGGTCGTACTCCTTCTCGTGAGGTCGCTCGGGGAGAGTGGGGGACACCGGTGGGTGTGCCCGCCGGTCCGTCAGGGGAGCCGGCCGGTGAGGCGGTGCCGGACCCAGACGTTGGGTTCGACGTACACGGCGTGGTCGTGGGTGGTGTTCACGGTGAGCGGGGTCAGGGCGCCGGGCAGTTCCACGGGCCCGTCGGTGTCCAGGGGCAGCCCGGTCCACTCCCGCCACTGGGCCAGGCTGCCCGAGATGGTCATGGACGCCGGGCACACCCGCAGCACCTCGCCGCCGACCCGTACGTGCACCCGCAGCCAGGGGTCCTCGGGCAGCCCGTCGGACCGGCGCAGCGCGATGTACTCGCCCAGCGGCAGCCCCGGGTGCCGGTGTTTGCCGCTGGGCCGGACCGGGCCCACCAGGTCGCCGAACCCCTTGGCGCGGGCGTGGCCGATCAGGGCGCGCAGGGCGTACACGGACATGTTCCGCGCGAGGCGGTCCGGGACGATGGCGATCTCCAGCGCGCACAGCGCCGTGAGTTCGCGGCCGGCGGCGGTGTCGGACAGGCACAGGCGCAGCGCCTCGTCCCAGCCGGTGTCGGGCAGCCCGTCCGGGTCGCCGTCCCAGGCGAAGGGCACGCTGGCCGCCCGGGCGACGACACGGTCCTCCTCGTCCAGGACGACGAGCTGGTGCTCGGCGTGGCGGCGCAGCGCCCAGTCCACGAGGAGCGGATCGGGGCGGATGTAGGCGGGCCACGACGATTCCATCGTGATCATCGCCTCCTCCAGGTCGGGCCGCTCGGCGAGGCTGGTCACGCGCAGGCCGGTGCTGGTGGTGCTCATGGCGTTGCTCCCGTCGGTGAGCGCGGGCACGGTCGTGGTGGCGGTCCTCACCCGGCGAGCCGGCGGGCGGGCAGCCGCTCCGTGGGCAGCGGCCGGACGTCGCGCCGCCCGGCGAGCAGGGCGAGGTAGCGCGCCCGGGGGATCGGCCGCGCGCCCAGGAGCCGGACGTGGTCGCCGTCGCGCTGGACGTCGACGGCCACCCCGCCGGCCGCGGCGAAGCGCCGGGTCAGATCGGCGACCGCGGTCTTGCCCGCCCCGCTGCGCACGGTGAACTGGGAGTCGGCGCTGAACACGGAGCCGACCCGGACGCCGAAGGTGCCGCCGATCAGTTCGTCACCGTCCCACACCTCGACGCTGTGCGCGTGGCCGAGTTCGTGCAGCACGCACAGGCCGCTCAGCAGGTCGTCGGTGAGCCACTGCTCGCTGCGTCCGGAGCGGCACTGGCGGACCACCCGTTCGAAGCACAGGTCCGCCGTCGTGGTCCAGTCCGGCGTGCCGCGCAGTTGCCGGCGCAGGCTGCGCTGAAGGCGGGCCTGGCCGACGTGGATGACGGGCCGCGGATCGGGGGAGCACCAGGCGATGGAGTAGGGCTCGTCACCGCCGGGCAGCACCTTCACCACACCGGCGGCGACATCGGCCTCGTAGATCAGCTCGTTGACGATCCGCTGTTCGGCCGTCGCCGCCGGGAAGGGGTACAGACCGCGCCGGTAGGCGGCGAGCAGGGACTGGGGGCCGAGGTCGCCCCCGAAGGCCACGGGCCCGTCCGCCGGGCCGCCGAGGACGTCCAGCGATTCCCATAAGCCGCCGGTACGCGCCAGCGTACGGATGTACACGTCCACCTCACAGGAAGTCGATGGAGGTCAGGTACCGGATGTAGCGGTCGAGCATCTCCGCGTCCACGGGCGGGATCTCGATGCCGCTGCCGCGCAGCGCGTTCTCGACGTTGTCCCGGCCGAAGACGGGGAACGTCGTCTCCAGGTACATCTCGGCCACGCTCATCTCGCCGGTGGAGCAGCGGTCGATGAACAGCGGGGCGAAGGGGGTCATGGGGTGGTCGGGCCGCTCGATCGCGGTCCTCACGATCCCGTCGGTCCACTCCTCCCAGGGCACCTCGCGGATGGTGTGCCCGTGCGCCCGCAGCCGGTCGGCCAGCACCGAGACGTTCACCTTCCCGGGATTGGTCAGGTGGTAGATCTCGCCCGCCGGCAGCCTGGCGGACGCGATGTGCAGCAGCGCGGCGGAGTAGCAGTCGACCGGGGTGTAGTCCAGGGGGAGTTCGGCGACGGGGGAGGTGCCGGTGTCGACGATGAACTTCTTCATCGCGCACATCTCGGTGGCCGTGTTCCAGGCGCCGGTCGTGCGGTCGCCGGAGATGTCGGCGGCCCGGTAGACGGCGACCGGCAGGCCCTGCTCGGCCGCGTTCAGCAGCAGCCCCTCGGCGACCCACTTGCTCTCCACGTATCCCACCGACAGCCGGTCCGGATGGTCGAGCGGCGTCTTCTCGGTGACGTGCCGGACGCCGGCGGTGCCGAAGCCGGAGACCACGGCCATGGTGGAGACGTAGTGCACGGGGATGTTCCGGTACCGTCCGGCCATCCGGATGATCTCCCGGGTGCCCTCGACGTTGGTCGGGCGCATATGGGAGTAGGGGTAGATGAAGTTGACGAGCCCGCCCGGGTGGTGGATGACGTCGACCACCCGGGCGAAGTGGTCGAACTCCGCCTCGCTCAGCCCGAAGCGCGGCCGGTCCAGGTCGCCGGGCACGACCGCGATCCGCCCGGACGCCACGTGCTCGGCCAGGTCCTCGGCGAGATAGCGCCGCGCGGTGGCCTGGACGCGCTCGACGGCGTGCCGGGCGTCGCGGGCCCGCACCAGGCAGTGCACGGTGGCGCGGGTGGTCCGCAGCAGATCGCGCAGCAGGTAGACGCCGAGGAAGCCGGTGGCCCCGGTGAGGAAGACATGGTCCGGGTCCGCCCACGCGGTCTCCCCGGTGGGCCGCGCCTGGATCGGCACGCCGACGGCGGTGTCCGCCCGCAGGTCGGTCGGGGCCGCGCCGTCCGCGCTGAGCGTGCCGGCCCGGGCCGACTCCACCGCCGCGGCGAAGCCGCGCAGCGTGGCGTCGTCGAGCAGCAGCCGGATCAGCGGGCGCACCTGGGTGATCAGGACGCCGAGCGAGGCCCGGACCTTCGCCATCAGCTCGGCCGCGAGGATCGAGTTCCCGCCCAGGTCGAAGAAGTTGTCGCCCGGCTCCACCGACTCGACGCCGAGCACCTGGCACCACAGGCCGGCGACGGCGCGCTCGACCAGGCTCGCCGGGGACGCCCCGGCACCGGCCGCCGGACCGGGCGCGGGCAGCTCGGACGGGCCGGGCAGCGCGGCGAGGTCGATCTTGCCGTGCGCGGTCGTCGGCATCGCGTCGAGCTGGACGAACCGGGCCGGGACCATGTAGGCGGGCAGCCGGCGGGCGGCGAAGGCGCGCAGTTCCCCGGGATCGAGCCGGTGGGGGGCGCGCCGGGCGGTGAAGTAGGCGACGAGCTGTTCCTCTCCCCGGTGGGTGAACGACGTGACGGCGGCGTCGTCGAGGAGGTCGTGCGCGGACAGGGTCGCCTCGATCTCGGCGGGTTCGACGCGGAAGCCGCGGATCTTGAGCTGCCGGTCGGCCCGCCCCACGATCTCCAGGTACCCGTGGGGAGTCCAGCCGCCCAGGTCGCCGGTGCGGTACACGGTCCCGGTGTCCGCCGCCGCGCCCGGCAGGGTCACGAACCGCTTACGGCTCTGTGCCTCGTCGGCGAGGTAGCCCTGGGCGACGCCGGGGCCGCCGAGGTAGATCTCGCCGTGCCGCCCGGCCGGGACCGGGTTCAGGTCCTCGTCCAGCACATGGACGACGGTCCCGGGCAGCGGCCGTCCGACGGGCGCGGGGCCCTGCGCCGGCAGCGCCTTCGGGGTGATCTCCATGGTGCAGGAGGTGATCGTCGTCTCGGTCAGCCCGTAGGCGTTGACGAGGCGGGAGTCCGGCATCAGCCGCAGGGCGGTCCGGCAGTCCTCGGCGTGCACCGCGCTGCCGCCCACGATGGTGAGCCGTACCGGCAAGTCGACGGTTTCCCGGGCCAGTTCGGCGAGGAAGGCACGCCAGTAGGGCGGGGTCAGGTCCATGACCGTGATGCCGAGCGACACCAGGCGGCCGGGCAGTTCGCTCGGTGCCCAGGCGTACTCGGGCAGGACGAGGGTCGCGCCGTGGAGCAGGGTGTTGAGGATCTGCTCGACGGAGGTGTCGAAGGAGAGCGCGGCGAACTGCAGCACCCGGTCCTCGGGCCCCACGCCGTACCGTTCGTTGACGCTGCCGCACAGATGGGCGAGGGAGGCGTGGGCCACCCGTACGCCCTTCGGGGAACCGGTGGATCCCGAGGTGTAGATGACGTAGGCGGTGTCCGTCGGCTCGACGGCGGCGGGCCCGGCGCCGGGGGAGTCCTCGGCGGTCCCGGCGGCCGGGTCCAGGGTGGTGACCGGCAGCCCGGCGAACCGGCCGGCGTGCTCGGGGCGGGTGACGGCGACCGCGCAGCCCGTCTCTTTGACATAGGCGGCGATCCGGTCGTCGGGGACGCCCGGCTCCACCGGAAGGTAGGCCGCTCCCGCCTTGAGCGTCGCGAGGAGCGACACGACGAGGTCGATGGAGCGCTCCAGGTGGACCAGGACCACCGATCCGCGTCCCGCGCCGCGGGCCCGCAGCCGGTGTGCCAGCCGGTCCGCTTCCGCGTCGAGTTCGGCGTAGCCGATCCGGCGGCCGTCGTGTTCCACCGCTGTCGCCTCGCCACGAGCCGCCGCCACGGCGGCGAAGCGCTCGTGTGCGTACGGCTTCCCGATGATGTCCATGAGTCCTCTCGTCCAGTGCGGGTGTGAGAACGCTGACGTGTCCGCCGACGCGCGTGGGCGCAGGGCGAACTCGTGCCTGGGATGGGGCCGGCCCTGGGGGAGCGCGCAGCAGGCCGGGGTGCCGGTGTGCAGTGAATCCGTTGGCTGTGGGCGGAAATCGGAAATCAGAAGGAAGAGGCCGCCGCGCCCGGGATGCGGCGGGCGCGCGGACGCGTCCCGGCGGCCACGCGGAACGGGTTCGGCCGGCTCGGGGAAATCGGGTGGGCGAGTCGATCGGCCCCGGAGGTGTCAGCGCGCCCCGGCGCCGTCACAGACAGCGGTGTGCGCTCGCGATCGGTCCCTGCATCGTCGATGTCTCCATCGTTGCCGTCCCCCATCTCCCAACCGAACGTCAGTTGCTGTGCCCGGGTACTCGACCCGGCGCCGACTGTGCTCTGTTGCGACCGTGCCGAGGAAACCCTAAGGGGGCAGGCGTTGTCAACGGGGGAAGATCTCCTTTCCGGAGAGGGGAACCGGGGGCGGAGACGGGGTCGCGCGGGCGAAAAGAGAGGAGTGGAGCCGCTCCCACCCGGGTGGGCGGCAAAGAGCGGGGGGCCGGTAATCGAGCGGTAATCCGATGCGCCCCGGGGGGCGGTCCGGCCCCCGTCTCCGTGCTCAAACACCTTGCTTCCCCTAGGGGGTATGGGTATAAGTGATGCGGCACAGGACTCCAATCCGCATGCGGGGGCGGCTTTTGCGCAACTTCTCTGGACCCGGCCAAGGCCGGCCGTGCCCCGCTCCGATTTCCGAAATGGCAGGACTGGGTCGCCGTCGCTGACGCCCGGACATTGACGTCCGGTTGACCGGCGATTATCCGCGACATTCCGGGCGTTGGCCGCGATATCCATGACCGGCCCGATCTCCCGCCCTTCGTCCGCCGCACGGTTCCCGGGATCCCCGCTCCGACGTCGACCGCCCATCCGCCGCTGTCCGGCCGCACCTGGAGAACGCCATGAGCCACGCTCCGTCCTGGGACGGACTGATCGAGGACCGCTTCCGCGCACAGGCCCGCGCCCACCCCTCGAGCCCGGCACTGGTCGCGGACGGCACCACCCTGACCTACCACCGGCTCCGGCACCGGGCGGAGACGGCCGCGGCCGGGCTGCGCCGGCTGGGCGTGACCCGCGAGACCCTGGTCGGCCTGGCCTTCGACCGGTCCGCGGACTCCATCGTGGCGCTGCTCGCCATCGTGCTCGCCGGCGGCGCCTACGTCCCCCTCGACCCCGCCCATCCCGAGCACCGGCTCGGCCGGATCACCGAAGCGGCGCGCTTGCGGCTGGTGGTCTGCCCCGACCCGGTGCGCGAGCGGTTCACCGCGCCGCGGCCGGCCACCGCCTACGGCCTCGGGGAACTGCTGCGCCTCGGCGAGCGGGACGACACACCCCTACCCGCGGCCGGACCGCCCCCCGCCGGGCGCTCACCGCTGGCCTACGTGATGTTCACCTCCGGCAGCACGGGCCGCCCCAAGGGCGTGATGGTCGAACACCGCGGAGTGCTCCGGCTGGTCACCGACACCGACTACGTCGGCTTCTCCCCCCGCCGGCACGTGCTCCAGGCCGCCTCGCTCGCCTTCGACGCGGCCACCTTCGAGATCTGGGGCGCCCTGCTCAACGGCGCCTGTCTGCACGTCGTCGACCAGGAGACGGCGGTCGTGCCCTGGCGCCTGGAACGGGCGCTGCGCGAGGGCGGCATCCCCCTGGCCTGGGTGACCGCCCCGCTCTTCCACCGCGTGGCGCAGGAACACCCCGCCGCCTTCGCCGCCCTCGACACCCTGGTGACCGGCGGTGACGTCGTCTCGCCCGGACACGTGGCACGGGTGCGCGCGGCCTGCCCCGGGCTCACCGTCGTCAACGGCTACGGCCCCACCGAGAACACCACCTTCACCACCACCTTCCCCGTCCCCGACGCGACCGACGGCCCGCTGCCCATCGGCCGCCCGATACCCGGCACCACGGTCCGGGTGTGCGACGAGCGGGGCCGCCCGGTCCCGCCCGGCACCACCGGCGAGCTGTACGTCGCCGGCGCCGGCCTCGCCCGCGGCTACCTGGCCGACCCCGCCCTCACCGACCGCGCGTTCGTCACCCTGGACGGCGTGCGCCACTACCGCACCGGCGACCTCGTCCACGCCGACGAGGACGGGCTGCTGCACTTCCACGGCCGCCGGGACGACCAGGTCAAGATCCGCGGGCACCTCGTGGAACCGGCCGAGGTCAACGCCGCGCTGCTGGCCCTGCCCGGCGTGACCGACGCGCACACCCGGGTGGTCGGCGAGCCCGGCGGGGAACGCTTCCTGACCGCGTACGTGGTCACCCCCGACGAGGACATCGAGGCGATCCGCCGCCGGCTGCGCGAGCGGCTGCCCGGCTACCTCTGCCCCGACCGGTTCGTCCGGCTGGACCGGCTGCCCCTGACCGCCGCCGGCAAGGTCGACCGGCACGCCCTGCCCGTCCCGGACCGCGCGCCCGCACCCCCGGTGCCGGCCCGCGAACCGAACGGGGCCGAAAGGCGGTTGGCCCGCCTGTGGGCGGACGTCCTGGAGCTGGATTCCGCGGACCTCGGCCCCGACGCCGACTTCCTCGCGCTCGGCGGCGACTCCCTGCGCCTGGGCGTCCTCCTCGGCCGGCTGCACCGGGACGCCTCGGTGCGGCTGAGCTACGCCGAGGCGTTCGCGGCGACCACGCTCGATGCCATGGCCCGCGCCGTCGCGGCGGCCGCCCCGGCACCCGCCGAGGACCTGCCCGCCCCGGCACCCGGCGCGGCCCCCCTGCACCCGCAACAGCAGGGCCTGTTCACCGTCTGGCAGGCCGAACCCGGCTCCCTGGCCTACAACATCCCCGTCCGGGTGGAGCTGACCGGCCCGCTCGACCCCGGCCGGCTGCGGGACGCGCTCACCGAGGTGGTCGCCCGCGAAGAGGCGCTGCGGATGCGGTTCACCGTCGATGGCACCGGCGTGGCACAGGAACCGGCCCCGCCCGCCGCACCGGAGTTCACCGTCCTCGACGCGCCCGACGAGGCCGCCGTACGCGCCTTCGTACGCCCCTTCGCGCCCTACCGGCCCGACGGCTCCCCGTTGCTGCGCGCCCTGCTGGTGCGCACCGGGGCGCCGGACCGGCACGAGCTGTACCTCGACACCCACCACATCGTCTTCGACGGGGTCTCGCTGCGGCTGCTGCTGGAGAAGCTGCTCACCGCCCACGACGGCGCGCCGCTGCCCGAGCGGACCACCGGCTACCGGACGGCTGCCCGCTGGGCCCACGAGCGGGCGGTCCGGGGCGCCGGCGCGGACGACGAGACCTACTGGCTGCGCCAGCTGGCCGGGGCGCCCACCGAGCCGGTCCTGCCCGTGGACCGCCCCCGCGGACCGCACCGGGCCACCCGGGGCGCCGTCGTGACCGCCGTCCTGGACGCGGGCCGGCTCGCCGAGGTGCGGGCGGCCGTACGACGGCACCGCAGCACCCCGTTCGGCGTGCTGTTCGCCGCCTGGGCCGCCGCCCTCGCACGGCTGTCGGGCCGCCGTGACTTCGTCGTCGGCACCCCCACCAGCGGCCGGACGCACCCGGAGTTCGCCGACGTCGTCGGCATGTTCGTCAACACCGCCTGCCTGCGGGTACGGCTGGAGCGGGACACCACCCTGGACGCGCTGGTCGCCCAGGCGGACCGGCTGGCCGCCGAGGCGCTGTCCCACCAGGGACCGCCGTTCCCGCAGCTCGCCCGGCGGCTCGCCCTGCCGCCCGACCCCGCCCGCAACCCCCTGTTCGACGTGCTCTTCGCCCTCCAGGACATCGACTTCCACGTCCTGCGCCCGGCGGGCCTGACCGCGCGCACCCACCTGCTGAACCCCGGCACCACCCGGTTCGACCTCAACCTCCAGGCGTACCTGCGCCCCGACGAGGTGCGCCTCGACCTGGAGTACGCCACCGACCTCTACGACCACGCGTCCGCCGCCCTGCTCCTCGACGAGTACCTGGCGGCGCTCGACGACCTGCTGACGGACCCCACGGCCCCGGTGCGCCGCACGGCCGCCGCGACACCCGCCGCGCACCTCCCGGACTTCGACCTCTGATTCGCCGTGACGACGCAGACGAAGGACACCATGACCACCCCGTTCCAGCTCAGCCGCGCCCTGCAGGCCCATCCGGAGCAGGCCGGGTACTGGCGGTCCCGCCTCGCCGCCTGGGAGCAGCCCACCGTGCTGCCGCGCGACTTCCTCGCCCACACCGCCCACACCGCCGACGCCGCCCGGACGGACCGGACGGACCGGACGGGCCGGGCGGGCCGGGCGGCCCGCGCCGCCGACGCCGCCCACGACCGGATCACCGTCCCGCTGCCCGCCGGCTGCGCCGCCCGCTGCCGGGAGCTGACCCGCGACCGGCCCGCCCTCGCCCGCGTCCTCACCGGCGCCGTGCTCGCCGTGGTCGCCGCCCGGGCCACCGACACCGAACAGGTCCAGGTCGTCACCGGCCACCCGGGTCCCGGCACCGGCGAGACGGTCGCCTTCCCGCTGGGCCTGACCGTCACCCGGGACGGCACCCTGCGCCGGCTGCTCGGCGCCGCCCGCGCCGCCTACCAGGAGGCCACCGGACACCTCGACATCCCGGTGGCCCACCTCCTGCGGACCGAGGACCGCCTCCCCACCGACCTCGCGGCCGGCGCCGACGGCGACCTTCCCGCCGCCGCGGCCGACGAGGCCGGCTGCGTCGTCCAGCTGGACGTACGGCTGCGCGCGGACGAGCCGCACCTGTCCGTGCGCTACCGCACCGACCTGTTCACCGAGGCCACCGCGCACCGGCTGGCCGCCGCCTGCGTCCGGCTGCTCGTGGCGACCACCCACGACCCGGACGCCCCCTTCGGCCCCCTCCTGGACGCCGACCCCGCCGAACGCGAGGAGATCGCCCGCTTCAACGCCACCACGGCGGACCTCCCCGGGAACGCCACCCTGCACGGCTTCCTGGCCGCGCAGGCGGCCCGCACCCCCGACCGGATCGCGATCCGCGACGACGGCACCACCTACGCGGAACTCGACCGGCGCGCCAACCAGCTCGCCCACCGGTTACGCGACGCCGGCGTACGCCCCGGCACCGTCGTCGGCGTCTGCCTGCCGCGCGGCCCGCTCGCGCTCACCGCCGTCTACGCGGTCCTCAAGGCCGGCGGAGCCTACCTGCCCGTCGACCCGACGCTGCCCGCCAACCGCGTCGCCTACCTGCTGGAGCACAGCGCGGCCCGCGTCGTGGTCGGTGACGCCGCCGCCCGCGCCGCACTGCCGTACACCGGGACGTTCGTCGACGCCGGCGCACCCGGAGCCCTCGACGGCGACGCGCCCGCCCCCGGGGACGGCGCCGGACCGCACGACCTGTGCTACGTCATCTACACCTCCGGCTCCACCGGCCGCCCCAAGGGCGTGATGCTGGAACACCGCGCCGTCGTCAACCGGCTGGTGTGGATGCAGCGCGCCTACCCGCTCGCCCCGGACGACGTGATCCTGCACAAGACGCCGTTCACCTTCGACGTGTCCGTGTGGGAGATCTTCTGGTGGGCGCTGGCCGGAGCCGCCGTGTGCACCCTGCCGTCCGGCCGCGAGAAGGACCCCGCGGCCCTGGTCGCCCGGATCGCCGAACACCGCGTCACCACCGTCCACTTCGTGCCCTCGATGCTCCAGGCGTTCCTCCAGTACGTCGCCGGGGACAGCGCCGGCCTGCACCGGCTGCGCCGGGTCTTCGCCAGCGGCGAGGCACTGGGCACCGCCCACGCCGTCCGCTTCGCCGACCTGCTCACCGCGCCCCACGGCACCGCGCTCGTCAACCTCTACGGCCCGACGGAGGCCGCGGTCGACGTCACCCACTTCCCGTGCGCCGGCCTCGACCCGCGGCGCCCGGTCCCGCTCGGCCGCCCCATCGACAACCTCGTGCTGCGGGTGCGCACCCGCGCCGGCACCACCGCCCCCATCGGCACCCCCGGCGAACTGTGCATCGGCGGCGCCGGGCTGGCCCGCGGCTACCTCGGGGCACCCGAGCTGACCGCCGAACGCTTCGTCGAGGACCCGGAGTTCCCGGCCGGCCGCGGCTACCGCACCGGCGACCTGGCCCGCTGGCTGCCGGACGGCACCCTGGAGTACCTGGGCCGGCTCGACACCCAGGTCAAGATCCGCGGCCACCGCATCGAACCCGTGGAGATCGAGCACGTCGCCGAGGGCACGCCCGGCGTCACCGCCTCGGCCGTCCTCGCCGTCGCCGACGACGCGGGCCACCGGCGCCTGTGCGCCTACGTCGTCCCCGGCGACGGCTACGACGAACAGGCGCTGCGGGCCCGGCTGGCCGCCGAACTGCCCTCGTACATGGTCCCGGCGTTCGTCGTCACCGTGCCCGCCATCCCCACCGGCCACAACGGCAAGCGGGACACCTCGGCCCTTCCGCCGCCCCGCCGCGCCGCCCCCCGCGGCGAGCGGCGCACGCCCACCGGCGAGACCGCCGTCCGCCTCGCGGAGATCTGGGCACGGGTGCTGGGCGTCGCGGACATCGGACCGGACGACAACTTCTTCGCCCTCGGCGGCGACTCGATCATGATGGTGCGGGTGCTCGCCGAGGCCCGCCGGGCCGGCCTCGACTTCTCCTTCCAGGACCTGTTCGCCCACCCCACGCTCGCCGGGCTGGAGCCGCATGTCCGGCGCGAGCGGGAGTACACCGGCAGGGCCCGCCCGTTCGCCCTGCTCGCCCCGGCCGACGCCGAGCGGCTGCCGGCCGACGCGCGGGACGCCTACCCGCTGTCCGCCCTCCAGAGCGGCCTGCTGTACGAGGTCGAGCTGACCGGGCACCGGCCGGGGCTCTACCACGACATCGTCGGCTTCCGCGTCGCCGGGCCGCTGGACCTGGCGGCGTTCCGGGCCGCCGCCGGCCTGGTCGCCGCCCGCCACCCCGTGCTCCGCACCTCGCTGCACGTCACCGGCTACGGCGAACCCCTGCAGATCGTGCACGCCGGCACCCCGGACCTGGTGGAGGTCACCGACCTGTCCCCTCTGGACGAGGCCGGACGGGAGCGCGCCCTGGACGAGTACCACACGCGCGAACTCGCCCGCGGCTTCCGGCCCGAGCGGGGCGGCCTGGTCCGGATCGCGGTGCACCTGCTGGGGGAGAGCGGATACCAGTACAGCCTCAGCTACCACGCGGCGGCCCTGGACGGCTGGAGCGTCAGCGTGGTCCACCACGACCTGTTCGCGGCCTACCTGGCGCTGCGCGCCGGCCGCACCCCACGCCTCGACCCGCTCGGCACCGGCTACCAGGACTTCGTCCGCCTGGAACGCGAGGCGGCCGGCTCGGCGGAGAGCCGTGCCTTCTGGGAGGACCTGCTGGACGGCCACGAGGGCGGCCGGCTGCCCCGGCTGCCCGGCGCCCCGGACGGCGCCGAGGGCGTGGTCATGCACGACGTGCCGCTGCCCGACGGCGTCCCCGAGGGCGTCACCCGGCTCGCCGGACGGCTGAACGTCCCCGTGAAGTCGGTCCTCATGGCCGCCCATCTGGCCGTCCTCGCGCTGGTCACCGGCGCGGACGACGTGCTCACCGGCTACGAGCACAGCGGCCGGCCCGAGGTCGCGGACGGCGACCGGGTCACCGGGCTCTTCCTCAACACCCTCCCGCTGCGCGCCCGGGTCGGCGACGGCAGCTGGGCCGACCTGGTGCGCGAGGCGTACCGCGCCGAGACCGCGCTGCTGCCGCACCGGCGCTACCCCATGAGCGAGATGAAACGGCGGCGCCCCACCCGGGGACCGCTGTTCGAGGCCGTCTTCAACTTCACCCACTTCCACGTCCTGGACGAGCTGCGCCGCGAGCACGGGCTGCGGCTGGAGCGCACCCGGGTGGCCAGCCAGACCGAGTTCCCCTTCCGCGCGGAGTTCTGGCAGGACGCCTTCACCGGCACCGTGGCGCTGTCCCTGCACTACCACCCCGGCGCGTTCCCGCCCGAGCAGATCCAGCGGATCGCCGGCTACTACCGGCGTGCCCTTGGGACGCTGGTCACCGACCCCGACACCGGCGTCCGCGAGGCCGACCTGCTGGGCGAGGCGGAACGCGCGCTGCTGGCGAGCTACGCCGGTCCGGCCCGCGCACTGCCCGAGGGCGGCGCGCTCGCCCTGTTCGCGGCCCAGGTGGCCGCCCGCCCGGAGGCGGTCGCCGTCCGGCACGGCGCCCACGCGCTCGACTACCGCGAACTGGACGGCCGGAGCGCCCGGCTGGCCGCCCGGCTGGCCGCCGCCGGGGTGCGGCCCGGTGACGTGGTCGCCGTGCCGATGGACCGCCGGATCGCCTGGGCCGTCACCGTCCTCGCCGTGCTGCGGCTCGGCGCGGTGTACCTGCCGCAGGACCCGGCCGACCCCGCCGCCCGGCTGCGCGCCATGCTGACCCGCTCCGCCTGCCGGCACGTGCTGACCACCGCCGCGCACCGCCCCGGGCTGGCCCGGGCCCTCACCGCGGACGACGGCACCGGCCCGGCCGTGCTGTGCTACGAGGAGCTGACGGACGGGGACGACGGACGCCCGGCCACCGGCACCGGGCACATCCCGGCCCCCGCCGACCCCGCCTATCTGATCTTCACCTCCGGCTCCACCGGCGAGCCCAAGGGCGCCCTCGTCCACCACGAGGGCATGCTCAACCACCTCCTCGCCAAGATCGACGCGCTGCGCATGACCGAGGACGACGTGGTCGCGCAGACCGCCACCCAGTGCTTCGACATCTCCGTGTGGCAACTGCTCGCGGCCTGGCTGGTGGGCGGGCACACCGTGATCTACGGCGCCGACACGGTCACCGACCTGCCCGCCTTCGCCCGGGCTCTCGAGGACGACGCGGTCAGTGTGCTGGAGGTCGTCCCCTCCTTCCTGGACGCCCTGCTCGGCGAACTCGACGTCAGGCCCCGCGACCTCGGCGCCCTGCGCTGGAACCTGGTCACCGGCGAGGCGTTCCCGCCCGCGCTCAGCCGCCGCTGGTTCGACCGGTACGACGTTCCCCTGGTCAACGCCTACGGGCCGACCGAGACCTCCGACGACGTCACCCACCACGTCCTCACGGCACCGGCCACCGGGGAGCGGGTGCCCGTGGGCCGCCCGATCGCCAACACCGGCATCCACATCGTCGGCCCCGACGGGCGGCACGTCCCCGTCGGCACCTACGGCGAGATCCTGGTCACCGGCACCGCCGTCGGCCTCGGCTATCTCAACGACCCCGGGCGCACCGCCCGGGCGTTCGTGGCGAACACCCTCGACGGCACCTCCGAACTGCTCTACCGCACCGGCGACATCGGCCGCTGGCTGCCCGGCGGGGTGCTGGACTGCGCGGGCCGCCGCGACCACCAGACCAAGGTGCGCGGCCACCGCATCGAACCGAGCGAGGTGGAGGGCGCGCTCGTCCGGGTGCCGGGCGTGGACCACGCCGTGGTGCTGCCCCGCCGCGACGACGGCCGGGACCTGCTCGCCGCCTGGTACACGGGCACCGCCGAACCCCGGCCGGACGCCCTGCGCGCCGAACTGTCCCGGTTCCTGCCCCGCTACCTCCTGCCGGACGTCTTCGAGCGGCTGGACGCGTTCCCCGTCACCCGCAACGGCAAGGTGGACCGCGCCGCCCTGGCCCGCCGGCCCCTGGCGGTGACCGCCCGCCCCGCCGCCGAACCGCCCCGGACCCCGGCCGAGGCCGCGGTGGCAGCCGCGTTCGCCGAGGTCCTCGGCCTGCCCCCGGACACCGTCGGCGCCACCGACGGCTTCTTCGACCTGGGCGGGCACTCGCTGGCCGCGATGCGCCTCGCGGCCCGGCTGCCCGGCGGCCTGACCCTGCGGGACGTGCTCGCCCACCCGACCGCCCGCGCCCTGGCCCGCCGCGCCGGCCGCCCCGCGGACCCCGTCCGGCCGGCGGACGCGCTGACCGACCTGACCGGGATCGCCGGACTGCGGCCCGAGGGCACCGCCACCGTGGTCTGCTTCCCCCTCGCGGGCGGCACCCCGGCCGGCTACCTGGACCTCACCCGGGCCCTGCACCGGGCCGGCGCCCCCGTGCGCGTCCTGGCCGCCGACTACGGCGACACCCCGGCCGGCGAACTGGCCGCCGCCCTCGCCGCCCGTGCCCAGGGCCCGCTCGTCCTGCTCGGCCACTCGGCCGGCGCGGCACCCGCGCTGGACACCGCCTTCGCCCTGCGCCGGGCGGGCCGCGCACCGGAGCACGTGTTCGTGGTGGCGTCCCTGCCCCGCACCGACGCCACCCCGCCCGACCCCCGGGAAGACCTGGACCGCACCGACGAGGAGGTGCTGACCTGGCTGGCCGGACACACCGGCCTCGACGCGGCGGCCCTCCTCCCGCCCGGCGAACGGCACCGGCTCGCCGAGGCGTTCCGCCACCACTCGGCCGCCGCCGCCCGGTCCTGGGCCCGGCTGTCCGCCCTGCCCCCGGACACCGCGCTGGACACCCCGGTCACCCTGCTGCTCGCCGCCGACGACCCGCTGACCCGCGGCCACGAGGAACACGCCCACGGCTGGGGCCGCTTCACCGACGCGTTCGCGCTGAACGCCACCGCCCACGGCGGCCACCACCTGCACACCACCCGGCCCGGCTTTTTGGCGGAACAGGTGCGCAAGGCGGTGGGACCGTGAAGGCGCGATGGGCCCACGAACTGGGCTGGGGCGACGCCTTCCTCGAACTGCCCGGATTCGCCCCGGACTTCTCCACCTACCTGAAGCTCGAAGGCTTCAACCCGGCCGGCTCGATCAAGCTCAAGGCGGCCCGCGCGATGGTGGAGAACGCCGAGGCGGACGGGGTGCTCAAACCCGGCTCCCGGCTGATCGAGTCCACCTCCGGGAACCTCGGCATCGCGCTCGCCTCGGTCTGCGCCGCCAAGGGCCACCGGCTCACCCTCGTCACCGACCCGAACGCCAACGACCAGAGCGTGCGCTGCATGCGGGCCCTCGGCGCCGACGTCGTCGTGGTCACCGCGCGCGACCCCAACGGGGGCTTCCTGCACAGCCGCATCGAGCTGGTCCACCGGCTGCTGGCGGCGGACCCGTCGGTCGTCTGGCTGAACCAGTACGCCAACCCCGCCAACCCCGGCGCCCACCTGGACACCACCGCCGTGGAGATCTTCGAGGGGTTCGGCGCGCCCGACTGGCTGTTCATCGGCGCGGGCACCACCGGCACCCTGATGGGGGTGACCGCGTACGTCCGCCGCGCCCGCGCCGCCACCCGGATCGTGGCCGTCGACACCCTCGGCTCGGTCACCTTCGGCGGGACGCCCGGCCGCCGCTGGATCCCGGGGCTGGGCGCCAGCCGGCGGCCCGAGGTCTTCCAGGACGACGGCTCCTTCGACAAGGTCCTCGTCGAAGAGCGCGACACGGTCCTGATGTGCCGTCACATCGCGCGCTCCTACGGCGTGCTGCTGGGCGGCTCCTCGGGCACCGTACTGGCCGCGATCGGGGCCATGCGCGCCTCGATCCCGGCCGGCAGCACCGTCCTCGCCCTCGCCCCCGACCTCGGGGACCGGTACCTGGACTCCGTCTACGACGACGACTGGGTCACCGCCCGCTTCGGCGCCGCGGCCACCGCGCCCGCGCCCCACGGCGCGGACCCCACCACCACCGCACTGACATGACACACGACGCGACGAAGGGACACCGATGACGGACTTCTCGGTCCTCACCGGCAAGGATGTCGGCGAGCTGCTGGCCGGGCAGGAAGAGGGCGTGATCGAACGGGTGCGCGCCGCCTACCTGGCGCACGACGAGGGCGACAGCGTCAACCCGGACAGCTACTTCCTCCGCTTCCCCGAGAAGCCCGACTCCCGCATCATCGCGCTGCCCGCCTACCTCGGCGGCGAGGTCGGCATGGCCGGCGTCAAGTGGATCTCCAGCTTCCCCGCCAACGTCGCCAAGGGCGAGCCGCGCGCCTCGGCCGTCCTGGTCCTCAACGACTACGACACCGGCCGCCCGGTCGCCCTGCTGGAGGCCGCCGGCATCAGCGCCGCCCGCACCGCCGCCTCGGCCGCGCTCGCGGCCGTCACCCTCGGTACCGCCCCGCCCGCCACGGTCGGCGTGGTGGGCGGCGGCGTGATCGCCCGTACGGTCTGCCGGTACCTGTACGCGGCCGGGATCAGGCCGTCGGAGATCCGCTGCCACGACCTCGACCCCGCCTCGGCCGCGGCCCTCACCGGCCACCTGGGCGACCGGTACGCGGTCACCGCGCTGGAGACGGACCTGCCCGCCGCCCTCGACAGCGACCTGGTGCTGTTCGCCACCACCGCCCTGTCCCCGTACGTGCCGGACACCCACCGCTTCCGCCCCGGCCGGCTGGTGCTGAACATCTCGCTGCGCGACCTGGGACCGCGCACCCTGCTCGCCGCCGACAACGTCCTGGACGACGTCGAGCACTGCCTGAAGGCCGGCACCTCCCCGCACCTGGCCGAACAGCTCACCGGCTCCCGGGACTTCGTCACCGGCACCCTCGCCGGGGTGCTGCGCGGCCGGGTGCGTCCGGACCCGCGACGGCCCACCGTCTTCTCGCCCTTCGGTCTCGGCGTCCTCGATCTGGCCGTGGGCCACTGGCTGTACGAGCGGGCGCTCGAGGAGGACCGGCTGCTGCGGCTGCCCGACTTCTTCGGGGAGACCCGCCGGTGGTGAACGACGAGGCGGCCGCACCCGACGGCCCGGTCCTGACCGGCCGTCAGCTGACCGCGCTGGTCGTGGCGCGCGCGACCAGCAGCGCGGGGTTCTTTGCGGTACTGCCCTACCTCGGGCTGTGGCTCACGGACGACCGGGGCCTGTCCGGGGCCTCCGCCGGACTCGTCGTGGGCGGCTCGATCCTGGCCAACCGCGCGGGCGGGGTGGTGCTGGTCCCGCTGATCAACCGGCTGGGCCTGAAGTCCTCGGTCGGCGCCGGCTATCTCGGCGCGGTCGCGATGTTCGCCGTGCTCGGCCTCGGCCTGCGGCTGCCCGTGTACGGCTGGCTGGTGCCGGCCGCGCTGGCCGGCCTGTCCCTGGCCATGGCGACCACGGCGATGAAGGCCCAGATCGCCGCCTTCCCGGCGGGCCAGCGGCTGCGCGGTTTCAGCTATCTGAACATGGCCGTCAACGCCGGTTCCGCCGTCGGACCGGTGATCGGCGGTCAGCTGCTGGAGTGGCACGCCGACCGGCTGCCCCTGGCGGCCGCGCTGCTGGACCTGGTCGCGCTGGCCGTCGTGCCCGCGCTGCCGGGCGCCTGGCGTGCCGCCGACCGCACCGGCACGGCGGCCCCGGCCGGCACCGCGGTCCGCCGGCTGCCCGGTCGCCGGTTCGTCGCCTTCACCCTCGTGGTGTGCGGCACCTGGGTGGCGTACGCGCAGGTCTTCGACGTGCTGCCCGCCTACCTCGGGGACGCGGTCGGCGCCCGCGAACTGGGCCTGGTGTTCACCCTGAACGCCGTCCTGGTGGTGGCCCTCCAGGTCCCGGTGTCGGCCCTGTCGCGCCGGCTGCTGGACCGCCCGCGCTCCGGCTTCGGGCTGCTGTGCCTGGGGGCGAACGCGGTCCTCGCCGGCGCGGTCGTGCTGTTCGCCCTCGGCCGCGCGGCCGGACTCGGCCCGATCCTCGCGGCGATGGTCCTGTTCACCCTGTCCGAGCTGGTGTGGAGTCCGCTGTACGACACCCAGGTCGGCGAACGCCGTGGCGAGCTGTCCACCACGGCCGCGTACGCCCTGGCGGGGGTGGCCTGGGGCGCGGCCGAGTCGGCCGGCGCCTGGCTGGGAACGCTCCTGGTCGTCCACCCCTCCGGTCACGGGGTGCCGGCCGGCACCGCGGCGCTGCCCTACTGGGGCGGTGCCGTACTCGCCCTGCTCACCGGCCTGGCCCTGTCCTGGGACCGCCGGGCCGCGTCACGGAAACCGCACGACGGTAGGAAAGGAAGTGTCCATGACGTGGATGTGTCTGCTCGGGCCTAGCCCCGGGGGAGCCCGGGCGATCGCGCTGCACGGCCACCGGCCGGTGGTGCTGGTGCCGCCCGGCACGGCCGTGCCCTCCGAGGTCGCGGCGCACGCCGAACGCGTCGTCTTCAGCCCGATCACCGACCACACCGCGGCACGGGCCGCCGTGGACCGCCTGGTGGCCGAGCTGGGCCCGCCGCGCCTGGTGGTCTCCTTCACCGAGTTCGCCCAGGAGGTCTGCGCGCGCATCGCGACCGGACTGGGCCTGCCCTCGGTGACCCCGCGGGCGGCGGCCCGCGCCCGCGACAAGGCCGCCATGCGGGCCCTCCTCGCCGGGACACCGTACGCCTGGCCGTACGCCGCCGGCACCCCGCAGGACATCGCCGCCGCCGTGCGCGCGGAGCCCGACGGCGTGCGCTGGATCGTCAAACCCCAGGACGGCGCGGGCAGTGCCGGGGTCACGGCCCTCGCGTCGTATGCCGGCCTCGACCGGTGGCTGGCGGACCTCCCCGCCCAGGACGACGGCCAGGCCCGTCGATACATCGCCGAACACGCCGCCGACGGTCCTGAGTTCAGCGTGGAGGCGGTCAGCTCCGACGGGACGCACACCCTCCTCGCGATCACGGCGAAGCAGACGACCGGCAGCCCCGGCTTCGTGGAGACCGGACACGTCGTGCCGGCCCCGCTGACCGACGCCGACGCCACGCGGCTGGGGGACGCGGTGCGGTGCGTCCTGGACCGGCTGGACATCCGGTACGGCGCCAGCCACACCGAACTGCGGCTCGACCCGGTGCACGGCCCGGTCGTCATCGAGACCCACACCCGGGTCGGCGGCGACTGCATCCCCGAACTCGTCGAACTCGCCACCGGCCAGGACCAGTACGAGCGCGCGATAGCCGCCCTCCTCGGCACCGCCCCCGCGCTCCCGCCGGCCCCGGCCGCCCCGGCGGCGGCCATCGGGTTCGTCCTCCCGCCGGCGCCCGGCACGCTCACCACGCTCTCCGTCACCCCCGTCCCGGGCGTCCTGCGCTGGCACTTCGACCGCGCCCCCGGCCAGGAACTCGCCCGGCTGCGCAGCTCCGAGGAGCGCGTCGGCCATGCCATCGCCCTCGGCGGGACACCGGCTCAGGCGGCCGAGACCGTCGCCAAGGCCGTCGCCGGCGTCCACCTCCAGACCGCGCCGACCGCCCACCCGGAATGACGCACGGCAGCAGAAAGGCACCCCCCATGTTCGACGACCTCGACGTCCGCGCCCTGTCCCGCCGCCCCGGCGCCAAATGGAGCCGTGCCGAGCCGGACGTCCTCGCGGCCTGGATCGCGGAGATGGACTTCCCGCCGGCCCCGGCCGTGCGCGAGGCCCTGCTGCGGTGCGTGGAGAACGACCTCGGCTACCCCTCCTGGGACGGACGGCCGGCGGAGAACCCGCTGCGGACCGCCTTCGCCGAGCGCATGCGCACGCACCACGGCTGGGCACCCGACCCCGCCCACGTACGGGAGTTCACCGACATCAACCAGGGCCTGCAGGCCGTGCTGAACGTCGCCACCCGGCCGGGCGACGGCGTCGTGGTGCACACGCCGACCTATCCGCCGTTCCTGGAGACCATCGCGAGCATGGGCCGGCGCCTGCACGCGGTGCCCTACGTCCCGGACGGCGACGGCTGGGCGTTCGACGCCGACCGGCTGGACCGGGAGCTGCGCGAGGGCACCTCCCGGGTGCTGCTGCTGGTCAACCCGCACAACCCGACGGGGCGGGTGCTCCGCCGCGAGGAGCTGCGGGCGCTGGCCCGGCTCGCGCTGCGCCACGACCTGCTGGTGATCGCCGACGAGGTCCACGCCGATCTGGTGCACGCCCCGCACCGGCACATCCCGTTCGCCTCCCTCGCGGACGAGGTGGCCGCCCGCACGGTGACCCTGACCTCGGCCACGAAGGCGTTCAACGTGCCCGGCGTGCGCTGCGCCGTCGCCCACGTCGGCGCGGCCGAGGTGCGCGCGGCGCTGGCCGGCCCCACCCACCTGTACGGCGAGCCGAACACCTTCGGCGTCGCCGCCACCCTGGCCGCCTGGCAGCGCGGGGAGGACTGGCTCGCCGGGCTGCGGCCGGTCCTGGCCCGCAACGCCGCGCTGGTGCGCGACGGGCTCCCGGCCGGTGTGGGCTACCGGATGCCCGAGGCCACGTTCCTCGCCTGGCTGGACTTCCGCGAGACGGCGCCGGACCCCGACCCGCACACGTTCCTGAAGGACAAGGCCCGCGTCCTGCTCAACGACGGCCGTGCCTTCGGACCGGGCGGCGAGGGCTTCGTACGCCTCAACTTCGCCACGTCCCGGGACATCCTGGAGGACATCCTGCGCCGCATCCGTGAGTCCCTGTCCTGACGCGCCCGGACCCCCGGACGCACGACGGCGGCGGGGCGGACCACACGGTCCGCCCCGCCGCCGTGCCGTGGTCAGGCGGCGGCCCTGAAGCGGCGCAGCCGCAGGCTGTTGCTGACGACGAACACCGACGAGAACGCCATCGCGGCACCGGCGATCATGGGGTTGAGCAGCCCGGTCGCGGCGAGCGGCAGGGCGGCGACGTTGTAAGCGAACGCCCAGAACAGATTGCCCTTGATGGTGCCGAGGGTGCGCCGGGCGAGCCGGATGGCGTCGGCCGCGACCCGCAGGTCCCCGCGCACCAGGGTGAGGTCCCCGGCCTCGATGGCCGCGTCCGTGCCGGTGCCCATGGCCAGCCCCAGGTCGGCCTGGGCCAGCGCGGCGGCGTCGTTGACCCCGTCCCCGACCATGGCGACGGAGTGTCCCTCGGCCTGGAGACGCTTGACCACGTCCACCTTGTCCTCGGGCATCACCTCCGCTATCACCTGCTCGATGCCCGCCTCGGCGGCCACGGACCGGGCGACGGTCTCGTTGTCCCCGGTGAGCAGGATCGGCTTCAGCCCGAGCGCCCGCAGCCGCCGGACGGCCTCGGCGCTGGTCTCCTTGATGGCGTCGGCGACCTCCAGCACGGCGCGCGGCTCGCCGTCCCAGGCCACCGTGATGACCGTGCGGCCCGCGGCCTCCGCGTCGGCTCCGGCCCGCGCCAGCGCGGCGGGCAGTTCCATGGACCGCTCGGCGAGCAGCTTCCGCCGGCCGACGAGGACGCGGCGCCCGTCCACGACACCCTCCACACCGAGCCCCGGCAGGTTCCGGAAGTCCGCCGCGACCGGGAGCGTGCCGACCCGGTCGGCGGCACCCGCGGCGACGGCCTGCGCGATGGGGTGCTCGGAGGCGTGCTCCAGCGCGCCCGCCAGCCGCAGCACCTCCCGCTCGTCCACGCCCTCGGCCGGGTGCACGCCCAGCAGGGTCATCCGGCCGGTGGTGACGGTGCCGGTCTTGTCCAGCACGATGGTGTCGACCTTGCGGGTGGTCTCCAGCACCTCCGGCCCCTTGATGAGGATGCCGAGCTGGGCACCGCGCCCGGTGCCGACCAGCAGGGCCGTCGGGGTGGCCAGGCCCAGGGCGCACGGGCAGGCGATGATGAGCACCGCCACGGCCGCGGTGAACGCGGCCGTGCCGCCCGCGCCGTTGCCGAGCCAGAAGCCGAGGGTGGCCACGGCCAGACCGATCACGATGGGCACGAAGACCGCGGAGATCCGGTCGGCGAGCCGCTGCGCCGAGGCCTTGCCGTTCTGCGCGTCCTCCACCATCTGCGCCATCCTGGCCAGTTGGGTGTCGGAGCCGACCCGGGTGGCCTCGACGACGAGCCGGCCGCCGGCGTTCAGGGTGGCGCCGGTGACGGCGTCGCCCTCGCCGACCTCCACGGGCACGGACTCACCGGTCAGCATGGAGGCGTCGACCGCCGAACCGCCCTCCACCACGGTGCCGTCGGTCGCGATCTTCTCGCCGGGCCGGACGACGAACCGGTCGCCCACGGCGAGGTCCTCGACGCGGACCCGCTCCTCGCGGCCGCCGCGCAGCACGGTGACCTCCTTGGCGCCCAGCTCCATCAGGGCCCGCAGGGCGGCGCCGGCCATGCGCTTGGAGCGCGCCTCGAAGTACCGGCCCGCGAGGAGGAAGGCGGTGACCCCGGCCGCGGTCTCCAGGTAGAGGTTCCCGCCGCCGTCCGAACGGGAGATGGTCAGCTCGAAGCCGTGGGTCATGCCCGGGGTGCCGGCCGAGCCGAAGAACAGCGCCCACAGGGACCACAGGAACGCGGCGGCGGTGCCGACCGAGATCAGGGTGTCCATGGTGACGGCGCCGTGCCGCAGGTTGGTGTAGGTCGCGCGGTGGAAGGGCCACGCGGCGTAGGTGACCACCGGCGCCGTCAGGGTCAGGGAGAGCCATTGCCAGTAGTCGAACTGCCAGGCGGGCACCATGGCCAGGACGATGACCGGCACGGCCAGCGCCACGGCGGTGACCAGCCGCTCGCGCAGCGAGCGCAGCTCGTCGTCCGCCCGGCCGCCGCCCTCTCCGCCCTCGCCGCCCTCCGGCACGGCGGGCGCGGGCGGCGCCGCGGTGTAACCCACGGCTTCGACGGTGGCGATGAGGTCCGTCACCTGGAGGACGGGGGAGTAGGTGATCTTGGCCTTCTCGGTGGCGTAGTTGACGGTGGCCTCGACTCCCTCCATGCGGTTGAGCTTCTTCTCGATACGGGCGGCGCACGAGGCGCACGTCATCCCGCCGATGCTCAGTTCGACTTGGGCCAGGTCTGGGGTGGTTGTTGCCATCATGCTCCTCGGCAGGGGGCTGCGGAGCCGCGGACCAGGAGGTGACCGCGGCTGATTGCATACCCCTACGGGGTATCGGTAGAGTTATGTATACCCTCGGACCCACCCGGAAGCAAGGTCGGGCAGGACGTTGGCCGTATACAGCCGGGGGGTATGCCCGCCGGGGGGCCCGCTCGCGCGCCGGTGCCGGGCCAACTCGCCCGGCGGCTCCGAGAATTCGCATGTCGCACCGGGTATGGCCGGTCGGCCGCGGGTGGTTTGTACGGGTCACGGGTATCTTTTGGGAGGGAGCTCGCCGCGGTGCGGGGCATCCCTCGGGAGAGGGAAGGGAAGCGGAGTCATGGCGGGGCAGAAGACGCACAAGGATGACGTGATGATGCGGCTGCGCCGCATCGAGGGCCAGGTCCGCGGCCTCCAGCGCCTGGTGGCGGAGGACACCTACTGCATCGACGTCCTCACCCAGGTGTCGGCGGTGACCCGCGCGCTGCAGTCGTTCGCCCTGCAGATGCTCGACGAGCACATGGCCACCTGCGTGAGCAACGCGGTCGCGGAGGGCGGCGAGGAGCGCGAGCAGAAGCTGAAGGAGGCGTCCGACGCGATCGCACGCCTGGTGCGTTCCTGACGGACACCCGCGAAGGGCCGGCGGCCGGGGGCTGCCGGCCCTTCGCGGAGGTCGGGGCTTGTCCTCGCCACCCCCCGCCCCTAGGGTCGTCCGGGCATGGTGGCAAGCGCTTTCCACGGCTCTCACGGCTGCCTGCGTCCTGTCGACTCCCGAGGAGCGCCGCATGCCCCTGCCCGCACCCCGCCGCCGCGTCGCCGTGATCGGCACCGGTGCCATCGTCACCGGCGACCATCTGCCCGCGCTCGGAGCCCACGCCGAGCGGACCGAACTCGTCGCCGCCGTCGACCTGGACCGGGACCGGCTGGACGCCTTCCGGCGGCTCGCGGGCGCACGGGTCGCCGGGTACACCTCGACCGAGGCCATGCTCGACGCGGTACGGCCGGACCTGGTGCTGATCGGCACCCCGCCGGCGCTGCACCGCGAGCAGACCGTGGCCGCGCTCGAGGCGGGCGCCTGGGTGCTGTGCGAGAAGCCGCTCTGCCTGTCCCAGGCCGAACTGGACGACATCGCCGCCGCCGAGGAGGCGTCCGGTGCCTATGCCGCGGTGGTCTTCCAGCACCGCTACGGCTCGGGCGCCGTACACGCCCGCGACCTCCTCGCGCGCGGCGAACTGGGCGCGCCCCTGGTGGCGCACTGCCAGACCACCTGGCACCGGGACGCCGCGTACTACGCCGAGCCGTGGCGCGGCCGGTGGGCCACCGAGGGCGGCGGACCCACCATGGGGCACGGCATCCACCAGTACGACCTGCTGCTGCACCTGCTCGGCGAGTGGGAGGAGATCCGGGCCATGGCGGCCCGCCTGGTCCACGACATCGAGAGCGAGGATGTCTCCACCGCCCTCGTCCGCTTCCGCGGCGGCGCGCTCGCCACCGTCGTCAACAGCGTGCTGTCCCCCTGGGAGGTGAGCCGCATCCGCGTCGACTGCGCCGACGCGACGGTGGAACTGACCCACCTGTACGGACACGGCAACGACGACTGGGTCTACACCCCGGCGCCGCACGTCGACCCCGAGCGGCTCACGGCCTGGCACGCCCCCGCGCGGAACGTGCCCAGTTCCCACACGGCGCAGCTCGGCGCCTTCCTCGACGCCTACGACCGGGGGGTACGGCCGCCCGGCAGCGGACAGGACGCCCGCGCCGCCGTGGAGTTCGCCGCCGCCCTCTACAAGGCGGCGTTCACCGGGCGGCCCGTGCGCGCGGGCGAGATCGGCCCCGGCGACCCCTACTACACGGCCATGCACGGCGGCCACCCCGACTGGGCCCCGAAGGAGGGCGCGTGAGCATCCGCGTCAGCCACGTCCACGGCGAGCACCTCGCGGTCCGGGCGTCGAACGGCACCGAGATCCTCCGCTACGTCTACCGTCCCGACCCGGACCCCTTCGAGGCGCCCAAGCCCTACGCCCACCCCGTGCGCACCCTGTCCGGGCACACGGTCACCGGGTACCGCCCGAACGACCACCGCTGGCACAAGGGCGTGCAGATGACCGCCAGCCATCTGTCCGGACAGAACTTCTGGGGCGGCGACAGCTATGTGCCCGGCCGGGGTTACCTGGCACTGCCCGACCGGGTCGGCTCCATGCGCCACGACGGCTTCGCCGCCCTCGCCGCCGGGGAGGAACGGCTCGCCCTCACCGAGGAGCTGACCTGGGTCGCGCACGGCGGGCGGGAGTGGGCCCGTGAGGAGCGCGGCATCGCGGTGCACTCGGTCGACGAGGAGGCCGGCGCCTGGGCCCTGGACTGGTCGATCCAGCTCACCAACATCCGCGCCGAACCCCTGGTGTTCGGGTCCCCGACCACGGCGGGCCGCGAACTGGCCGGGTACACCGGTCTGCAGTGGCGCGGGCCGCGCGACTTCACCGGCGGCCGGGTCCTCGCCCCCGGCTCCGGCGCCGGGGACCTCATGGGCACCCAGGGTCCCTGGCTCGCCTTCACCGCCGAGCACGACGAGGTCGACGGGCACTCCACGCTGGTCTTCGCGCACGCGCCGGAGAACCTGGACGAGACGCGGGCGATCCACCCGTCCCACTGGTTCGTGCGCGCCGAACCCGTCCCCACGGTCGCGTTCTCCTGGGCGTTCTTCGAGGAGTTCGCCCTGGAGCCGGGGGAGTCCTTCGGCTACCGCTACCGGCTGGTGATCGCGGACGGGGCCTGGGACCGGGACCGGATCGCCGCGCACCTGGAGAACCTGCCGTGGTGAGGGGCCGGAGCCCGGCCGCGAGCGCCGGGCAACCGCCGGCGGCGCCCCTTGACGGGTATCTGGTCCGTACCTATGGTCTCGTCAACTCGGCCGTTCAGAAAGCCGTTTGGCGTTCACATACGAGGACGGAACAGACGCAGGACAAGGACGCTCCCGCCCGCCGCCGTGGGTCCGCGCGTTCCGCTCTCGCCCTCACGGCGACGGCGGCCCTGCTCGCCGGCGGGCTGCTCTCCTGGCCCGGTGCCCGGCGGGCGGAGGCCAGAACCTGGACACCTGTACGGCACCGACGTCGGCGAGCGGCTGCGGCAGGCGCTCGGATTCCAGGCCACGTACGAACTGGGCATCGCCGTCCCGAGCTGGCTGTGCGGCGGCAGCGTCGACCGCGGGCCGGGTCCGGTCACCGAGGCCGGCTACAACGCCCTCCACAACCGCCTGGGCATCGCCATCACCAACACCGGGACCCTGCCCCGGCAGAACCGCCCCGCGGGCAGCGACAACCTCTTCGTCGCCTGGGAGACCCTGACCCACGGGGACGACCCGCACTGAGTTTCCGGGCGACCGGCACCGGGCCGGACCGGGCGTGCGTCGCCCGGCCCGGCACAGTCAGGTCACGCGGCGTGGGCTCACAGAGCCGGGCCGCTCGTGTCGCCGGGCCTGATCCGGCCGCGCCAGGCGCCGGACTCGGTGCCGCGTTCCTCGATGTACTCCTTGAACCGCTTCATGTCGCCCTTGACGCGCCGGTCGATCGTGCCGATCAGGTCGCCGGCCTTCTCCACGGCACCGCTGGGCTCGATGTCCATCACCAGCTCCACCCTGGTGTGGGTGTCGTCCACCCGCTCGAAGCGGACGCTGCCCCGCTGGCTGGTGTCGCCGCTGACCGTGCGCCACGTGATCCGCTCGTCCGGCAGCTGGTCGACGATCTCGGTGTCGAACTCCCGCCGTACCCCGCCGATCTTCGTGGTCCAGTGGTTGTGCCGGTCGTCCAGCTGCGTGATCTCCTCGACGCCCTCCATGAACCTCGGGAAGTTCTCGAACTGCGTCCACTGGTTGTAGGCGGTGTGCACCGGAACGTCCACTTCCACCGCTTCCTTGACCGTGCTCATCTCCACGTCTCCGTTCTCACTGGTGGGGTGTCCCGGGCCGCCCCGCCGCGCGGGCCGACCCGGCCGGAGTCTGCCGGGTACCCGGACAGCCGCCGGTCATGGCCGCCGATTCCGATCACCGCGCCCGGCCCCCCAGGCCCGGGACCGCGCCCCCGTTCCGGGGGTGTGGATCCGGCCACCGACCGCTTCTTCGCGCCACTGCGCTGACGTGGTGTTTTACAGTGTCTGCCACCAGTTCAGGGCAACAGGACCTGTGAGGTATTCGCGAACATGCCGACCGAGACGTTTGAGTTTCAGGTAGAGGCCCGTCAGCTGCTCCAGCTGATGATCCACTCGGTGTACTCGAACAAGGATGTCTTCCTGCGGGAACTCGTCTCCAACGCCTCCGACGCGCTGGACAAGCTGCGTCTGGAGAAGCTCTGGGACGACTCGCTGGACGCCGATGTGTCCGACCCGCACATCGAGATCGACATCGACAAGGACGCCCGTACGCTCACCGTGCGCGACAACGGCATCGGGATGTCGTACGACGAGGTCGGGCGGCTCATCGGCACGATCGCCAACTCGGGGACCGCCAAGTTCCTCGAGGAGCTGCGCGAGGCCAAGGACAAGGCCGGCGAGGACGGGCTGATCGGCCAGTTCGGCGTCGGGTTCTACTCCGGCTTCATGGTGGCCGACGAGGTCACCCTGCTGACCCGGCGGGCCGGCGAGAACCAGGGCACCCGGTGGTCGTCGCGCGGCGAGGGCACGTACACGCTGGAGAAGGTCGACGACGCGCCGCAGGGCACCTCGGTCACGCTGCATCTCAAGCCGGCCGACCCGGAGAACCAGCTCCACGACTACACCTCCCCGTGGAAGATCAGGGAGATCGTCAAGCGGTATTCGGACTTCATCACCTGGCCGATCCGCATGGTGCCCGAGAAGGCCGGCGAGAGCGACGAGACGCCCGAGCCCGAGACGCTCAACTCCATGAAGGCGCTGTGGGCGCGGCCCCGCGACGAGGTGTCCGACGACGAGTACCACGAGCTGTACAAGCACATCGGCCACGACTGGCGCGACCCCCTGGAGACGATCCGGCTCCAGGCGGAGGGCACCTTCGAGTACCAGGCCCTGCTGTTCCTCCCGGCGCACGCCCCCCACGACCTGTTCACGCGCGACTTCAAGCGGGGCGTGCAGCTGTACGTCAAGCGCGTGTTCATCATGGACGACTGCGAGGCGCTGCTGCCGCCGTACCTCCGCTTCGTCAAGGGCGTCGTGGACGCCGCCGACCTGTCGCTGAACGTCTCCCGCGAGATCCTCCAGCAGGACCGCCACATCGAGATGATGCGGCGACGGCTGACGAAGAAGGTCCTGTCCACGGTCAAGGAGATGATGACCAAGGACGAGGAGCGCTACGGCACCTTCTGGCGGGAGTTCGGCACGGCCGTGAAGGAGGGGCTGGTCACCGACCCGGAGAACCGCGACGCCCTCCTCGCCGTCGCCTCCTTCGCCAGCACGCACCACGAGACCGAGCCGACCACCCTCAAGCAGTACGTGGAGCGGATGAAGGACGGCCAGGAGGACATCTACTACCTGACCGGCGAGTCCCGGCAGAGCATCGAGAACTCCCCGCACATGGAGGCCTTCCGGGAGCGGGGCATCGAGGTGCTGCTGCTCACGGACCCGGTCGACGAGGTGTGGGCCGACGCCGTCGGCGAGTACGAGGGCAAGAAGCTGCGCTCCGTCGCCAAGGGGCAGATCGACCTCGACGCCGAGGACGAGGACACCGCCGACGCCGAGCGGGAGAAGCGGACCGAGGAGTACGCCGGGCTGCTCGGCTGGATGAAGGAGCGGCTGGACGAGGACATCAAGGACGTGCGCCTGTCCTCCCGCCTCACCGTCTCCCCGGCCTGTGTCGTCTCCGACGCGCAGGACCTCACCCCGGCGCTGGAGAACATGTACCGCGCGATGGGCCAGGAGGTGCCCCGCGCCAAGCGGATCCTGGAACTCAACCCGGACCACCGGCTGGTGAAGGGCCTGAACCAGGCCTACCGGGAGCGCGAGGACCGCACGGAGCTGGCCGAGACCGCCGAGCTGCTGTACAGCCTGGCGGTGCTCGCCGAGGGCGGCCAGCCCAAGGAACCGGCCCGCTTCGTCAAGCTGATGGCGGACCGCCTGGAGCGCGCGCTGTAAGCCCGCGGGCACGGCACCCCGCCGTCGTACGTCCCTGTGGGCGCCCCCGCCCCGCCGTCACCGCGACGGCGGGGCGGCGGCGCGCCCGATCGGACCCGCGCCGAGCCCGGCGACTCCGGCGGCTCCTTCCTCACCGGCGACCAGGCCCAGGGCGTCACCTCCGGCGGCTGGGGCAACTGCTCCTCCGGCGGCGAGACGTGGTTCCAGCCGGTCAACGAGATCCTCAGCCGCTACGGCCTGACCCTGCACACCTACACCGGCTGACCCGCCCGCCGGGCCGGCCGCTCCCCGTGACGCCGGCCGGCCCGGTTCCCGTACCGCCCCGACCCGGTGGGCCGTCATCCCGACCGCTCAGAAGGCCCCGAGGTCGGCGGACACCCAGTGCTCGGGGCGCATGGAGACGACGACGTGCTCGCCGAGCCGGGTCCGGTCGTACTCCACGAACGCGGCGACCTTGTCCTCGGGGAGATACCGCGCGGCCATCTCCCGGGACAGCTCGGGACTGTCCGGGGCCGTCGCGACGACCGGGCCCTCCACCGACACATAGCGCACGGTCGGTTCCGTGCGCTGCGCCATCAGGCTGAAGCGCCCCGCGGAGAGGATCGCCCGGGCCTTGCGGGAATCGGGCCCGGTGCGCACCCACAGGTCGCCGCCCGGCGTGTACTGGTACCAGATGGGAACCGTCAGCGGCGCGCGGTCCGGCCGTTCGACGACCGACAGCGCCCCGATGTGCGGCTCCGCCAGAAACAGTTCGCGTTCGCGCTGGGAGAGTGCCATCCGGCCGACCCTAACGTGCCGGGCCGGCACGGACAACGGACCGTCGCTTCCCCGGTGCGGGCACGTCAGCCGGTGCCGCGCTCCAGGACGCGGCGGGCCGCCTCGGCCTCCGCCGCCGGCGGGGACAGCTCGTCCAGGGTGTCCAGTTCGTCGTCCGCTTCCAGCTCCCGCGTCCAGGCCGCCGCGAGCCGCTCCTGCTCCTCGCGCGGCCGCGCGCCGACGGCCTCCCGGTGGCCGGGATCCAGCGCCGCCAGGAATCGTTCGACCGGGTCCGTCGGCATGCCGTGCTCCTTGTCGCCGCGAGGGTGCCGCTCCCGGCCCAGCATGGCCAACCCTGCGTGCGCCCGCCGCCCGACACGGGCCCGGTCCACCCTGATGGCCCTGCCGCCCGTCCCGGCGTCCCGCCTCCCGGGCGTCCGTCAGGTCTGCCGGGCGTGCACGGGCGCGTGGGCGACCTCGTCCGGGCACTTGTGGCGTGGTTCGCGCAGCCGCCGGTCGCGCTGCCAGTCGAACACCGCGAGGGCCAGGGACGCCGCCATCCCGGCCAGCGCGGCGCCCAGCGCGACGACGAGGGCGCCGCGGTAGTCGCCGCCGCTCTGCTCCAGCACCAGGTAGAACAGGCCGGGCAGCGCGGCGGTGCCCAGCGCGGCGCCGAGCCGCTGTCCGGTCTGCAGCGCGCCGCCCGCCGCCCCCGCCATGCGCACGGGCACGTCCCGCAGGGTCATGGTGATATTGGGGGAGACCACGAAGCCGCCGCCGATACCGCCGAGGAAGAGGACCGGAGCGGCGACCCAGGGCGCGAGGTGCGGGGGCGCGAGGCGGAGCAGCAGCGCGGTGCCGCCCAGGCCGGCGATCACGCCGGTGAGGCCGCAGACGGTGAGCAGGCGGCCGTAGCGCTCGACCAGCCGGCCGGCGACGACGGCCGCGCTCGCCGAGCCGAGCGCGAAGGGGGTGACGGCGAGCCCGGAGCGGAGCGGGGAGAAGTCCAGCCCCCGCTGGTAGAACAGGGCGAACACCAGCCACACACCGCTGAAACCGACGAAGTACAGGGTGCCGATGCCGGCACCGACGGCATAGCCGCGCACGGTGGTGAACAGGCGGGGATCGAGCAGCGGCTGGGCGTCCCGGGCGACGAGACGGCGCTGCCACCAGGCGAAGACGGCGAGGACCGCGGCGCCGGCCGGGAACAGCCACCACAGGTGCTCGATGCCGCCGGACTCCGCCAGGACCAGCGGCCACATGAGCGTGAGGACGCCGACCCCGAGGAGCAGCACCCCGGGCAGGTCCACCCGGCCCCGGCCGGAGCGGCGGGTGCGCGGCAGCAGACGGCGGCCGAGGAGGACGGCGAGGATGCCGAGGGGGACGTTGACGTAGAAGATCCACCGCCAGCCCTGGGCACCGGAGGCGAGGGCGAGGATGGCGCCGCCGGTGAGGGGGCCGGCGGCGGAGGATATGCCGACGGTGGCGCCGAACAGGCCGAAGGCCCGGCCGCGCTCGGCGCCGCGGAACATCTGCTGGATGAGCGCGGAGTTCTGCGGAGCCATGAAACCCGCAGCCAGCCCCTGCGCGAGCCGGGCCGCCACCAGCAGCGTGATGTCCGGGGCCGCGCCGCAGGCCGCGCTGCAGACCACGAAACCGCTGAGGGCCAGCAGGAAGATGCGGCGCCGGTCCAGCGCGTCGCCGAGCCGGCCGGCGGTGACCAGGGCGAGGGCGAAGGTGAGGGCGTAGCCGGACACCACCCACTGCACCTGCGCCGGGGAGGCGTGCAGATCGCGCTGGATCGTGGGCAGGGCGACCGCCACGATCGTGACGTCGAGCAGACTCATGAACCCGGCCACCAGGGTGACCCACAGGGCTCGCCAGCGCTGCGGATCGGGCTCGTACCCGTCCCCGGGGGCGCCCGGTTCCCTGCCGCCCGCGGCCGACGTCGACGCTGTCACCTGGACTCCTCTCCACCGGGGGACCGGGCGGACCAAGTTCCCCCGCCCCCGCCCGGCACACCTGCCCCCGGCCTGCTGCGGATCCGGCCCCGGACGTCGCCGGGCCGGGTCCGCGCGGCACCCGGGCGCCGGTCTCCGCCGAGGCACCGGACGGACAACTCGCCTAAACTGGCCGCATGGACACGAAGAGTGACGGAATACGTGCGAAGCGTCAATACCCTCCGCTCTCCCGGGGCGCCGCCCTCCTCTGCGCGGCGGCCGCGGCCGGAGCCCTGCTCGCCGGGTGCGGCCAGGACACCGGCGGCGAAGCGGCGCCGAGCGGCGCGGCCGACGCCGCCGGGATCGCCGCGGCCTCGCCCTCGCCCTCGCCGTCGGCGGACACTGGTCACCTCACCGAGGACCAGCGGGAACGCAAGGCGCTCGTCCCCAAGGCCAAGACCGGCTTCGAACACGCGCTGCACGCCGCGACGGCGGCCGTGGCGAAGTCCGAGCCGGTCTCCGTGGAACTCAAGGGCACGCCCGACAGCCCCCGGTGGGAGACCGAGGTCGCCACGGCCGACGGCAGCGCCCACACCGTCTCCGTCGACGCGGCCGGTGGCAAGGCCGGCGAGGCGCGGGCCAAGCACGAGGACGACGACGACCGGCGCGAACTGGCGGACCTGCTGAAGAAGGCCACCGTCAGCGCGGAGCAGGCCGCGCGGACCGCCACGGACAAGACCAAGGGCACCGTCACCGCCGTCGAACTCGACGACACCGACGGCGGCACCCCGAAGTGGTCCGTCGACGTCGTCACGACCGACGACTGGAACAAGACGACCTACGACATCGACGCCACCAACCGCAGGATCCTCGGCGAACACGTCGACCGCGACTGACGGCCCGCCCTCGCACGGCGCCGGGTTGCCGCCCACCGTTTTCCCGCCCGGCGCGGGGGAACCCGGGCGGGCCGACGAGTGGAGCGGAGGACGCCATGAGCGGACAGACCGGCGAGCCCGCCGACCGGTACCGGCGGGCCCGCGACGACGAGGAACCGGGAGCGCACTCGGGCGGTGAGAGCCGGGCCCATGAGCGGACGATCCCGGGTACGTCCGGTGCGAAGGAGGGCTACCAGCCCGACAGCGGCACTTCGGCCGGTGAGCCGCTGCGCGGCGTGGAGGCCGAGGAGCGGCGGGACGACCGGCGGCCGCGGGGCGGCGAGGAGGTCCCGCCCGACGGCTGACCGCCGCCGGGCGTCACGCGCCGTCCCCGGACGGGCGCCGTACCACCAGGCTGCTCACCTCGAAGGTCATCTCCGTCGTGTCCGGGTCGGGCGCGGGGTGGTGGCGCCCGGCGCAGACCGAGAGGTTGACGATGAGGAAGGCGTGCCAGCGGCGCCCCACACCCCGCCGGTCCGCGAAGACCCGTTCGCCGTTCAGCCACCAGACCACCGAGTGACGCCCGAACTCGGTGCGCAGGTCGATCCAGGCCCCCGGCCGGACGCCGTCGGCGTGCACGTACCGCTGGGACCCGCGCACATGGTTGGTGAGTTCCAGCAGGTCCGGGTGGTCCGGGTGGTACTCGAAGACGTCGACCTCCTGGCCGCCGTCCCGCCAGGTCCAGATGGCCGGCCACGCGCCGGTCTCCGTGGGCAGCCGCACCCGGGCTTCCAGCACGTCCCCCGGCAGGAGCAGGAACTCCTCCTCGCTGCCCTCGGTGGTCAGCAGGCCGGTGTCCCAGTTGCCGTCGGGCCGCCGGGTGGCCCGGAAGACGCCCGAGCGGCTGTGGCCGGGGCCGTCCACGAGGTGGTCCAGCTTGTCGTCGTCCGGATTGACCGGGCCTCCTCCCGGGTAGGCCGAGGAGCGGCCCGCGGTCCACTGCGCCGTGGACGCGAAGTCCGCCGTGAACACCACGTCGGACGGGGGCGGGTCGCGCGGGGCCGGCAGGGAGGCCGTCGTCGGTTCGTTCATGTTCCGATGTCTCACCGACGGCGGCCCGGTCATGCCTATAGGCCGATCATCGCACGGTATTTCGTTCGTGTGAGTGAATGAAGAGGGGGGCGGGAGTGTCAGCGCAGGCTCGCGCCCTGCGTGCGCAGCTCGCGCTGGACCGCGCGCACCGGGACGTCCCGCGGGCTGCGGCCCTCCGTCGCCGCGAGGGCCGCGCAGACGCCCGCCGCCTGCCCGGTGGCCATGGAGATCGGCATCACGCGGTAGGAGGAGTGGGCCACGTGGTCCCCGGAGATACAGCGGCCCGCGACCAGCACCCGCTCCGGGCCCCGGGGCAGCAGACAGCGCAGCGGGATGTCGTAGGACGCGCCGCGCGGCAGCCGTCGGAGCGTGGTGCCGCGCCCGCTCGGGTTGTGGATGTCGACCGGGTAGGCGCCGCGTGCGACGGCGTCGTCGAACGTGCGGGCCGTCAGGACGTCCTCGCCGGTCAGCTGGTACTCCCCGACGATCCGCCGGGTCTCCCGCACGCCGACCTGGACGCCGCTCTGCACCACGTAGGAGTCGGCGAAGCCCGGCACGCGGCTGCGCAGGAACCGGGCGATCTGCGCCATCTGGCGGTGCGCGGCGAGTTCCGCGCGGGTCAGGTCCCAGACGCTGGTGCCGAGCACCTCGGTGACCCGCGTGGAGTTCACCGCGACCTCGCCGGCGTTCGGGGTGGCGAAGAAGAGGATGTCCTCGCGCGCCAGGTCCAGCTCGCCCGCGTCCGTGGCGGCGCGCACCAGGTCCCACAGCCCGTGCACCCCCTTCCACTGGCCGGGCCGGGCGCGGGTGTAGGCGGTGAACCTCTCGTGGTCGAAGCGGATCATGCGGAACATCAGCGTCATGGGCTGGGTCCAGCCGTCCTCCGGCCGGCCGATCTCGTACGCGGCCCCCGCCGCCGCGGCGATGTCACCGTCCCCGGTGCAGTCGACGATCACGTCCGCGTCCAGCACCAGCGGCCCCGACTTGGTCTCGAACACCGCCCGTACCCGGTCCGGCAGGCCGACCACGCCGGACGCGAAGGCGTGCAGCAGCATCCGGACCTCGTGGGTCTCCAGCAGCTCGTACGTCACCAGCTTGAACAGTTCCGCGTCGAACGGCACGGTGTAGCCGGTCTCCAGCGAGGGCCGGATCGCCGCCCCGGCCCGGACGAGCTGTTCGAGCAGCATCCACAGCACCCCGCCGACGACCGGCTCGCCCTCGCCGTGGTCGGGCGGCAGCAGCCTCGTGGTGTCGCCGGGCACGGCCTGCCTGACCTCGTTGTGGAAGCTCATCAGCGGCATGACCAGGGCCGCGGTGGCGTTGCCGCCGAGGAAGCCGTAGCGCTCCACGAGGACCACCTCGGCGCCCGCGTCGGCCGCGCCGAGGGCCGCCCCGATCCCGGCCGGACCGCCGCCGACCACCAGCACCTGGGTGGAGCCGGCGTGCAGGGCCCGGCGGGGCGGCAGCTCCACCGTGGTGGGGACCCGGGGCGGCATCAAGTACGACACGTGCACTCCCTGAGGGGACGACCGGGGTCAGGGTGCGGTGGAGGCCGGCACGGGCGTGTCGCGGCGGCGGGCGCCGGGCGCGGCCGCGTCCAGATAGGCGAGGAGCCGCTCGGCGGTCTGGGCCGCCCGCAGCCGCATCGCGGCCGTGCGCACCGCCGCGTCCGCCGCGCGCGCGTGCCGCTCGTCCCACAGGCGGTCCACCTCCGCCAGCAGCAGCCCGGCCGTCTCGCGGACCACCCCGCGCAGCGCGGGCGCGCCGATCCGCTGGGCGAAGTCGAAGACCTTCCCCGCGTACGGCAGCGGCAGCAGGGGGATCCCGGCGAGCGCGGCGAAGACCAGGAAGTGCAGCCGCATGCCGACGGCCAGGTCCAGCTGCGTGACGATGTCGAGGACCTCCTGCGGCCCGTGGCCGCCGCGCAGCACCGTGCAGTGGTCGGCCGCCGCCATCCGGGACGCCACGGCGTGCGCGTGCCGGATGTCGCCGCGCTCCATGGAGACGAAGACGACGTGCGCGTCCAGCCGGTGCACCAGGAAGTCGCCGACACTGGCGAGCAACTGGTGGTACCCCTCCTCGTCCAGGTGCTCGGCGGCGTGCCCGGGCTCCCGGACGCTCATCCCCACCAGCCGCACCCGGCGGGGCACCGCCTCCGCGCGCAGCAGGGCCCGGCCGCGGTCGCCGGGCTCCAGCAGCAGCGCGGGATCCGCGGTGACGGACACGGGCCGGGTGACGCCGGCCTCCTCGAGGACGAGCTTGGACTCCTCGTCGCGGACCGTCACCTCGACCGCGTCCGACAGGACCGTGCGGACGCAGGCGCAGTCCGTCTCGTCGGTGAGCGGGCCGGCCCCCACCGCGTAGGTGAAGACCGGCACGCCGAGGCTCTGGGCGGTGCGGGCCGGCCGCAGATAGCGGCGCGCCTCGGTGTCGTAGAGGATCCCGCCCCCGCCGACCACCAGCACGTTCAGCCGGCCGAGCGGCGCGGAGATGCCCTCCCGGCACACCCCCTCCCAGCCGACGACCTCGACGTCCGGATGGGCCGAGCGGGTGTGCGCGGGATCGCGGGAGAAGACCACGAACCGGGCGTCCGGGCGACCGGCCCGGACCTGGTCCAGCAGGGCGGTGAGGATCGCCTCGTCGCCGACGTTGCGGCCCCCGTAGGAGCCCAGTACGCCTACGGTCACACCGTCTGTGCCCTCCATGACCGCTCCCTCGTGGCTCGCGGCACAAGCAGCAGAAGCCTTTCCAGCTTGCCGCCTTCGGGTGGGAACCCGCGACCGGGACCGCGCCGGTCCGCGGGGGACCGCAGCCGGCACGGCCGGCCGTCAGCGGGCGACGCGGTGTTTGCGTCCGCCCCGGCGGAAGCGCACGGCGGCGTAGACCAGGGCGAGGACCAGCACGACGGCGCCGATGATCAGGAGGTAGAACAGACCTTTGACGACGAATCCGATGATCCCCAGGACGACGGCCGCGAGGATCAGGAACAGGAACACGCTCATCGGATCTCCCGGCGGGTTGGGTGGATCAGCGCCGGGCCAGGCGTCGCTCGCCGCCGGCGCCCGGTGCGTAGGGCAGTTCGTAGTGGGCGAAGACATCCGGCTCGTCGGCGGCGGTCAGTTCGCCGTCGGTCTCGATGGACGGTGCCTTCTTGACCCGGTCCTTGCTCTGGGCGACCTTCAGGTAGCCCGGGCCGACCGTCGCCCCGGTGAGGGGCACGAACGCCAGCCGGCGGCGGGTGGGCAGCCCCACGGTCACCGTGGCGAAGAACGGGTGGTCGGTGGCGGTGTCCACGTAGACCGACTCCAGGACGCCGATCTTGTGACCGTCCGCGTCGACCACGTCATGACCCCGCCACTCGCGGATATCGGATGCCTCGAACATCGGGTACCTCCTGTGCACGGGGGCCTTCTGTGCACGGGGTACCCACCCGGACGCCGGGGATGTGGCGCGGGTGGGGCGAAGCCCCCGGAAGGCGTACCCGCCCGGGGCCGGATGCCCGGGCCGGGCGCCGGGGATCAGGTCAGGGGCACGACGTGAGGAAGTCGATCAGCGCCGCGTTCACCTCGTCCGGGCGTTCCTGCTGGGTCCAGTGGCCGCAGCCCGCCAGCTTCACGGGCTCGCGCCACAGGTTCGGCATCAGCGAGGGCAGTCGCTCGATGAGTTCCGGGGTGCCGGGGAAAGCGGGTACGACGTCCCGGTCGCCGTAGACGTACAGGGCCGGCGGGGTGACGACGGCGCCGTGCCAGGGGGCGGTCAGCTCCCAGTTGCGGTCGAGGTTGCGGTACCAGTTGAGGGCGCCGGTGAAGCCCCCGGAGAAGCTCTCCGCGAGCGCGTCGAGATCCTCCTCGGTGAACCACTCCGGCAGCGTCACGGGGTCCGCCATGTCCGCGAGCCAGCCGCGCTCGGGGTTGACCAGCGGCTGCTTCTCGCCGGCGTCGGGAGCGTCACCGGAAGCCCAGTAGAAGAACTTGCGCAGCGCGGTGCGGGTGTCCTCGGCGAACTCGGCGTCGGCGACTCCGGGACGGTTGAAGTAGTTCCAGTAGAACCGGCCGCCGAACATCCGGTCCATGGCGGGCAGCGGGGGCTGCGAGCCCCGGAACGGCGGCGGCACGCTCAGACCGGCCACCCCGCGCACCAGGTCCGGCCGCAGCAGCGCGGTGTGCCAGGCGACCGGCGCCCCCCAGTCGTGCCCGACGACGTACGCCTTCTCCTCGCCCAGCGCCCGGATCAGCCCGACGACATCGCCGACCAGGTGCAGGATGGTGTACGCCTCGACCGCGTCCGGATGGTCGCTGCGCCCGTATCCGCGCTGGTCGGGAGCGACGACCCGGAAGCCCGCGGCGGCCAGCGGGCCGAACTGGCGGTGCCAGGAGTGCCACGACTCCGGGAAGCCGTGGAGCAGGATCACCAGGGGGCCCTCGCCCTCCTCGGCGATGTGCAGCCGGATGCCGTTCACGTCGACCATGTGATGCTCAACCATGTCCCGAGACTACTCGCGTGATCATCGCGGAGACGGCGACCCGCAGGCGGGCGCTGCACCGGGACGGGTCGCCGCGCGGGGCCGCGGTACGCCGACGGGGGCGGCCGAGGAGAGCGCGGAACGCGGCGCACAGGACCGGCGTGGCGCGGGATCCGCCTCGGCCGCTTCCCGGATCAGCTTCCGCAGCGGGGGGCGGGACGTCGACGGCCCGGCAGCCGGCGGGGAGCCCGGTCGCCGCCGCGCTCGGTGCGGGCGGCGGTGTCATGACGGTCCCGCTCCCGCGGCGCAGGGGCCTGCCCGTGGCCGGGACGACCGCCTTGGCCGGCCCCGTCGCCGCGGCCGGCGCCCGCGTCCACGCCCTCCGCCCCCTCCGCGCCCGCGGCAACCGGCCGGATCGGCCGCGCCGACCCGGCGGCGGGCGCCGCCCCGCTCCTCGGCTCGCTGCCCGCCGTCGCCCATGCCGCCCTGCCGCCGGCCGTCCGCGCCGTGATGGCGATGACCGGGGCGTGACCCGGCGGGCCGGGGGACGGCGGACGGGCCCGGGCGCCCCGTCGCCGGCGCCCGGGCCCTCGGTGGCCTGGTGGGTCAGCGGCTCACAGCCGCTGCCACAGCGCCGGGGCGTTCGGCGGCTCCCACCCGGTCTGCGCCTGGTGGCCCTGGAGGCAGCGGTAACCGGCACCGCCGTACGTCACCGTGTCACCCGCCTGGTAGACGGTGCCGGCCGCCCAGGTGCCGCCCGGCTCGCCCGGGTCACCGGGGTCCTCCGGGTCCTCGGGGCCGGTCCCGGTCGTCTTGAGGGTGAGGCCGTAGGACTGCAGGATCGGGTTGACGGGCTGGAAGTACGTCGTACCGCCGCTCGTGCAGTTGCCCGAGCCGCCCGAGGTGACGCCCTGCGCCTGGCTGCCGGAGATGAACGAGCCGCCCGAGTCGCCCGGTTCGGCGCACACCGACGTACGGGTCACCCCGCTGACGGTGCCCTCCTGGTACGTCACGCTGGTGTTGAGCTGCTGCACCGTGCCGCAGTGCCAGCCCGTGGTGGAACCGGAGCGGCACACCGAGGAGCCCACCGGGGCCTGGGCGGACCCCGCGACCTGGACGCTGGAGCCGTTGACGTTCGGCGTCGCGGTCCAGTTGGAGTTGGCCGCCACCCACGCCATGTCGTTGCCCGGGAAGACCGACGCCTGGAAGGTGCCCTGCGCGACCCGGTTGGAGCCGGTGGTGGTGGCGCCCGCCCGGCCGCAGTGCCCGGCCGTGGCGAAGCCCTGCTGGGTGCCCCGGGTCACCGGGAAGCCGATGGAGCAGCGGCTGCCGCTGCCGATGTAGTACGCGTCGCCGCCGCGCAGGTCGTACAGCGGGCGGGGGCGCTCGGCCGACTTCACGGTCCGCGCGAGGGAGGCGTCGACGTGCGCGGCGGCCAGCAGGGAGCGCGCGGCGTCCGGCCGGACCGCCTCCACCACCAGCGTGTTGGTGGGCACGTCGACGTACCAGACCGGGGTGTCGGCGGTGGCGCGGTGGGCGGCGGCGCGGTCCAGGCGGGCCTTGGCGGCGTCCAGCGCGGCCAGGGAGTGGTCCACCACGAGCGCGTGGGCGCCGCGCGCCCGGATCGCCGGCACGTCGGCCGGGTCGGTCGTGGCCACGGTCAGCGTGTCCGACTCCGCGCCGCGCACCCAGGCACCGGCGAAGTCCGCGCCCAGCGCGACCCCGAGCCGCCCCGCGGTGGCTGCCGCCTCGGCCTCGTTGGCCAGCCGGCGCTCCGCCTGCTCGCGGTTCAGCCCCAGGTCCCGCTGGAGTGCGCCGAGGAGAGCGGGCGGCGCCGCGTCGGTGCGCAGCGTCTCGGCCGCCGTGGGCCGGGCGGGGGAGACGGACGGCTGGGCGCTCGCGGAGCCGCTGAGCCCGGCCACGAGCAGGGCACCCGCCGCCGCGGCGGCGGCGCACGCGGCTCTGAGGTGTCGTTGGAGCATGGGGAGGTCTCCTCGGATTCGGTGGGGTGCCGAAACCGTAGGGAGCCCACGCCCCGCCCCATAAGACATCAGCCGACCCCCTGCCCCCGCGTTATGTACGGGAGGTGAACGGGGGCGGCCCGCTCAGGACGCGAGGCCGGTGCGGTGCCGGGCCGCGGCCTCCCGGTCCGCGCGCCGCGCGAGCCAGTGCGCGTAGCTGTCGCTGCGGGCCGCCACGGCGGCGTGCGCCGTGCGGGCCTGGGCCAGCACCGTCGCCGCCGTGTCCGGCCGCTGGCCGGTCCGGTGCCAGCCCAGCAGGTGCCGCCACACCAGTGGGGTCCCGGCCAGCGGGCGGGTGGTGAGCCCATGTGTCGGCGGGAAGGTGGCCCGGCACAGGCCCACCGCCCGGCCCACCTGCACCAGATGGGCGCAGGACGCGGTGTCCGTCTCGTACAGACGGCGGGGCGTGAACCCGGCCCCGGCGCAGGCCGCGGTGAAACAGTCCCCGAAACAGCCGTCGCCCGGGACGCACGCCCACTCCTCGTCGGCGAGCGCGGCGAGGTCGACCTCCCGGCCGCGCGCGAGCGGATGGCCCTCGGGCAGCATCACGAACACCGGGTCGACGGCGATCTCCTCCCAGACCAGGTGCGGGGCGTCGGGCGGGGGAGCGGAGCCGCAGGCGCCGGCGAGCGCGAAGTCCAGACGTCCTTCCGCCAGCAGCTCCGCCAGTTCCCGCTCCGACCAGGAGGCGCAGGTGGTCACGCTGGTGCCGGGGACGGCGTCCGCGAGCCGGTCCACCAGCGCGCCCAGCAGCGGACCGTGCGTGCCGCCGAGCCGCAGCCGCTCCCCGTCGCGCCGGGTACGCGCGAACCGGGCCGCCTCCCGCTGGAGTTCGCTGACCGCGGGCAGCACGATCCGGGTGCGCTCCAGGACCAGCTCCCCGAGGGCGGTCGCCCGCACGCCGTACCGCCCGCGCTCGAACAGCGTGCCGCCCAAGGCCCGCTCGATGCGCCTGAGCTGCGCGCTGAGCGCCGGCTGGGCGAGCCCGAGCGCCGTCGCCGCCTTGGTCAGACTGCCCGCTTCCGCGATGGCCCGAATGGTCTTCAGATGCCGCAACTCCAGCTCCATGAGGGGAGCTTGCGGGGTGGGAGGGCCCGGGGCAAGAGGCTGGTACGGACCAGAGGGGGTGGGATGCGCTGTTTCCCGGTGTCCCGGTCCGTGGCATGGTCACAGCGACGCGATTGGTCTGTACCTGATCGGTGCCCGACAGGTCCTGGCGAAAGGGGAGCATGGCCGATGCGCAGCACCACCGTGTTACCGGGAAGCCCCGGCGCGCCGCCCGAGGCCGGGGACGTGCCCCTGCACCGGCTGGAGGTGGCCGGGCCCGGCGCCGTACCCTTCGCCGCCGGTTCCTTCGAGGCCGTGGGACCGCTGTCCCGGTGGGACCGGCCGCACCGGCACACCTTCTACGAGATCGTCCACGTCAGCGCCGGTTCCGGCACCCACGTCGTCGATCTCGCGCGCTGGCCGCTGCGCCCCCCGCACCTGGCGGTGATCCTGCCCGGCCAGGTGCACCACTGGGAGGGCGGCCGGGGGCCGGAGGGAACGCTCGCGCTGTTCACCGACGACTTCCTGGTGGACCACCCCCGCGACCGCGAGGTGCTGCGGGAACTCGGCGAGCGGTGCTGGTTCGCCCTGGACCCCGAGCAGGACCGGTCCGTCGGGCGGCTGATGGCCGAACTCGTCGCGGAACACCGGCAGCGCGCCCCGGGGCACGAGAGCGTGCTGCGCTCCCTGCTGCACGTGCTGGTCGTCCGCGCCGCCCGGCTGCCGGGCCGCGCCGGCACCGGCCGGGACCCGGCCGCCCAGGGCCGGCCGGCCGCCGTCGCCGAGGCGTTCGCCCGGCTGGTCACCCGCCCGGAGGCGGCGACCTGGTCCGTACGGGAATGCGCCGACCGGCTAGGCGTGACCCCCCACTACCTCACCCAGGCGGTCCGGGCCGCCACCGGCCGCCCGCCCGGCCGGCTGCTCATCGAGGCCCGCGCCTACCAGGCCCAACGGCTGCTGGCACACACCCAGCTGTCGATACGGCAGGTCGCCGCCCGCACCGGGTTCGCCGACCCCGCCTACTTCAGCCGGTTCTTCCGGCGCGAGACCGGCAGCAGCCCCGGCGACTTCCGAAAACACCACAGCCGCCCTCATCAGTCCCTCGAAGCCCCGCCGACGCACGCCTAGGTTCGTTGCCGATCCGGCCCCACGGGCGTCCGCCCCCACAGGAGGACCACCACGGTCCGCCCCCCGCAGGAGGAGACATGGACGGAGCAGGTACGCACGACACCGAACGGAACGGCACCGGCCCGGACGGCACCGAGGCACCGGGTGCCCCCCGGCTCGTCGGCCGCAAGACGGTGCTGCGCGCGGCACTCGCGGCCACCGCCGCGATCCCGCTGGCCCTGGCCGGCGGCCCCGCCCTCGCCCGCACCCTGGCCGCGACCGGTACGGAGCCCCAGCTCACCCCGGAGTGCGACGACGGCGACGACCCCACCCCGGAGCAGACCGAGGGCCCCTACTTCAAGCCCAACTCGCCGGAACGCACCAGCCTCCTGGAGCCCGGCCTGCCCGGCACCCGGCTCACCGTGACCGGTTATGTCTTCGGCCGGGCCTGCCGTCCCCTGTCCGGGGTCCTGCTGGACTTCTGGCAGGCCGACAACAACGGCGCCTACGACAACACCGGGTTCCGGTTCCGGGGCCACCAGTACACCGACTCGCGCGGCTCCTTCTCGCTCACCACGATCGTGCCGGGCCTCTACCCGGGGCGCACCCGGCACATCCACGTCAAGCTGCAGGCCCCCAACCAGCGCGTGCTGACCACGCAGTTGTACTTCCCGAACGAGCCGCGCAACAACACCGACACGATCTTCGACCCACGGCTGCTGATGACCGTGCGCGACGGGAACGGCGGCCGGGAGGCGGCGTTCGACTTCGTCCTCAACGTCGCGCAGGACCCGGGCCCCGGCCCCACCCCGCCGCCCGGCGGCACCTGGACCATAGGCACCGCGTACCGGACGGGGGACCAGGTCACGTACGGCGGCCGCGCCTACGCCTGCCTCCAGCCGCACACCGCCCAGCCGGGCTGGGAGCCCCCGGCCGTACCGGCTCTGTGGCGGGCGGTCTGAGCCACGGATACCCGGGCGTCGCGCCGGTGCCGAGGGGGGGACCGGCGCGACGCCCGACTCCGGCCGCACCCGCCCGCCCGTACCGCCCCCCGCGGGCCGGGCCGCCGGGGCGGATGCCCGTCCGGAGCGGAGCGCGACCATCCGATCCGCCCGTTCCCGCCCCGGCCGGCGGATTCACTCCCGTACGCCCGCGAGCTCCACGGCCCGGCGGCGCAGGGCGAGCCCCGCCGGGACGACGGACGAGACCACGGCCGGCACGGCGCAGGCGGCGACGACCGCGCCGATCACGGCCCAGGGCAGCTCGATCGGGGCCCGCACCGACCCTCCTTACGAACCCGCGGACTTCATCTCGTGGGTGAACACCCAGGTGGCGATGTTCTCACCGAGCGCCAGTCCGTCGCTCGCGTCCCACGGGTAGTGGACGCCGAGCCAGACCCGGCTGTCGGCCTCCTCGCGGGCGGCCTGGCCGAAGCTGGTGAACGTGCGCGTCTTCACCGGCGACCTGGGCTCGTCGGTCGACGCGGTGAAGGTGATGTGGTCGGTCTTGAAGTACTGCCGCATGATCCCCGCCCACGCGGCACCGAACGCGGAGTGGCCCGAGGCCCATGCCGGGAAGCACGGTGTGGTGCCCGACAGCGGCTTCCACGTGGTGTCGCCCAGGCCCTCCCGGATCGCCGAGACCGGACGCCACAGGTCGATCGGCGTCTGGTACTTGACGTCCCACTCGGCGATGGCGGCGTCCGCCATGGCGACCGACACCAGCGCGAACAGCCGGGCGTTCTGATAGGCCGTCAGTCCCCGGTCCCGTGACACCCGGGCGGTGATGTCGAGCAGCTGTCCCGGCGGCTTGTACGTGCCGTTCGCGTCGTTGGCCCAGAACCAGGCCGCCGCGGTCTGGTCGGTCGTCCGCGTCGTGGACCCGGCCGCGCCGAGGTCGCGCACCTGCCGCACCTGCGCCGCGTAGGCCGGGCCGGCGAGCAGGCTCTCGTACGAGGCGTACTGCCCGGGTGTCGACGGCCGGAACTGGGAACCGGAGGTGAGCGCCCACGGTCTGACCCTGCCCCACTCGGGGATGGCCGCCTGGCTTCCCTGGGCGCACCCCGGGTCCGGCAGGTCCGGGTAGCTGGTGGGCAGCCAGGCGCCCGGCTCGCCGTCCGGGGTGTAGACGGTCCGGTCGTCCGAGCCGTCGGCGGCGCGGAAGTCCCACATGGCGGTCACGACCGTGTTGACCACGGTGGCGTCCAGCAGGTCGAAGTCCGTCGGCCTGGTCCCGAAGCGCTCCTTGAACTTGTTGTCCAGGTACGTCGTCTGGCCGGGGAACAGCTTGAGCAGGATGTTGTAGGCGGTGCGGCCGATGATCCGCTCCTCCTCGCCCGGACCCTCCGCCCACGCCGCGTAGTCGACCGCCTTGAGGTAGGGGTCGGAGGTCATGGTGTGCCAGCGCAGCTGGTAGGAGCTCTCGGCGTCGTAGATCGCCGCGTTCATCTCGGCGGCGGCCCGCGAGATCGGGCCCGGGGCGCCGCCGGCCGTGCGGATCGCGCCGAGGAGGACGTCGTTCCAGTACAGCACCGGGTCGCCGGTGTAGTTCGGCGCGGCGGAGGCCGGCTGGGGCGCGAGGGCGAGCGCGCCCACGCCGGTGGCGAACACGATCGCGCGGGTCACCGCCCTGGCGCGTATCCGGCCGTGTCTTGCCCTTCTCTCGCGCGGCGTGCGGAATGTGCGCAGCGTACGGAACATGCGGGACAGGTCCTCTCTGCCGATGCGGGCGCGTGGTGCGCGGTGCGGTGCTTCGGTGCGCTGGTGCGGAGGTGCCGTGCCGTGCGCGGCCCACCCTAGGGTCCGCGCGCGGCCGGGCGCATCGGACGGGCGGAGGACGCCACCGTCATCCGGGGCGGCAGGCCACCGCCGCCGTCAACCCTGGCGGTACGCGGGCGCGGAGGGGTCCGCTCGGGAGGTCATCGACGTGGTGTCGGCCTCCACCGCCCGCCGGGAGGGCACGGGGCGGCCGGGGGAGGCGCCGCCCGTGCCTCCGCGCGGGGCACGCAGGACGGTCGCGGCGACCACCAGGGCGCCCAGGACGAAGACCGCGCCGACCCGGAAGGCGAGTTGGTAGCCGCCGGTCAGGGCCTCGTCGCGGGACGCGCCGCCGTCCAGCAGGGCGCCGGTGTGCGAGGCGGCGAGGGCGCTCAGCACGGCGAGGCCGAGCGAGGCGCCCACCTGCTGCACGGTGTTGAACATCCCGGAGGCCAGGCCCGAGTCCTCGGGGGACGCGCCCGACATGGCCAGTCCCGCCAGCGCCGGCATCGCCAGGCCGAAACCGATCCCGAGCGGCACGGTCGCGGGGAACACATCGGTGAGGTAGGCGCCGTCCGCCGAGATCCGTCCCAGCAGGCCCAGACCGGCGCCGATCAGCACGAGTGCGGCCAGCAGGACGGTCCGCGCCCCGAAGGTGCCGATGAGGCGCGGGGCGAGGAACAGCGACATCACACCGATCAGCAGCGAGACGGGCAGGACACCGGCACCGGTGCGCACCTCGTCGAACCCCAGCACCTGCCGCATGTACAGCACGGCCAGGAACTGGAAGCCGAACATGCCGGCGATCAGGAGGGTGTGCGTGCCCAGCGCGCCGCAGACATCGCGGTAGGTGAACATCCGGGGCGGCAGCAGCGGGTCCGCCGCCCTGGCCTGCCGTACGACGAACCCGGCGAGCAGCACGAGGGCGGCCAGGCCGCAGCCGAGGGTGCGGGCGGAGCCGAAGCCGTGGTCGGCCGCCGCGACGATGGCGTAGACGGCCAGCATGAGCGCGGCCGTGATCAGTACGGCGCCGAACGCGTCGGTGCGCCGGCCCCGGTCCGCGCCCCGCTCGGCGGCCGGGACCCGGCGGGCCATGACGGCGGTCGCGACACCGACGGGCACGTTGACGAAGAAGATCCAGTGCCAGCCGACGGCCTGTGTCAGCACACCGCCCAGCAGCAGCCCGAGGGTGCCGCCCGCGGACTGGACGAAGCTGTAGACGCCGATGGCCCTGGCGCGTTCACCGGGCTGCGGGAACAGGGTGACGATCATGGCGAGGGTGACGGAGGACGTCACCGCGCCGCCCACGCCCTGGGCGAAGCGGGCGACGAGCAGCATGGTCGCGCTCTGCGCCAGGCCGCACAGCAGGGACGCGGCGGTGAAGACGACCAGACCGGTGACGAAGACCCGCTTGCGGCCGAAGAGGTCACCGAGCCGGCCCGAGAGCAGCAACAGGCCGCCGAACGGGATCAGATAGGCGTTCACCACCCAGCCCAGACCGGAGGCGGAGAAGCCCAGGCTCTGCTGGATGGCCGGCAGGGCCACGTTCACGATGGTCCCGTCGAGGATCACCATCAGCTGGCCGGCGCAGAGGATCGCCAGCGCGAACCAGCGGGACGCCCGGCCCGCCGGCGGGGATATGGCCCGTGCGGACATGGAAGTGCCTTTCATGGGAGCTGTTCTGTTACGGGGTCCATCGTCGGTAACCGTCCCCGAACAGGGAAGAAGGCACTTTTATGTCTCGCAGTCACATCGATGTGACGGGCCGGACGCCGCCGGGTGCGGCGCTCAGGGGCAGGTGACGACCTGGCCGGCCCAGGACAGGCCGCCGCCGAAGGCGAGGAGCAGGACCGGGGCGCCGCTGGGCAGTTCACCGCGTTCGGTCAGCTTGGACAGGGCGAGCGGGACGGACGCGGCGGAGGTGTTGCCGGACTCCACGACATCGTGGGCGATCACCGTGCCCTGAGGGAGGCCGAGCTGCCGTACGACGGCGTCGATGATGCGCAGATTGGCCTGGTGGGTGACCACGCCGGCCAGGTCGGCCGTGGTCAGACCGGCCCGCGCGCAGGCCTCCCGGGCGATCTCGGGCAGCTCGCCGGTGGCCCAGCGGAAGACGGTCTGCCCCTCCTGGGCGAAGTGCGGGTGCCAGTCGCCGACGAGCCGGACCGCGTCGCCGCGGGTGGGGTCCGAGCCCCAGCACACCGGGCCGATCCCGCCCTCGGCACAGCCGCTGAGCACGGCGGCGCCCGCCCCGTCGCCCAGCAGCACGCAGGTGCGCCGGTCGGTCCAGTCGGTCACGTCGGACATCTTCTCGGCACCGATGACCAGGGCGTGCCGCGCGGCCCCGGCGCGCAGCGAGTGGTCGGCGCAGGCCAGCGCGGTGCAGAAGCCGGCGCAGCCGTTGTTGAGGTCGAAGGCCACGGGCGCGGGCAGACCGAGGCGGGCGGCGACCTGGGCGGCGATGGAGGGGCAGCGGTCCACGGCCGAGCAGGTCGCCACGGTGATCAGCCCGATGTCGGCGGGCTCCAGCCCCGACGCGGCCAGCGCCTTGCTCGCGGCGGCCGCCGCCATGTCGGTGACGGACTCCTCCGGGGCGGCGATGCGGCGGGTGGCGATGCCGGTGCGGCGCCGGATCCACTCGTCGCTGGTGTCGACCATGGTGGCCAGGTCGTCGTTGGTCAGGACGCGCGTCGGCTGGTAGTGGCCCAAGGCGGCGATACGGCTTCCCGGCACGGTGGAACGCACAGCGGATCTCCTCGGCTCGGCATCAGGTGCCCCGGAATATAGCAACCGATCGGTCGGAAGCTGAAGCCGTCCCTCCTCGCCTACGATGGGAGGCATGAGCCCTCGCAACTCCGCAGCCGAAGCCCGCAGGACGCGGCAGCGCATCGTCGAGCGCGGTATCGCCCTCGCCTCCCGCGACGGCCTCGAAGGGCTCACGATCGGGCGGCTGGCCGCCGATCTGAACATGAGCAAGGCCGGGGTGCTCGGGCACTTCGGCACCAAGGAGACCCTTCAGCTGGCCACCCTGGAGGGCGCCGCGGCGGCGTTCTCCCGTCTGGTGTGGGAGCCCGCGGCGCGGGTGCGGCCGGGCCTGCCCCGGCTGCGGGCCGTCTGCGACGCCTGGATCGGCTACCTGTACCTGGACGCCGGGCGGGCCGTCTTCCCCGGCGGGTGCTTCTTCACCACGGCCTCCGTGGAGTTCGACGCCCGGAGCGGGCCCGTCCGCGAGGCCGTGGCCCGGATGTCCCGGGTGTGGCGGCGCCGTCTCGCCGCCGAGGTGCGCACGGCGGTGACGGCGGGCGAACTGCCGGGGGACACCGACCCGGACCAGGTGGTGTTCGAGCTGATCGGCCTCTTCATGGCCCTGAACCAGGAGATACAGCTCTTCGCGGCGCCGGACGCCACCGACCGCACCCGGCGGGCGCTGGACCGGCTGCTCGGCCCGCGCCGGGAGCGGCCGGCCGCGTAGCCGGGACGCCCTGGGCGCACTCTTCCGTCAGGTGCCGCCGGCCGGGGCCGGTGCCCTCGTCGAGATCACCCGCGCACCACGCGCCACGGACCGCGGCGCGTGGTGCGCCGCGGTCCGTGGGCGTGCCGGCCGTGAGGAGACCGGCCAAGGGTGTTCCCTCGGCGTCAGCCCGCCTTGTTCACCTGCGCGAGCGCCTTGGTGAGGCCGTAGGCCCACAGCTGGTTGACCCGGGACCGCTCGGTGGTGTTCGGGTAGCGGTTGGTGCAGGAGGGGCCGGGGCCGCCGCCCGACATCAACTCGCTGCACGGGCCGCTGTAGTGGTCGGGCAGACCCAGCACATGGCCGGTCTCGTGGGCGGTGACGCGGATGGAGTCGTACTGCTGGTTCTGCGCGTAGTCCAGGAAGATGTAGCCGCGCCCGTGACCGTCGGTGGACGCGTAGGACCCGCGCGAGTCGCTGCCCTCGTAGTAGGCGAAGTCGCCGCCGCTGGAGGTCGCCTGGAGCTTGACGTTCGACACCGAGCTGTTCCAGATCGAGGCCGCGCTCGATATCTGGGTGCGGAAGCTCGGGGCCTGGGAGGCGTTGTAGTAGACGGTCACCGCCTTGAGGGAGGGCTGCTCGGCCTGCCGCTCGGCGACCGACTTCAGTACGGCGTCGAAGAACGCCTTGGTGCCGGCGTCCTCGGCGCTGCCCACGTAGCCGGCGGCGGCGCGGGCGGGTGCCGCCGTGGTGTCCTGGGCGCTGGCCGGGCTCACGGTGCCGAGCGCGGCGGAGGCCAGCCCGAGGCCGAGGGCCAGGGCCACGAGTCTCCTGGTGCTCTTCGACCCGGTGCTGGTTCGGAACGACGCCATGGGGGCTCCTTCTCGTCCTGTGGGGTTGAACGATCGGTTGCCAGCGAGTCTCGGGCAGCCCAACGCGGAGGGGGATGATGGCACTTGGGGATAGCTCCGGGCTATCGCCGGCCGACTCGTCCGCTTTCCTTGTAACTTGAACATCTGGTGTCGTCTTCCATGCCGTCCTACGCTCCCCCCATGGAGTTGGAGGTGAGGCATCTGCGTGTGCTCTGCGCCATCGCCGACACCGGCAGCCTGCACAAAGCGGCCCGGGAACTCGGTCTGGCGCAGCCCTCGTTGAGCACCCAGCTACGGCGGATCGAGCGGGCGCTCGGTGCCCCGCTCTTCGTGCGCGCCCGCACCGGCTGCCGGCCCACCCCGCTGGGGCTGGCGGTGCTCAGCCGGGCCAGGCCGCTGGTGGCGGAGTTCGCGGCGATCGTCACCGAGACCAGGGCGGCGGCGGCCCGGGCCGCCGGCGGGTTCCACCTGCGCATCGGCGCCACGGCGAGCAGGGCCATCCCGGGCTGGCTGCGGCTGCTGCGGGCCCGCCGCCCCGGGATCGAGCCGGCGCTGCAGATGAGTGTGTCCGCCAACGCGCTGCTGGGCATGGTCGCGGCCGGCCGGCTCGACCTGGCCTTCGTGCACGAGGTGGAGGGCAGTCCGCTGCGGGTGCCGCCGGGACTGTGCCTGCGGGTGCTGGTCGAGCGGGAGCCGCAGTTCGTCACGCTCGCCGCGGACCATCCGGCGGCGTCACGGCCCGAGGTGCGCCTCGCCGACCTGGCCGGGGACCGCTGGATGGTCGACTCCACGGTCGACGGCGAGTGGGACGCGCTGTGCCGGGTGCTGCGCGCGGCGGGCCTGCGGTCCGAGATGCTGCACGGCGACTACCTCACCGCGTACTCGCTGGCCGCCATCGGCGAGGTGGTCACGGTCAGCCAGCCGACCGTCCCGCCCCGTCCCGATCTCGCGATCCGTCCCCTGGAGGGCGACCCGATCGGGGTGCGGCTGCTGCTGGCGGCCCGCACGGAGGCCGAACTGAACGATGCGTACGCGGACTTGGAGGAGGCCTACTGGAAGGTGGCGCGCGAGGCGCCGGCCTACCGTGAATGGCTCGGGCGTGCGCACCCGGCGGACGGGGGACCGCGAGGTCCCGGTCTGCCGGACCGCCCGGCCGTACACCACCCGCAGGCGGGCCCGCCCCCGGAACCCTGGCAGTGGCCGGTGCCGGCCGACCTGCGCACGGGGTAGAGGGCGAAAGGCCTAGGCCACGGGGCGGCTGTGCGGTCGTGCCGGTACGGGCTTCGCCGTGGCCGCCTCGTGCAGATACGGGCTGATGTGCCGGGGGTCGCTCGTGCACGGCACGACGGCGTGCAGGACCTCGACGGTTCGCTCGATGATGTCCGTACGGTCGTTGACGATCCAGGACAGCAACTGCGCGCCGAAGAACGCCGAGACCAGGACCCGGGCCAGCGGCTCGGGGGGCGTGGCGTGTTCCAGGTCGCCCGCGGCCAGGGCGCTTTGCAGCCAGCCGGCTATCAGCGCGGTGTAGTCCTCGAACGGCAGGGGGAGTTCGGCGTCTATCAGGCCCCGCTCGATCTGGAGGCGCGCCCCGGCCCTCATCAGCGGTTCGTCGCGCAGCCCGGCGGCGGTGCGCAGCAGCAGTTCCGCCACGGATGCCACCGGGGGCAGGGCGAGTTGGGCGACGGCGTCGGAGATGACGGGCAGCCGCCTGGCGAACTCCTCGCTCACGGCGATGGCCAGACATTCCTTGCTGGCGTAGTGGAAGTAGACGGCCCCTTTTGTCATTCCGGAGAGTTCGGCCACGTCATGCATGGTTACGGCCGGGTAGCCCCGTTCGGCGAACGCACGGGCGGCGGCCAGCAGGATGTTGTGCCGGGACCGGATGGCGCGTTCTTGTTTGAGTTCCTTGGCAGGGGTGGGGCCCGTGGTGGGATTGCGGGGTAGTTTCACGAAGGCCTCCCTTGTCTGGTGCGTGATCAGCATCGCGTCGCGGCGGACTGCCCCCGGAACAGACCTTCTCAAGAGACGGTCCGGGTCGGTGGCGGCCACACGCGTGCAACCGTCTGCATACGTGACCGGGAGGGTGTACGGGCAGATGCACAGTAGCGCACATGGGTGGATCCCCGAGGCGGAAACGGAATGGTGCCGACCGCTGCCGCGGGCCGCTCCGCGAGGCGCCGGCGCCGGTGTGCGGGGTAAGCGGTATCTCCGGACACACCGGGGGCGCCGGGCCCCTCGGCGGGCGGGGCGCGACGCGCGTGAGCGTGGAGGCGAGCGGTGGCGGAACGGCCATCTGTGTGAACCATGTACTCCCATGTGGCGGAAAACCGTCCCATGCATACCGGACCCGGCCTCCGGACGTCAGGTCGGCGCCACGAACGGCGACTTACTTATTGAAGTGTGCGGGTGAACCCGGACGCGGCACGACTGCATACAGAGCCCCCGCCGTCCGGCCCGATACAGAACCCCGTCCCCGTCCCGTCCGGCACCACCCGTCCACCGGGAGAAGCGGACGGCCCGGTCCGGCGCGCCGGCGCGCCCTGGCGGAGGGTTCGACGGCACGGCTTGACTCGGGCGCCGGCCGCCGGGCGCCGGGAAGGGCCGACGTTCTGGTCCGGCCTTCCCGACCGGGGAGGGTTCGACGGCCTGGTCCGGCTGGTGATGGGGAGGGTTCGACGGTCCGGTCCCGCTCGTGACGGGGGAGGGTTTGACGGCAAGGCACGGCTTGGCCATCGGCAAGGGGCCGACGGCCTGGTCCGGGCTCGGCCACAGGGAAGGAACCGACGGCCTGGTCCGGCCCGTGATGGGGAAGGGTTCGACGGTGCGGTCCCGCTCGTGACGGGGGAGAGGTCTGACGGCATGGCCTGGTTCGGCCGCCGGGAAGGGCCGACATCTGGTCCGGCCTCTCCGACCGGGGAGGCTTCGAGGGCCTTGGTCTGGCCGGTGATGGGGGAGTGTTCGACCGTCCGGTCCCGCTCGTGACGCGGGAGGGGCCTGACGGCACGGCCTGGATCGACCGCTGGGAAGGGCCGGGAAGGGCCGACATCCTGGTCCGGTCTTCTCGACCGGGGGGTGTGATGGTCCGGCGGGGCCCGAGACGGGGGAGGGCTCGACGGCATGGCCTGGCTCGGCCGCCGGACAGGAGTCGACGGCCTGGTCCGGCTCGTTCGCCGGGAAGGCGTCGACGGCTTGGCCCGGCCCCGCCACCGGCAAGGGGTCCGACGGCCCCGGGTCGGCCCCGCCGTCCGAAGGGACCGGTGGCCGGGCGCGGCCCCGGTGCCGGGAGGTGCGCGGCGGATTTCGCGAGCCGCTTCCCTTCCCTGCCCACCGTGCGGGAAGACCGCCGCGCACCCTGCCCGCCGTGCGCGAAGGCTGCCGCGCACTGTGCCCTGTGACGTGCGAAGGGCCGCCGCGCACCGTGGCGTACGGTGCGCGGCGGCCCTGTTCGGCAGGGCCGGCCCCTGCCCGGCTAGGCCTGATGGCAGGGCGCGGGCGTGTCCTGCTGCCGGGCGGGGGCGGCCGGCTGGCCGTCGCTCAGCGCCTGCCACCAGGCCGTGCACAGCAGTTCGCTGAAGCGGTCCATCCGGCACTCGGGCGTCGAGTAGTAGACGCCGAACATCAGGGCCAGCAGCAACTTGCCCAGCCGGTCCGGGTCCTGGGCCCCGGTCAGCTGTCCCCGCTGCCGGGCCTGCGTCATGAGGACCGCGACCGTGCCGCACAGGTCCTGGGCCACCCGCGGCAGCCGGCCGTGCGCGCGGGCGGCCTCGCTGCACAGATGGAATCCCGCGCGGAAGCGCAGATCCGTCTGCAGCCGCTCGGCCAGCCGGACGGCGAGGAGACGCAGTTTCTCCATCGGTGGGGCGTCGCAGTGCTCAACCTGTGTCAGCAGGTCCTGCCAGGCGTGTTCGAAGGGTCCGGTCAGTGCCTTGGCCAGGAGCCGCTTCGACGCGAAGTGCGCGTACAAGGCGCCCTTCGTCATATGGGCTTCCTGCGCCACGCGCTGAAGATTCGCACCCATGTACCCATGCCGGACGAACTCCCCCGCTGCCGCGTCGAGCAGTAACTCATGAGTCCTGCGCGCTCTGTCTTGCTTGATCACGGTGCCCCTTCGTGCTCCGGAATGGATCGACAAATCACCCCCAAGAAATCCTTTCTTAACGCTGCGGGGCCCACAAGCGGAGTGAGATGAGCTGTCCGAAACCGACACCGCTTGCTACCGGCTCCCTAGGAAGGGGTGGCCCGGCCATGGAAAGAAGCGCGGCAGGCTGGCCGGATAACTTCCGTATCTCCTGGCTCATTGGTCACACTGCGCGCCGCCGGTCCCTCCCGTTCCCGCGCCGCCCGTCCGGCCCGACGGTCCGGCGGCGGCGTCCGGCGATTCGGCCGCGGTGCGCGACGGCCCCGTCGTACCGCCGGTTCACCGGTCCCGGTCCCGCGCCGCCGCCGTGGACCGCCCGGTCGCCGGTGCGTTCCCGCAGGTGGCGGGGGGAGGTTGGAAAGTCGTCAACCGCTCCCCAGAAATTGACGTTTGAGAAGGTATTTTGTCTCGGGGTTGATTGCGCATATGCACCGAGCACCGCACCGCATGACGGTGCGGCCGATGCCAGGGGGAGAGGTTTCAACATGCCGGCAGGCACCTTAGGCGCAACTTCGATCGACACTCATGAGCTCCGGACCTTCGTCGAGGAGGTCTTCGAACCGCTCCAGCGCGCAGACCAGCGACGCTGGGCTCATGCGTATCTCGGCGCCCTGCTGAGTGTGCCGGGCAAGAAGACGCTGCAGCGGCTGGCCAAGGCGGTCTCACCCGCTCCCGCCGCCGCCCACGGGCTGCAGCAGTTCATCAACGCCAGTCCATGGGACTGGGGCCCGGTCCGCCGCAGCCTGGCGCGGTCCGTGGCCACCCAGGGTCTGCCACGGGCCTGGACCGTGGCCGAACTGACGATTCCCAAACGCGGTGTGCACTCCGTGGGCGTGCACCGCCGCTTCGACGCCGACCTGGGCCGGACGGTCAACTGCCAGAGAGCGATGGGGCTCTTCCTGGCCGCGGAGATCGGCTGCGTACCCGTGAACTGGAGTCTGCTGCTGGAGGAGTCCTGGTGCGCGGACAAGGAACGCCGCTCCCGGGCGCGCATACCGGCGACCGTCACCGCCCGCCCGGCCTGGAGACACATCCTGGACTTCGCCGCGGACGTGGCCGCCAGTCCCTCGCTGTCGGGGATCCCTTGGGCGCTCGACCTGCGCCGGACCCCCGACGCGGGCGCGGTCGTGGAGGGACTGGCCCGGCGCGGGCTGGACTTCGTCTGCGAGGTGAACGCCGCGGAACCCGTTCTGCCGGCGTACGCCGTGGCCCCGGCGACCGGACTGGGCGAGCTGATGGCGCGCAGCCATCTGCGCCAGCCACAGGTGGTGGTCCGCCAGGCCGTCACCGGCCGGCTCGAACGGCTGGCCGTCCACTGCGGGGAGGTCCGGCTGCCGGGACGGGCCGGGGAGGCGTCCGGCGGGCCACGGGTCTACCGTGCCCTGGCGCGCCCGGGCGGCATCGGCAGAGGGGGCGCACGCTACTGGATCACCAGCCTGGCCGACTGGCGGGCGGAGGAGGTACTCGCCCTGGCCCGGCACGCCGCGGCCGGTGAGCCGGCCGTCCGGGACCTCGGACACTTCGGTGTACAGGACTTCGAGGGCCGGTCCTATCCCGGCTGGCACCACCACATGACGATGGCTTCCGCCGCGCACGCCTTCACCCGGCTGACCGCACGGGAGCGCGCCATGGCCCTCGCCGCGCCCGACAGCGTCTGCGCCTGACCCGGCGCGAGGACGGGCGCCGATACGCCCTGCGACTTCCGCAAGTCGAGGTTGCCCTCGCCGAGGGCCAACCCCAAGAATCACCGTGAATCCGCGTGATACGGCCCCGCGTCCCGGACCACATCCCGTTCTTCGATCCCACCGTCCACCCACTTGCGTACCTTTCAGTACGTAAGTTGTAGTACTTACGAATGGAGATTGCCGTGAGCTCAGCCGGCGCCGCAGGCGACATACTCCGCCCGCCACGTTCCGAGCAGACCCAGGACTGGCTGGCGCGCGTGGAGAAGATCGCGCCCGTCATCGAGGAGAACCGCGAGCGCGCCGAGCACGACCGGGTCACCCCCCGTCCCGTGTTCGAGGCGCTGCGCGACCTGGGCATCCCGCGCATGTGGGTCTCCAAGGAGTTCGGCGGCGAGCAGCTGCCCATCGAGACGGGCTCGGCCATCATCCAGGCACTCGCCCGGCTCGACGCCTCCATCGCCTGGCAGATGGGCGTTCAGGGCGCCATCGGCCGGCTGTCGGACTACCTGCCGGACAGCACCTCGCGCACCCTCTTCCGGGACAGCGACGGCCTGGTCGTCGGCGGCGTCAACCCCTCCGGCGCCGCCGAGGCGGTGGATGGCGGCTACCTGCTGAGCGGCGAGTGGGCCTTCGCCAGCGGTTCCGCCCACGCGGACTGGCTGGTGTGCGCCGCCCCGGTCACCGACGGCGGCGAGGTCCGCCGGACCGCCGCCGGGCCGGCCGTGCGCATGCTGTTCATCCGGCGTTCCGACGCCGAGATCCGCGACACCTGGTACACCGTCGGCCTGCGCGGCACCGGCAGCAACCACTACCGGGTCGACAAGGTGTTCGTCCCGGAGGAGTTCACGGTCGACGGCTCGGCCATGCACCGCCCGCCCGCCGACCGCCCCTCCCGGGCGTATCCGATCAGCTACTACGACTTCGGTCCCTTCACCTCCGCCTCCACCGCCCTCGGCGTGGCCCAGGACGCCCTCGCCGACTTCAAGGCGCTGGCCGCCCGCAAGACCGCGACCGGTGCCTCCAGCACCCTGGCCACCAGCCACACGGTGCAGGAGAAGCTGGCCCGCGCCCAGGGGGAGGTACACATCGCGGAGACCCTGCTCGCCCACGCCGCGGCGCAGGTGACCGCGCACGGGACCGACGGCGGCGACGCGCTGACCGCGTTGGTGCGGCTGACCGCCGCGACGGTCGCCGAGAAGTCGGTGGCCGCGGTGGACTCGCTGTTCACCCTGGCCGGCGCCACCTCCGTGTACGCCACCAGCCGGCTGGAGCGCTGCTTCCGCGACATCCACTCGGCCACGAAGCACATCACGCTCTCCTCCATGCACTTCGAGACGGTCGGGCAGTACCTGCTCGGCGGAGAGCTCGTGATGCGGCGCTAGCGGCGACACCCGGACCAACCCCCGCACCACTCCCGCACCGGCCGGCGCCGGACGCCCCGGCGCCCGGCCGGCCCCCAAGGGCCCCGCACGCCCGACCGACACCACGTCCCACCACATGACGAGGACTCACTCATGCAGACGATGAAGGCCGTGCAACTCCTCGCCCCGCGCAAGACGGTGCTGGCCGACCTGCCCATCCCCGCCACCCCGGCGGACGGGCTGCTGATGAAGACCCGCTGCGTGTCGATCTGCTCGACCGACATCTCCTTCTTCGAAGGACACCTCTTCCCCTCCGAGTACCCGGTGATCCTCGGGCACGAGTACCTCGGCGAGATCGTCGACATAGGCCCGGACTTCGACAGCAGCGGCACCGACATCCGGATCGGCGACCGGATCGTGTACTGGGGCCAGACGGACTTCGGCGGCTTCGCCGAGTACCGTACCGTCCGGCCGATCTTCTCCGGGCAGGTCAAGGAAGACGTCTTCGCCGCCGACCGCAACTTCAACGACGACCACCACGCGGCGGCCGTGAAGATCCCCGAGGACATGAGCGACCTCGAGGCCTCCTTCATCGAGCCGGTGACCGGCGCGCTGCGCTCGGTGCTGTCCAACCCGCCGCGCATCGGCGACCGGGTCCTCATCATGGGCACCGGACCGATCGGCGTCATCGCGGGCAGCATCATCCGGCGCCTGCTGGCCCCCAACTCCGTCGTCTCGGTGGACAACAACCCGGCCCGCAACGTCTTCGCCGAGGATCAGTTCTCGCAGAAGGCGTACCTGCCCGACGAGCTGATCGAGACCGTCGAGGACGGCACCTTCGACTACGTCTTCGACGCCCTGCCCACCGTCAAGGTCGACGACGAGAACAAGGACCCGCGCCGCGTCGCCATGCGCAAGCTCAAGGCCGGCGGACGCTACATCCTCTACGGCGCCTCCCAGGAGATGCAGAAGTTCGACACCTGGCTGATGCTCGCCAAGGGCATCACCATCCGCTCCGCGCCCTTCGACGTCACCAGCTTCCCGATGCACAAGAGCGCGAACGTGATCGCCTCCGCCATGCAGATGCTGCGGTCGGGCGTCGTGAACGGCCAGGCGCTGCTGTCGACCGTGCACCGGTTCGACGACTACGACGGTCTGGTGGACATCTTCGAGAACTACCGCTCCACCACCGACCTCAAGACCATCGTCGACTTCCGGCGATGAGACCACTGCCGATGGAGGCGGCGGAGGAGACACTCGCTCCGCAGGGCTCTTCGCCGCCCGCAGCCGGTGCCGGGCTCGTCGTGGTGGCCAACCGGCTGCCCGTGAGCCTGGAGGAAGACGGCGCAGAAGGCGGCCGTCGGCGCTGGCGGCGCAGCCCCGGCGGCCTGGTGAACGCGCTGGAACCGTTCCTGCGCACCCACCGGGGCGCCTGGGTGGGCTGGCCCGGCTCCGCCGGGACGGCCGGCACCCCGACCCACGCCTGGCACCACGACGGACTGCTGCTCTACCCGGTCGCGCTGACCGCCGACGAGGTCGACGGCTTCTACGAGGGCTTCTCCAACGCGACCCTCTGGCCGCTCTACCACGACGTGATCATGCCGCCCCGCTACCGCCGTAGCTGGTGGGACGCCTACGTTCACGTCAACCGCAAGTTCGCCCAGGCCACCGCGGACATCAGCGGACCCGGGGCCACGGTCTGGGTGCAGGACTACCAGTTGCAGCTGGTGCCCGCGATGCTGCGGGAGATGCGCCCCGACCTGCGGATCGGTTTCTTCCTGCACATCCCGTTTCCCCCTGTCGAGCTGTTCATGCAGGTGCCCTGGCGCACCCAGCTCATCGAGGGGCTGCTGGGCGCGGACCTCGTCGGCTTCCACCGCCCGGGCGGCGCCCGCAACTTCCAGTGGCTCGCCCGGCGGCTGACCGGAGTGCGCGAGGAGCGCGCCGTGTCCGACGTCGGGGACGAACCCGGACTCCTCAGCGTCGCGGAGTCCCCGGCCGGCCGGCGGACCGTGAAGGTGGGCGCGTTCCCCATCTCCATCGACGCCGCCGACCTCGACCGGCTCGCCCGGCGCGACGACGTCCAGCGGCGGGCGGAGCAGATCCGCGCGCAGCTGGGCAACCCCCGCAAGATCGTGCTGGGCGTCGACCGGCTCGACTACACCAAGGGCATCGACATCCGGCTGCGCGCACTGCACGAGCTGCTGGCCGAGGGCCGCGTCACCGCGGAGACGACCACGATGGTGCAGATCGCCACGCCCAGCCGGGAACGCGTCGAGCACTACCTGCGCATGCGGGAGGACATCGAACGCACCGTCGGCCGGATCAACGGAGAGTTCGGCCGCGTCGGCCACCCGGCCGTGCACTATCTGCACACCTCGGTCGGCCGCGAGGAACTCGCCGCCCTGTACCGCGCGGCCGACGTCATGCTCGTCACCCCGCTGCGCGACGGGATGAACCTCGTCGCCAAGGAGTACGTCGCCTGCCGGCACGATCTGCAAGGCGCCCTGGTGCTCAGCGAGTTCGCCGGGGCCGCGGCCGAGCTGACCAGCGCCTTCCAGGTCAATCCCTACCACCTGGAGGAGGTGAAGTCGGGCCTGGAGAAGGCCCTGACCATCAGCCGGGCCGAGGCAGGCCGTCGGATGAGCGCGCTGCGCACCCAAGTGCTCACCCACGACGTGGGGCACTGGGCGCAGTCCTTCCTGAGCACGCTCGAGGACCGCACGTCGGTCGACGAGCCCGTGCGACAGACCGCCTGACAGCAGGGCGCCGCCCGGCGCCGCGCCGTCCGCCGCCGAGCGGCGGACGGCCGGCCACGGGCGCACCGGGCGCGTGCCGCGGCGGCGCGGCGACGGGGCCGCGCCGCCCGGACCGCGGGGTACCGGCCGTGCGGGCCGTGGAGGGGGACGGACAAACCCTGCCCCGGCCCGCCCCTCGCCGGACGGCGGCGCCGGCGCGCGAGCCCCGCGCGGCGGCCCGGCGGCCGGCACGCCGCCCACCCCTCGTCTCCGCCCGCCCACGCCCACACACGAACGGATGACCGCATGCCTGTCGACCGCCTCGCCTTCACCCGGACCATGTCCCGCGTACCCGCCCCTGTCACGGTGGCCACCACGGCCGACGCGTCCGGGCGGCGGTGGGGCTTCACCGGAAGTTCCTTCTCCTCGCTGTCCCTCGATCCGCCGCTCGTGCTCATCTGCCTGGACAAGGGCGCGAGCACGCACGGCGCCTTCACCTCCGCCTCGCACTTCCTCATCAACGTGCTCGCCCACGACCAGAGCGACGTCGCCCTGCGCTTCGCGACCTCGGGCGTGGACCGGTTCGAGGCCGGCGACATGACGCCCTGCGAACTCGGCCTGCCCGGACTGCCGGCGGCGGCGGCCCGCATCGCCTGCACCACCCACGAGATCCTGGACGGAGGCGATCACAGCATCCTCGTCGGCCGGGTCGAGGCGACGCACGCGGGCGACCGGGCACCCCTCGTCTACACCGACCGCGCGTTCGGCCGGCCCGTCCCCAACGACCAGATGGCCGCGACCGGATGACCCCGGCCGCGGCCGTGCTCCGGCTCGCGGTGCTGGGGACGGACCATGTGCACCTCCCGGACTACCTGGAGGTGGTCGCGCGCGACCCGCGGGCCGCGCTGGCCGCCGTCTACAGCGACCGCCCCTCACCGGTGGCCGGCGTCGAACCCGCACGGGACGCGGCCGAGGCACTGGCCGGGGCCGACGCGGCCGTGATCGTCTCCACCACGGCGCGGCACGGCACCCTGCTGCGCCAGGCCGTACGCGCCCGCGTCCCGGCGCTGATCGAGAAACCACTGGCGGCCTCCGCCGAGGAGACCGGCCGGCTCGCGGTGCTGCTCGCGGCGGCCGAACGCCCGGTCACCACCGCGATGTTCTTCCGCTGCGCACCCGAACTGAGGGAGGTGCGCGCCAAGCTGGCCGACCGCGCCCTGGGCGAGCTGGCGGGCGTGCACCTCCGCTTCACCCATCCGGGACTGCTCGACGACGTGTTCACCGGGCCCGCCGCCTGGATGCTGGCGGAACGGCACGGCGCCGCGGGTGCCTTCGCCGACCTCGCGGTCCACCTGGTCGACCTGCTGGAGTGGCTGGACCCCTCGGCCGGCCTGCGGGTGTGCGGCGCCTCCTACCTCGGCCGGCCCGGCACCGACCTGAACGTGGGCGGCGCGGCGGTCCTGTCGTGGGGCGGTGTACCGGTGACCCTCCAGGCAGGCTGGACGTCCCGGCCCGGCGGGATGCTCCTGCACATCGAGGGGACGCACGCCAGTGTGACCGTCGAACCGCGGCTGCGGGCCGGAGCCGCGCTGGAGGCCTTCCTCGGCCAGCTGAGGGGGGACCTGATGTGGGAACCGCCCACCGCCCGGGAGATCGTACGCACCGCCCGCGTCCTGGACGCCATCGACCGGGCGGCGCGCGCCGAGCCGGAGTAGACCGGCCGCCCTACCTCCCAAAGTCGTCGCGGCTCGCGCACGACCGCTGGAGAGAGTTCGTCAGTACTCGTACTGTCAAAACGAGTCGAGCAGCTCCACGCCATCGAAGAGCAACGGAGGACCTACATGACCTCGCCCCTGACCCCGACCCCTCTGATGGACCTGACCCTCGGCGTCTACGCGTTCAAGGCGCTCGGCCTGGCCACGGAGCTCGAGCTGTTCACCGAGCTGGCCGGGGACGGCAGCACGACCCTCGCCGCCTTCGCCGAACGGCACGGGATCGACGAGCGCCCCGCGGAGCTGCTGCTCACCGCGCTCGTCTCGCTCGACCTGCTGCGGCTCGAAGACGACGGCACCTACCACAACACCCCCCTGTCCGAGGAGTTCCTGGTCAAGGGCAAGCCGCGGTACTTCGGCGGCTGGGTCACGCTGGTCGACAAGCACGAGTACCCCGCCTACGTCAAGATGCTCGACTCGCTGCGCGGCAACCGCCCCTACACCTGGGACGTGGAGAACCAGGGGTCGCTGTTCCAGCCGGACGACCCGGTGGTCAAGGAGCACTTCTGGGACGCGATGCACTCGCTGTCCGCGTACACCGCCGGCCAGCTCGCCGAGCACTTCGACTTCACCTCGATCAAGACGCTGCTGGACGTGGGCGGTGGCGGCGCCGCGTACGACATCGAGCTGTGCAACCGCTACCCGCACCTGAAGACCACCGTCTTCGACCTGCCGTTCGTGTGCGAGCTGACCAAGCCCCGGGTGGAGAAGGCCGGCCTCGCGGACCGCATCTCCTTCGCCAGCGGCGACTTCTTCAAGGTCGGCGGCGTGCCGAGCGGCTACGACGCGATCCTGCTCTCCAACATCCTGCACGACTGGAGCGTGGAGGACGCCCGCAAGATCCTGCGTTCCTGTGCGGAGGCACTGTCCTCCGGCGGCGTCCTGCTGATCACGGAGTCGTTCGTCGCCGACGACAAGCGCGGTCCGGCGCCCGCGGCGCTGATGAGCCTGAACATGCTCATCGAGACGTGGGGCCGCAACTACACCGCGGGCGAGTACTCCGCCTGGATGGAGGAGTTCGGCCTGAAGCCGGAGGGTGTGACCCCCTTCGAAGGCCAGGGAGCCAACGGCGTGCTGGTCGCCCGCAAGCCCTGACGCACCGCTCCCACCCCGCCGCGCCGCTTCCCCCGGCCCGCGCGGCGCCGGCCCCCAGGACCCACCCGGTCCTGGGGGCCGTCTGCGTGTGCGCGGTCCCGTACGGCCACGCCACCGGCCCGCCGGTACGACCGGCACGCTTCGACGGGCCGGGGGCCGGTCCCCGGGAAACGGGAGCCGGCCGCCGGCCCGCGACGACGACGGAGTGACGGGCTAACCGGCCGCGGGCTCCTGCCGGCGGGCCGCGACGGCCGGGTGCACCGGCGGCTCGGCGACCCCGGCGGGGCGCTGGTTCGCGAACTCCTTGCGCAGCACCTGAACCACCTCGCCGAGCATGTCCAGTTGCTCCAGCACGGTCTTCAGCGGCAGCCCGGCGTGGTCCATGTTGAACATCTGCCGCTGGTAGTCGCCGAAGTACTCACGGAACCGCAGCGTCTTCTCGATCACCTGCTGCGGACTGCCCACGGACAGCGGGGTGATCTCCATGAAGTCCTCCAGGGACGGGCCGTGCCCGTACACCGGCGCGTTGTCGAAGTACGGCCGGAACTCCCGGACGGCGTCCTGCGAGTTCTTGCGCATGAAGGCCTGCCCGCCGAGGCCGACGACGGCCTGCTCGGGCCGGCCGTGTCCGCTCTCCGCGTAGTGGTGCCGGTAGAGCGCGATGAGGTCCTGGAAGTGTTCCTTGGGCCACAGGATGTTGCTGGCGAAGAACCCGTCGCCGTAGTGGCCGGCCTGCACGGCGATCTCCGGGCTGCGGATCGAGCCGTGCCAGACGAACGGGGGCACGCCGTCCAGCGGGCGGGGCGTGGCGGTGAAGTGGCTCAGCGGCGTACGGAACTTGCCGTGCCAGTTCACCTCCTCCTCACGCCACAGCCGGTGCAGCAGCGCGTAGTTCTCCAGCGCGAGGGGGATGCCCAGCCGGATGTCCTTGCCGAACCACGGGTAGACCGGAGCGGTGTTGCCCCGGCCGAGCACCAGGTCCACGCGTCCGTCGGCCAGATGCTGTAAGAACGCGTAGTCCTCGGCGATCTTCACCGGGTCGTTCGTGGTGATCAGCGTGACCGCGGTGGACAGGATGATCCGCTCGGTGCGCGCGGCGATGTAGCCGAGCAGCGTCGTCGGGGACGAGGGCACATGGGGCGGGTTGTGGTGCTCGCCGGTGGCGAAGACGTCGAGACCCACCTCCTCCGCCTTGAGCGCGATGCGGACCATCGACTTGATCCGCTCGTGCTCGGTCGGGACGCGGCCCGTGGTCGGATCGGGAGTGACGTCTCCGACGCTGTAGATGCCGAATTGCATGGTGCAGCTCCTCACAGGTGTGGCAGTGACGACAGGTCGCAGTGCTGCGCACCCGCTGTGGGGGAGGCGTGGGCCGTGCCGGTCCCGGATGCGCAGGTCAGGTGTCGGATCGGCCCCGGCCGGCGGCGGACAGCAAACGCGTGGCCTTCTCCAGCGCCTCGTCGTCGTCGGCTCCCGCCAGGATGGCGTCCAGCAGGCCCGGATAGCGCGCGTCGAGGTCGTCGCGGCGCAGGGACAACAGGTTCTCCCGGCCCGAGGGGTGCTGCCAGATGACACCGCTCTCGCGCAGAACGCGCCAGTGATGCGTCATCGTGGACTTCGCGGTGATCCCCAGGAGACCCAGGACGCTGCCGCAGTTGTGCTCCCCGCCCGCGTCGAGTACACGGACGACGGCGAGTCGTACAGGGCTGCCCAGCGCGGACAGCACGCTTTCGATCCGAATCTGGTCGCGGTCTGGATGGCGGCTCATATTCCCACAGTACCGCGACATTCATACTTTCCATCACCTGGGCGCTTACGGTTCGTTCGCGTCTTTCCCGGACACCGGGCGACCGGCCCGACGCCCCCTTCGGCTCCCCCGGGGAGCTGATCGCCTGCATGGATCTCCTCTCGGCACGCCCGCGTACGACCGGAGCGGTCGGCGGGGTCGCGATGGTTCGACTGTACTAAGGTTGCCGAACGAAGCAGCGTACGTAAGAATACGAACAGTCGTAACGATGCGGCGCCGCCCGGGTTGCCGGGCGCGCCGTCCGGGCTTCACAAGCCGCGAGAGAGCGCACGTTCCGAAGCTCCGAGAACCACACCACCAGATCCAGAAGGGGCACTTCTGTCATGTCCTCTACATCAGCGCTGAACCAAGGAAGCTCGGGCGGCGCCCCACGCCACTTGGGCTGGATCCTGACGCTGCTCGCCCTCGCGCAGCTGCTCTACGGCCTCGACCTGAACATCGTGTTCGTCGCGCTGCCGGAGATCGGCCAGGAGCTCGGCTTCCCCGGCCAGACCCAGCAGCTGGTGGTCAGCGCCTACGTCGTCTTCGCGGGCGGCTTCCTGCTCTTCGGCGGGCGCGCGGCGGACCTGCTCGGCCGGCGCCGGATGTTCGTTCTCGCCCTGTCGATGTACGCGGTGTCGTCACTGGCCGGCGGCCTCGCGCCCAGCCCCGAGGTCATCGTCGTGGCCCGCGCCGTCCAGGGCATCGCCGGTGCCCTGCTGCTGCCCTCCACGCTCTCGCTGATCAACACCCTCTTCGAGGAGGGCCCCAAGCGGAACCGTGCCCTCGCGGTCTGGGGCGGCGCCGGCGCGAGCGGTCTGACCATCGGCGCGCTGCTCGGTGGTGTGCTGACGGACAACTTCGGCTGGCCGTCGGTCTTCTTCGTCAACGTCCCCTTCGGCGGCCTGGTCGCCCTGGTCGCCCTGTTCGTCATCCCGCGCGACCCGGCCCGCACCGAGCGCCGCAAGTTCGACTTCCCGGGCTCCCTCACGGTCACCGGCGGCTCCACGCTGCTGGTGTTCGCGCTGGTCGAGGGGCCCGAGCGGGGCTGGGGCGACGGCCTGGTGGTCGGCGCGTTCGTCCTCGCCATCGTGCTGCTCGCGCTGTTCGCCGTGGTCGAGTCGCGCAGCTCCGACCCGCTGATGCCGTTCCGGCTGTTCAAGAACCGCAACCTCACCGTGGGCATGCTGGTCACCTTCCTCTACATGGCGACCTTCGGCGTGCTGCCGTACTTCCTCACCGTCCTGATGCAGAGCGTGCACGGCTACAGCGCCCTGCAGACCGGCCTCGGCTTCCTGATCCCCTCGCTCGCGATCGCCACGGGCACCCAGCTCGGCGAGCGCTTCGCCAGCAAGATCGGCACCCGCACCACACTGGTCATCGGCTTCGTCGTCGGCATCGTCGGCACGGCCGCCCTCGCCTTCGGCTTCGACGCCGACGCGAGCTACGGCATGCTGGTGCCCGGCCTGATCGTCTCCGGCGTCGGCCAGGGCATCGTCTGGACCGCGATGTGGATCGCCGCCGCCACCGGCACCGCCCCTCAGGAGCAGGGCGTGGCGAACGGCATCGCCTCGACCGCCCTCAACATCGGCAACGCCATCGGCCTGGCGATCTTCACCGTCATCGCCGAGATCGGCACCGACGGCAAGGCGGGCCAGGCGCTGAAGTCGGCCCAGGCGGACGGCGAGTTCCTGGTCGTGATGCTCACCGCCGCGGGCATGGTCATCGGTCTGCTCGTCACGCTCGCCCTGAAGCGGCAGTCGGCGGCCCCCGCCGTGCCCGCGCCCGGCGGCGACGAAGAAGAGGCCCTCGCGGCCCGCTGAACCCCGGACGGCGGGCACCCGGGGGGCCGGAAATCCCCCGCACGGCTCCCCGCCCGCCGTCCGGTCCTCCTCGAGAGCCGAGCGGGGACCCACGCTCGGAACCGGGCCACGGCTCCCTCCGAAGCCGGGCCACGGCTCCCTCTCCGCGACCGGGCAGCGGCCCGGCGCACCGGCCCACGGCGGGCATCGGACCCGCCGGAGCCGGCCCGCGCCGGGCCGCTGCCCGGTCGCGTCCGCGCTCCCGTTCGTCCGTGGACGCGTGCCGTCACTGGCGGGCAGGCGCGGACTTCCCAAAGTCTCCCCGGGCTGCGGTCCGCGCGTTCTCGCCGTACGAAGTTTTGCGTACTGTCATGGGCGTCGTGGCACCCCTGAAACCTCCTCTTCCCCTTGGAGAGTCATGTCCCGTCGTCTGTTCACTTCGGAATCGGTGACCGAGGGCCACCCGGACAAGATCGCCGACCAGATCAGCGACACGATCCTGGACGCGCTGCTGAGCGAGGACCCCACCTCCCGGGTCGCCGTCGAGACCCTGATCACGACCGGTCAGGTGCACGTCGCCGGGGAGGTGACGACGGGGGCCTACGCGCCCATCGCCCAGCTGGTACGGCAGAAGATCCTCGACATCGGCTACGACTCCTCGGCCAAGGGCTTCGACGGCGCCTCCTGCGGTGTCTCCGTGTCCATCGGCGCCCAGTCGCCCGACATCGCCCAGGGCGTCGACACCGCCTACGAAGCACGGGTCGAGGGCGACGACGACGAACTCGACCGCCAGGGCGCCGGCGACCAGGGCATCATGTTCGGCTACGCCACCAACGAGACGCCCACCCTGATGCCGCTGCCCATCGAGCTGGCCCACCGGCTCGCCCGCCGGCTGACGGACGTCCGCAAGAGCGGCACCGTGCCCTACCTGCGCCCCGACGGCAAGACCCAGGTGACCATCGAGTACCAGGGCTCCAAGCCGGTCCGCCTCGACACCGTCGTCGTCTCCACGCAGCACGCCGCCGACATCGACCTGGAGACCCTGCTCACCCCGGACATCCGCGAGCACGTCGTGGAGCACGCGCTCGAGCAGCTCGCCGAGGACGGCATCAAGCTGGAGACGGACGGCTACCGGCTGCTGGTGAACCCGACCGGCCGGTTCGAGGTCGGCGGCCCTATGGGCGACGCGGGGCTGACCGGCCGCAAGATCATCATCGACACGTACGGCGGCTACGCCCGCCACGGCGGCGGCGCCTTCTCCGGCAAGGACCCGTCCAAGGTAGACCGCTCCGCCGCCTACGCCATGCGCTGGGTCGCCAAGAACGTCGTCGCCGCCGGCCTGGCGGAACGCTGCGAGGTCCAGATCGCCTACGCCATCGGCAAGGCGGCGCCCGTCGGCCTGTTCGTGGAGACCTTCGGCACCGGCACGGTGCCCCAGGAGAAGATCGAGAAGGCGATCACCGAGGTCTTCGACCTGCGCCCGGCCGCGATCATCCGGGACCTCGACCTGCTGCGCCCGATCTACGCCCAGACGGCGGCCTACGGCCACTTCGGCCGCGAACTGCCCGACTTCACCTGGGAGCGCACCGACCGCGCACAGCGGCTGAAGGACATCGCGAGCGCCTGAGGAGCCGCCGCAGGCCGAGAACTCCGAACCCATAGGAGCAACCGATGCGCATCGCAGTCACGGGGTCCATCGCCACCGACCACCTGATGACCTTCCCGGGCCGCTTCGCCGAGCAGCTCATCCCGGACCAACTCGCCCACGTCTCCCTCTCCTTCCTCGCCGACGCACTGGAGATACGCACCGGGGGCGTCGCCGCCAACATCGCCTTCGGCCTCGGCCGGCTCGGGCTCGGCCCCGTACTCGTGGGCGCGGCGGGAATCGACTTCGCGGACTACGACGCGCGCCTGCGCGCGGCCGGCGTGGACACCTCCGCCGTGCGGATCAGCGGGGAACACCACACCGCGCGCTTCGTCTGCACCACCGACACCGACCAGAACCAGATCGCCACGTTCTACCCGGGCGCCATGAGCGAGGCCCGGCACATCGACCTCGGCGCCGTACGGCAGTCCGTCGGCGGACTCGACCTCGTCCTGGTCGGCGCCGACGACCCGCAGGCGATGCTGCGCCACACCAGGACGGCGCACGACCTCGACCTCGACGTGGCCGCCGACCCCTCCCAGCAGCTCGCCCGCCTCGACACCGAGGAGACCAAGCGGCTGGTGCACGGGGCGCGTTGGCTGTTCACCAACGAGTACGAGGCGGCGCTGCTCCAGGAGCGCACCGGCTGGAGCGAGCGCGAGGTGCAGAACCGGGTCGGCACCTGGGTCATCACCCGCGGCGCCGACGGCGTCACCCTGCTGTCCGGGCACACCGAGCGGGTGGACGTGGCCGCGGTGCCCACCGAACGCATCGCCGACCCGACCGGTGTCGGGGACGCGTTCCGCGCCGGCTTCCTGGCCGGCCTCGCCTGGGAGCTGCCCTACCGGCGCGCGGCCGAACTCGGCTGCGCCTTCGCCACCGTCGTCCTCGAATCCGTCGGCACCCAGGAGTACAAGCTCGTACCCGCGGACCTCGTCGCCCGCGTCGACCAGACCTACGGCCGGGCCGCCGCCGCCGAGCTGGAGCCCCTCCTGGCAGGCGTGGCATGAGCGACACGGGGACACGGCGTGCGGACGCCCTCCGCGAGGCGCTCGCCACCCGTGTGGTGGTCGCCGACGGAGCCATGGGCACGATGCTCCAGGCCCAGGAGCCCACCCTCGAGGACTTCGAGAACCTGGAAGGCTGCAACGAGGTCCTGAACGTCACCCGGCCGGACATCGTCCGCTCCGTCCACGAGGCGTACTTCGACGCGGGTGTGGACTGCGTCGAGACCAACACCTTCGGGGCCAACCTCACCGCGCTCGGCGAGTACGACATCGCCGAGCGGGTGCACGAGCTGTCGGAGGCGGGCGCCCGGGTGGCCCGCGAGACCGCCGACGCGTTCACCGCGCGGGACGGCCGTCCCCGCTGGGTGCTGGGCTCCATGGGCCCCGGCACCAAGCTGCCCACCCTGGGACACACCACCTTCGCCGCGATCCGGGACGCCTACCAGGGCAACGCCGAGGGCCTGATCGCCGGCGGTGCCGACGCGCTGCTCGTGGAGACCACCCAGGACCTCCTCCAGACCAAGGCGGCCGTCCTCGGCGCCCATCGCGCGATGGCGGCGGCCGGATACGACGTCCCGGTGATCGTGTCGGTGACGGTCGAGACCACCGGCACGATGCTGCTCGGTTCGGAGATCGGGGCGGCGCTGACCGCGCTGGAGCCGCTGGGCATCGACATGATCGGCCTGAACTGCGCCACCGGCCCGGCCGAGATGACGGAACACCTGCGGTACCTGGCGCGCAACGCCCGCGTCCGGCTGTCCTGCATGCCGAACGCGGGCCTGCCGGTCCTGGGCAAGGACGGCGCCCACTACCCCTTGTCACCCTCGGAGCTGGCGAAGGCGCAGGAGGGTTTCGTCCGCGAGTACGGCCTCTCCCTCGTCGGCGGCTGTTGCGGCACCACCCCCGAACACCTGCGCAAGGTCGTCGAGCGCGTGCGGGGTCTGACCCCGCCGGAGCGGGAGCCGCGCCCGGAGCCGGGTGCCGCTTCTTTGTACACGTCGGTTCCCTTCCGTCAGGACACGTCCTACCTGGCCATCGGTGAGCGGACCAATGCCAATGGGTCGAAGAAGTTCCGCGAGGCGATGCTGGAGGGCCGCTGGGACGACTGTGTGGAGCTGGCGCGGGAGCAGATCCGTGAGGGCGCGCACATGCT
>NZ_JBVHXT010000028.1:0-49244 GCF_055569255.1 Streptomyces sp. NPDC029296
TCCCAAAAAACGGGGGAAAAAAAAAAGAAAGGAGGGGGAAAAGGGGGGGGGGGGGGGGAAAAGAGGGTCCCCCCCCCTCCCTGTTTGCCTCTCCCCCCCCCCCCCCCCCCCCCCCCACGCGGCTTCTCGCCCGGGCTCCGTACAAAGTGGAGCCTCTCATCCGGGTGATCCTTCCGCGGAGGCGTAATACAGATCGCGCCGCGCCACTACACTTCTGCACAACACGCGTCAGGCCCACAGCGTCGTGCGTCTTCCGCGGCTAGCCCCCCTCCACCGCCTGCGGCCGTCGGGACGGCCGTCCGCATCGCACATGTGAGGACTCACGTGAGCTCGAAACCTGTCGTACTCATCGCTGAAGAGCTGTCGCCCGCCACCGTCGACGCACTCGGTCCGGACTTCGAGATCCGGCACTGCAACGGAGCCGACCGCTCCGATCTGCTGCCGGCCATCGCCGACGTGGACGCGATCCTGATCCGCTCGGCCACCAAGGTCGACGCCGAGGCCATCGCCGCCGCGAAGAAGCTCAAGGTCGTCGCGCGAGCCGGCGTCGGCCTGGACAACGTCGACGTCGCCGCCGCCACCAAGGCCGGCGTGATGGTCGTCAACGCCCCCACCTCCAACATCGTGACCGCGGCCGAGCTGGCCTGCGGTCTCCTGCTGTCCACCGCCCGCAACATCCCGCAGGCCAACGCCGCGCTGAAGAACGGCGAGTGGAAGCGCAGCAAGTACACGGGTGTGGAGCTGGCCGAGAAGACGCTGGGTGTCGTGGGCCTGGGCCGCATCGGTGCCCTCGTCGCGCAGCGCATGTCCGCGTTCGGCATGAAGGTCGTCGCCTACGACCCCTATGTGCAGCCCGCGCGAGCCGCGCAGATGGGCGTCAAGGTGCTGTCGCTGGACGAGCTGCTGGAGGTCTCCGACTTCATCACCGTCCACCTGCCCAAGACCCCCGAGACCCTCGGCCTGATCGGCGACGAGGCGCTGCGCAAGGTCAAGCCGAGCGTGCGCATCGTCAACGCCGCGCGCGGCGGCATCGTGGACGAGGCGGCGCTGTACGCGGCCCTGAAGGAGGGCCGGGTCGCCGGCGCCGGCCTGGACGTGTACGCGAAGGAGCCGTGCACCGACTCCCCGCTGTTCGAGCTGGACCAGGTCGTCTGCACCCCGCACCTGGGCGCGTCCACCGACGAGGCGCAGGAGAAGGCCGGCATCGCCGTCGCCAAGTCCGTCCGCCTCGCCCTGGCCGGCGAGCTGGTGCCGGACGCGGTCAACGTCCAGGGCGGCGTCATCGCCGAGGACGTCAAGCCGGGCCTGCCGCTGGCCGAGCGCCTCGGCCGGATCTTCACCGCGCTGGCCGGCGAGGTCGCGGTCCGCCTCGACGTCGAGGTCTACGGCGAGATCACCCAGCACGATGTGAAGGTGCTGGAGCTGTCCGCGCTCAAGGGCGTCTTCGAGGACGTCGTGGACGAGACCGTGTCCTACGTCAACGCGCCGCTGTTCGCCCAGGAGCGCGGTGTCGAGGTGCGCCTGACCACCAGCTCGGAGTCGGCCGAACACCGCAACGTGGTGACCGTGCGCGGCACGCTGGGCACCGGCGAGGAGGTGTCGGTCTCCGGCACGCTGGCCGGCCCGAAGCACGTCCAGAAGATCGTCGCGGTCGGTGAGTACGACGTCGACCTGGCGCTCGCCGACCACATGGCGGTGCTGCGCTACGAGGACCGTCCGGGTGTCGTCGGCACCGTCGGCCGCATCCTCGGCGAGGCGGGCATCAACATCGCCGGCATGCAGGTCGCCCGTGCGGCGGTGGGCGGCGAGGCGCTGGCCGTCCTGACCGTGGACGACACGGTGGGCGCCGCCGTGCTGGCCGAGCTCGCCGCGGAGATCGGGGCCACGTCGGCCCGGTCGGTCAACCTGGTCTGAGCCACGAGTAGAACGCCGGACGGGCTGACTTCTGTCAGTCCGTCCGGCGTTTTTCCTGCTTCCGCGCGCCCTCGGTCCGGCGCAGCGTCACCGCCGCCCCGACCGCCGCCAGCGCCAGCAGCACCGCCCCCGCGAGGGCCGCCCCCCGCATCCCGCTGGTGAACGCCTCCCGTGCCGTCGCCAGCAGGGCTTCGCCCGCCCCGCCCGGCAGCCGCGAGGCGTCGGCCAGTGCCCCGCCCAGGGTCTCGCGGGCCTGGGCCGAGGCGCCGGCCGGCATCTCGTGGCGGTAGAGGGCCGTGCCGATGGAGCCGAGGACCGCCATGCCGAGCGCGCCGCCGAACTCCGTGCCGCTCTCCAGCAGCGCGGAGGCGGTGCCCACCCGCTCCACCGGCGCGCCGCTCATCGCGAGGTCGGTCAGCTGGGACAGCACCATGACCACTCCGGAGGCCAGGACGCCCGCCGCGGCCAGCACCAGCCACAGGGAGTCGGTGCCGGCGAGGGCGAGCAGGCCGTATCCGGCGGCGCCGACCGCGAAGCCGGCGGTGACGACGTGCCCGCGGTGGACGCCCCGCTGGACGAGCGCGGCGGCGACCGGTCCGGCGACCCCGATGAGCACCGACGGGAGCAGGCTCCACAGCGCCGCCGCCAGCGGGCTCTTGCCGAGCACGGACTGGAGGTACTGGGTGGTGAAGATGGCCGAGCCCATCATCCCGAACGCGCTGACCATGGTCAGCAGCAGCGCCGGGGTGAAGCCGGGGCCGCGGAACAGGGCCGGCGGGACCAGCGGGGCGGCGCCGGTGCGCTGGCGCCGGACGAACAGGGCCGTGAAGCACAGGCCGGCGGCGAGCGCGGCGACGTACCGGGGGTGCCAGCCCTCGGAGGGGATCTCCTTCAGACCGTAGACGAGGGGCAGCACGGCGGCCATCGACAGGGGGATGCCCGTCCAGTCGAAGCGGCCGGGCGCCGGGTTCCTGGACTCGGGCAGCAGCACCGGGCCGAGGACGAGCAGCAGCGCCATCGCGGGCAGGTTGACCAGGAACACCGAGCCCCACCAGAAGTGCTCCACCAGGATGCCGCTCAGCACCGAGCCGAGGGCGATGCCGCCGGTCATCACGCCGGACCACAGCCCGATCGCCTTGGCGCGCTGGGCCGGGTCGGTGAACATCGTGCGCACCAGGGCCATCGTGGACGGCATCAGGGTCGCGCCGCCGAGGCCGAGCACCGCGCGGGCCGCGATCAGGGTTTCGGCGCTGCTCGCGTAGGCCGCGAGCAGGGAGGCGGCTCCGAAGGCGGCGGCACCGCACAGCAGCAGCCGGCGGCTGCCGAGGTGGTCGCCGAGCGCGCCCATCGTCATCAGCAGACCGGCCAGGACGAAGCCGTAGACATCGAAGATCCACAGCTGCTGGGTGCCGGTCGGCCGCAGGTCGGCGCTGATCGCGGGGGTCGCGAAGTACAGCACCGAGACGTCCATGGAGACCAGCAGCAGCGGCAGCATCAGCACACCGAGCGCGGTCCATTCACGGCGCCCGGCGCGGACGGGGGCGCCCGGGGCGCCGAGGGGGAGGGTGCTCGTCGGGTTGGTCATGGCGAGGACTGTACGACCGTCTTAAACGATTGTCTATGACATTTGTATAAGTCGGTTGTCTAGGACGGTTGTATGAGCCCGGCGTAGAGTGTCCGCATGGGACACCGTGAGGATCTGCTCGAAGGCGCCCAGCGCTGCCTGCTGCGGAAGGGCTTCCTGCGCACGACCGCGCGGGACATCGTCAAGGAGTCGGGCACCAATCTGGCGTCGATCGGCTACCACTACGGCTCGAAGGACGAGCTGCTGGTCCAGGCGTACATCGCGCTGATCGAGGGCCTGGGCGAGCGCTTCGCCCCGCCGCCGGCCAGGGAGATGACCCAGCCGCCGGGCTCCCTGGAACGCTTCCAGGAGGTGTGGGCCGCCGTCATCCGCACGGTTCCCGAGGCCCGGCCGGTCTGGCTGCTCAGCTTCGAGCTGATGTTCCAGGACGAGCGGCTGGCCGACGTCCGCAAGCTGCTGGCCGAGGCCCAGGAGGAGGGCCGGAGCGGGCTCGTCGCCCTGGTCGGCGGAATCCCGGAGGCCGACGTGGACCCGGAGCGGGCCGAGACCGAGGGACGGCTCTACCAGACCCTGCTCAACGGCCTCATGGTCCAGTGGCTCTTCGACCCGGACACGGCGACCACCGCCGAGCAGCTCACGGAGGGTCTGCGGCGGGTGATGGACGCGGCCCAAGGGCGCTGATCCGCCGGTTTGCGGGCGGCCGGCGGGCGCGTCAGGCTGAACCCATGGGGCGGACCCGCCGCGCGGAACGGCGTCCGGGATGCCGGTAGCGGACGCGGAGACGGCGGTGCTGATCGTGGGCGGCGGGCCGGTCGGGCTCACCGCGCGGGCGCTGCTGGCCAGGTGGGGCGTCCCCGCGCTGCTGGTCGACAGGCGCCGGGAGCTGTCGCCGTTCCCCCGCTCGCGGCTGGTCAACGTCCGCTCGATGGAGATCTTCCGCGGGCTGGGACTGGCCGGCCCGGTCGCCGCCCGCGCCTTCCCGCCGGAGTTCGGCCGGGTCCGCTTCCGCGACACCCTGAGCGGCCCCGACTTCGCCACCGCCGCCATGACCGGGGTCCGCGCGCCGGTGCCCGAGAGCCCCGTGACCGGTGTCCTCACCTCGCAGGACCGGCTGGAGCCCCTCCTGCTCGGCGCGGCGGACACGCCGGTACGGTTCGGCTGTGAACTCGTCGGGCTGACCGGGGAACCGGACGGCGTCGTGGCGCGGCTCGCCGGGCCCGGGTCCGGGACGCGGGTCCGGGCCCGCTGCCTCCTCGCCGCCGACGGCGCGCACTCCACCGTCCGCCGGCTGCTGGGAATCGGCACCGGCGGACCGGGGGAGCTCGGCGCCTTCACCACCGTCGTCTTCGACGCCGACCTCGGCCGCTGGTGCGCCCGGCGGCCCGCCGGGGTCTACTTCACCGCGCACGGCTCCTTCCTGCCGCTGTATCCCGAGGGCGGCTGGGCGTGGTTCGGCCCCACGCCCGAGGACCCGGACACCGCCGACTGGCCGGCCGTCGTCGCGCACGCCCTCGGCCCCGGCGCGGGCGTCCGGGCCGACGTGGTCCGCGTCCAGCACTGGGTGATGACCGCGTTCGTCGCCGACCGCTTCCGCCGCGGCCGGGTCCTGCTGGCCGGCGACGCCGCGCACACGGTCCCGATCATCGGCGGGCTCGGCATGAACGCGGGCATCGCCGACGCGCACAACCTCTGCTGGAAAGTGGCGGGTGTGCTCCGGGGGTGGGCGGCCCCGGCCCTGCTGGACAGCTACGAGGCGGAACGCCGGCCCGTCGCCCGCACGACCCTGAGCCAGGCGGTGTCGAACACGAGGCTGGCGGCCCGGGTGCTGGACCGGCGCCGGGAACAGCTCCGCACCGGCACGACGGCATCGGCTCCGGCCGAAGTCCCCTGGACCGATCGGTACTTCGCCCAACTGGGCCTCGTACTCGGCGTCACCTACCGCTCCACCGCCGTCCTGGCGGACAGCGCGGCCGTCCCCGAGGACACCGGCCCGGACTACGTCCCCACCGCCGGCCCGGGTCGTCGCATGCCCCACCTCTGGCTCGGTCCCGGCCGCTCCACGCTCGACGTCTGCGGCGAGTGGTTCACCCTGTTCACCGCGGACCCCGCCCACTGGCCACCGCCTCCCGGCCCCTGGCCCCTGCGCGTCGCGCCCCTGCCCGCCGGGCACGCCGACACCCTCGGTCTCGGCCCGCACGGAGCGCTGCTCGTCCGCCCCGACGGCCACATCGCCGCCCGCCCCGCCGGCGCCGACACCCTCCCCCGCGCCCTCGCCGCGCTCACCGGCACGGCACCCACCGCATGAGCCGGGCCAGGCTCACAACCGTGCCCGCTTCAACGCCATGTGCAGCAGCAGCCGGTCCTCGCCGTCGTCCAGGTCCAGGCCGGTCAGCTGCTCCACCCGGGACAGCCGGTAGTACAGCGTCTGGCGGTGGATGCCCAGCTCCGACGCCGTACGGCCGGCCTGCCCCGCGCAGTCGAGGTAGACCTCCGCCGTGCGGGCCAGCTCCCCGTGGGCGGGGGAGAGGAGCGAGCCGACCACCCTGTCGTGCGCGGTCTCCGGCGGCAGCGCGGTCAGCAGCCGGTACGCCCCGATCCGCGCCCACCGGGCCACCGGCCCGAGCCGCGGCTCGGCCAGCGCGGCGCGCGCGGCGTCGAGGGCCTGCTGCCAGCTGGTGCCCAGCTCGGCGAGGCCGGTGCCCGGCTCCCCGATGCCGGCGGCGCACCCGGTGGCCCGGGCGGCCGGCCCGGCCGCCGCGCCGGGCCGCGCCGCCACCGCCGCCGCGGTCCGCGCCCCGGCCCCGCGCGTGCGCGCCCCCCGCGACTCCTCGGCCTCCTTCAGCAGCCGGGTGGCCGCGGCCGTCGCGGGGGCCGTCGTGTCCACGCTGCGCAGCCGTACCAGGACCGCGAGGCTCAGGCCGGCCGCCCCCCACGGCAGCGTGCACAGGGCCGTGGCGTGCGGGACCGTGCGCGGGGCGGGGACGTCGTCCGGGTCGGCCGACGGCCAGGGCGCCACGCAGACCAGCGTGTGCGGGCCGTCGGCGCGGGGGCCGAGCGCGGTGCGCAGTTCGGCCACCGCCATGTCCCGCTGCCAGCCCCGGTCCGCGGTGAGCACCGCGCGCAGCTCCCGGCTCAGCCCGGCCCCGGCCTCCGCCTCGTCCGCGAGCAGCGCGCCGATCCGGTCCGCCACCCCCATGGCCGCGATGAGCTGGGCGTCCGTCGGCCCCGGGTCGCCGTCCAGCAGCCAGACGTAGCCGAGGACGACGCCGCGGTGGCGCACGGGCAGGCAGATCCGGCCCCGGTAGACACCGGCCTCCGGACTGGGCGGGATGCGCACCGGCGCGGTCGCCCGGGTGATGCCGAACCCCTCGAACCAGGCCCGGACGGTGGCCGTGGAGCGCCGGGTCAGGATCGAGCGGGTGCGCACCGGGTCCAGCGCGGACGGGTCCAGCTCGTCCTCGCTGTCGTAGGCCCCGAAGGCGATCAGCTCGAAGTCGCGGTTCTCCAGGGTCGCGGGCACCCCCAGCAGCTCGGAGATCTCGTCCACCAGCTCCTGGTAATCCGCCTTGAATTCAGCCGCCACCCGGGCATTCTCCCCCATTTCCCGGCCACGTTCATACATCTGTCTGAGATCCCGGGCACGGATGCGTGACAGCTGTCGATGGCCCAGGATCGGAGCGATCCATAGGTTTCACGGTGGTTCTCCGTGCCGTACCCGAATCGTCGGGTGACGGCCCCTTTGGTGCTTGTCTGTGGAGGTGCCCCGTGCTGGGTCCCGTGATTCTCGCCGCGTCGCGCAGCGACCGGATGCGACGCCTGATCTCGGCGGCCCCGGTGACCAAGCAGGTCGTCGACCGCTTCATACCCGGCGAGGCCGTGGCCGACATCGTCCCGATCATCGAGGACCTGACGGCCAAGGGACTGGAGCTGACGATGGACGTCGTCGGCGAGGACATCACCACCCCGGAGCAGGCCACCGCCGCCCGGGACGCCTACCTGGAGCTGATCGACCGCCTCAAGGGCCTGGAGCTGGGCGAGAAGGTCGAGATGTCGGTCAAGCTGTCGATGTTCGGCCAAGCGCTGGAGGGCGGACACGAGCTGGCCCTCGCCAACGTCCGCCCGGTCGTCGAGGCCGCCGCCGCCATCGGGACGACGGTCACCCTGGACGCCGAGGACCACACCACCCTCGACTCGATGTTCGCCATCCACGAGGAGCTGCGGAAGGACTTCCCGCAGACGGGCTGCGTCATCCAGGCCTACCTGTTCCGCACCGAGGCCGACGCCCGCCGCCTCGCCGCGGCCGGCAGCCGGGTGCGCCTGGTCAAGGGTGCCTACAAGGAGCCCGCCGAGGTCGCCTACCAGCAGAAGCACGAGATCGACAAGGCCTACGTGCGCGTCCTGCGGATCCTGATGGAGGGCGAGGGCTACCCGATGATCGGGTCCCACGACCCCCGCCTGATCGCCATCGCCCAGGAGCTGGCCCACCAGGCCGGCCGTAAGCTCGACGAGTACGAGTTCCAGATGCTGTACGGCATCCGGAGCGAGGAGCACCTGAGGCTGGCCGCCGAGGGCCACCGCATGCGCGTCTACACCGCCTACGGCACCGACTGGTACGGCTACTTCATGCGCCGCTTGGCGGAGAAGCCCGCCAACCTGCGGTTCTTCCTCCGTTCCATGGTCAGCAAGGGCTGAGCCACACCACCCGCTCACGTACAAGGAGTTACGGATCTCATGGACGCTGTGACCCAGGTCCCCACCCCCGTCAACGAGCCGGTGCACGGCTACGCCCCCGGTTCGCCCGAGCGCGCCCGGCTGGAGGCCAAGCTCAAGGAGCTGGCCGAGAACCCGATCGACCTGCCGATGACCATCGGCGGCGAGAAGCGGCTGGGCGGCGGCGAGCCGTTCGAGGTCGTGCAGCCGCACAACCACAAGGCCGTCCTCGGCACCGGCCGGCACGCCACCCGGCAGGACGCGCAGGACGCCATCGACGCGGCCCTGGCCGCCGCCCCGGCCTGGCGCGCGATGTCCTTCGACGACCGCGCCGCGATCATCCTGCGCGCCGCCGAGCTGCTGGCCGGCCCGTGGCGCGAGACGATCGCCGCGTCCACCATGCTGGGCCAGTCCAAGACCGCCCAGCAGGCCGAGATCGACAGCCCCTGTGAGCTGGTCGACTTCTGGCGCTTCAACGTCCACTACGCCCGCCAGATCCTGGCCGAGCAGCCCCCGGCGAACTCCCCGGGCGTGTGGAACCGCCTGGACCACCGCCCGCTGGAGGGCTTCGTCTACGCGATCACGCCGTTCAACTTCTCGGCGATCGCGGCGAACCTGCCCACCGCCCCCGCCCTGATGGGCAACGTGGTGGTCTGGAAGCCGTCCCCGACCCAGACCCACGCCGCCGTGCTGCTCATGGAGCTGCTGGAGGAGGCGGGCCTGCCCAAGGGCGTCATCAACCTCGTCACCGGCGACGGCATCGCGGTCTCCGAGGTCGCCCTGGAGCACCGGGATCTCGCGGGCATCCACTTCACCGGCTCGACCAAGACCTTCCAGTACCTGTGGAAGACGGTCGGCAACAACATCGAGAAGTACCGCTCCTACCCGCGTCTGGTCGGCGAGACCGGCGGCAAGGACTTCCTGGTCGCCCACCCGTCGGCCGACCGCGCGATCCTGAAGACCGCCCTGACCCGGGGTGCCTTCGAGTACCAGGGCCAGAAGTGCAGCGCCACCTCCCGCGCCTACATCCCGGCCTCCATCTGGAACTCGGGCTTCAAGGAGGAGTTCGCGGCCGAGGTCGACTACCTCACCATGGGTGACGTCACCGACCTGTCGAACTTCCTCGGCGCCGTCATCGACGACCGCTCGTTCGCCAAGAACAAGGCCGCCATCGACCGCGCCAAGGCCGACCCCTCCTGCACCATCGTGGCCGGCGGCTCCTACGACGACTCGGTGGGCTACTTCGTCCGCCCGACCGTCATCGAGTGCACCGACCCGGAGAACGAGGTCTTCACCACCGAGTACTTCGGCCCGATCCTCGCGGTGTACGTCTACGAGGACGACCAGTACGACGAGATGCTGACCCAGATGGAGTCGGTGTCGGACTACGCCCTCACCGGCTCGGTCATCGCGAACGACCGCGCGGCGGCGGCGTACACGATGGAGAAGCTCCGCTTCGCCGCGGGCAACTTCTACATCAACGACAAGTCGACCGGCGCCGTCGTCGGCCAGCAGCCCTTCGGCGGCGGCCGGGCCTCCGGCACCAACGACAAGGCCGGCGCCCCGCAGAACCTCCTGCGCTGGACCCTGACCCGCGCCATCAAGGAGACTCTGGTCCCGCCGACCGACTACACCTACCCGCACATGGGCTGACCGCCCCCGCGATCCCGGCCCGGCAGGCCCGCTCACCGCAGCGGGCCTGCCGGGCCGTCGCCATGTCCGGCGGGCGATACTGCCGCCATGACTCCTCGACCGCGCCTCGCCCACACCGCCGGTCTCGACCCCGCCGAACTGCGGGAGGTACGGGCCCTGCTGGACCGCGCCTTCGACGGGGACTTCTCGGACGAGGACTGGGACCACGGGCTCGGCGGGACGCACGTGCTGATCCGGGACGACGGCGGTCTCGCCGCACACGGGGCCCTCGTGATGCGCCGGCTGCGGCACCGGGGACGGTGGCTGCGCACCGGATACGTCGAAGCCGTCGCCGTCCGGGCCGACGTACGGCGGACCGGGCTCGGCGGGCGGGTGATGGGCGCGCTGGAGCGGGTGCTCGACCGGGCCTACGACCTCGGCGCGCTGTCGGCGAGCGACGAGGGCGCCCTGCTGTACGCCGCCCGGGGCTGGCGGCGCTGGCCCGGACAGGTGCACGCCCTCTCGCCCGACGGCGTCGTCCGGCTGCCGGACGAGGAGGGCGGGGTGTACCTGTGGCCCGCTCTCGCCGGCCCGCCCGACCCGTCCGGGGAACTGGTCTTCGACTGGCGGGACGGCGACATCACCTGACGGCGCGTCGGGCTGCGCGGTAAAAGCGCAGCTCAGCGGCGTCGTCGTCTCAGATAGTAGGAAGTCCGAGTAATTGTGCAGACAGGCGCGGGCCGCTCCCTTAACGTGAAAGAAGCCGAACGTCTCGCTCCATCCAGCGAATGGCGGTCGTGAGCCGGCCCGCGCAGGCAACCCCTGCGGCCAAGCGCTCCCCGCCCCTTCCGGCGACTCGCACACCCCCCTCACAGCCGTGCTCCACGCATGCCGAAGGAGTCGATTGCCATGGCCGAGACGACCGTCCGCCGCCGAGTCCGCCACGAGTCCCGCACGAGCGAGTCCGACCGCAAGAACGCCGCCGCCGCCCTCCAGCGCGCCCTCGACCGCCGGGACAACGGCGGCCAGACCGGCCACTGAGCCATGGCCGGGCGGGCACTCCGCCACCCGCCCGACTGTCCGCATGGCGGACATCGTGTGTCATCACCTGGGACGAGGAGTAGGGTGCCGACATGTCTCGCAGCATCAATCTCGCAGTGATCCCCGGTGACGGCATCGGCCAGGAGGTCGTGGCCGAGGGTCTGAAGGTCCTCTCCGCCGTCCTGCCGCAGGATGTGAAGCTGGAGACCAAGGAGTACGACTTCGGTGCCCAGCGCTACCACGCCACCGGTGAGACCCTCACCGACGCGGACCTGGAGCAGCTGGGGGGCCACGACGCCATCCTGCTCGGCGCGATCGGCGACCCGTCCGTGCCGTCCGGCGTCCTGGAGCGCGGCTTCCTGCTGAAGCTCCGCTTCGCCTTCGACCACCACGTCAACCTGCGCCCGTCCAAGCTGCTCCCCGGTGTCGCCACCCCGCTGGCCGGCCAGCCGGAGATCGACTTCGTCGTCGTCCGCGAGGGCACCGAGGGCCCGTACACGGGCAACGGCGGCACCATCCGCAAGGGCACCCCGCACGAGGTCGCCACCGAGGTGTCCGTCAACACGGCCTACGGCGTCGAGCGCGTCGTCCGCGACGCCTTCGAGCGCGCCCAGGCCCGCCCGCGCAAGAAGCTCACGCTGGTCCACAAGAACAACGTGCTGACCTTCGCCGGGCACCTGTGGACGAACGTCTTCCACCGGGTGGCCGCGGAGTACCCCGAGGTCACCACCGACTACATCCACGTCGACGCGGCGACGATCTACCTCGTCACCGACCCCGGCCGCTTCGACGTCATCGTCACCGACAACCTCTTCGGCGACATCATCACCGACCTCGCCGCGGCCGTCTCCGGCGGCATCGGCGTGGCCGCCTCCGGCAACATCAACCCCAGCCGCGAGTTCCCGTCCATGTTCGAGCCGGTGCACGGCTCGGCCCCGGACATCGCCGGCCAGGGCAAGGCCGATCCCACGGCCACCGTCCTGTCCGTCGCCCTCCTGCTGCGCCACCTGGGCTACGAGTCGGAGGCCGACCGCATCGACACCGCGGTCGCCGCCGACCTCACCGAGCGCGCCGGCCGGCCGGCCCGTTCCACCTCCGAGATCGGCGACGCGCTCGCCGTACGCGTAGCCGGCTGACCCGCCGCGCTACACCCAAGCCGCCGGGTCGCCACCGCACCCGGCGGCTTCTGACGTGTCCCGCCGGGTGTCACCATCAACCCCGGGACCGCTTCACCCCCGTTCCCTTCTGCCGCGGGCCCCGCGCGATAATCGAACACGGAGCCGCGATATGAGGGATTGCTCGGACGTCCTAGCACCGACGACCGAGAGTGCAGGCGTGAGCGCGGCCCGTCACTACAACCGGTGAAGGACAACCACTGATGACGACGCCCACGATCGAGCTCAAGCCGTCCGCCAGCCCACTCGCCGCCGCGGAGCGCGAGGCGATTCTGGCCAACCCCGGCTTCGGACGCCACTTCACCGACCACATGGTGACGATCAAGTGGACCGAGGGCCGCGGCTGGCACGACGCCCAGCTCGTCCCGTACGGCCCGATCTCCATCGACCCCTCCACGCACGTCCTGCACTACGGCCAGGAGATCTTCGAGGGCCTGAAGGCGTTCCGCCAGCCCGACGGTTCGGTCGCGGTGTTCCGCCCGGAGGCCAGCGCCCGCCGGTTCCGCAACTCCGCCCGCCGCATGGCCATGGCCGAGCTGCCCGAGGAGCTGTTCATCGGCGCGCTGGACGCGCTGCTCACGCAGGACGCGGACTGGGTCCCCCCGCACGGCGGAGAGGCCTCCCTGTACCTGCGGCCGTTCATGTTCGCCACGGAGGCCGCGCTCGGCGTCCACCCGGCCAACGAGTACCTGTTCATGCTGATCGCCTCCCCGTCCGGCGCCTACTTCGCCGGTGGCGTGAAGCCGGTCACCATCTGGGTCGCCGAGGACCACGTCCGCGCGGTCCCGGGCGGCACGGGCGACGCCAAGACCGGCGGCAACTACGCGGCGTCCCTGCTGCCGCAGGCCGAGGCCGCCGCGCACGGCTGCGACCAGGTCGTCTACCTCGACGCGGTCACCCGCACCAAGGTCGAGGAGTCCGGCAGCATGAACGTGGCGTTCGTCTACGGCGACCGGATCGTCACCCCCTCGCTCACCGGCTCCATCCTGGAGGGCATCACCCGCGACTCCCTCCTCCAGGTCGCCCGCGACCTCGGCTACCAGGCCGAGGAGGGCACGATCACCCTCCAGCGGTGGCGCGAGGACGCGGCGTCCGGCGCGCTGACCGAGGTCTTCGCCTGCGGCACCGCCGCGGTGGTCACGCCCATCGGCCACGTCAAGACCAAGACGGACGCGTGGTCCCACGGCGACGGTACGCCCGGGCCGGTCACCATGCGGCTGCGGGAAGCCCTGCTGGGCATCCAGCGCGGCCTGATGGAGGACAAGCACGGATGGCGTCACCAGGTCGGTTAACCTCGCGGCTCGCACGTCCGCACAGGGGCGTGGGGCGGCTGCCGGTCGTCGGGAACGATCGCGCGGCTCCCCGCGCCCCTTCGCCGTGCGCGCGGACGTGCGACCGCGTTAGAGCGACGCTCGATGTGACATGGGACAGATCGCCATCCAATGCCATCTCTCCATGGATTCTCTGATTAGAGTGATGCTCTAATGTCTGCAAGACGTGGAGGACAAGGAGGTGCCGCGTCGTGAGACTGACCCCCACGGAACGTGACCGGCTGCTGCTCTTCGGTGCCGCGGAGCTGGCCCGGGCCCGCCGGGCGCGCGGCCTGAGGCTGAACGTGCCGGAGGCCACCGCGCTGATCGCGGACACCGTTTGCGAGGCGGCCCGCGACGGCAGGCGGCTCGCCGAGGCCATCGAGGCCGCCCGCTCGGTGCTCGGCCCCGAGGACGTGCTGCCGGGCGTCGCCGACGTCGTCACCGAGGTGATGGTCGAGGCCGTCTTCGACGACGGCTCCCGGCTCGCGGTCGTCTCCGACCCCATCGGCGGGGGCCTGGGCGAGGACGCTCCCGGCGCGCTGCTGCCCGGTCCCGAGCACGCCGACCCCGGGCCCGCCGTCCGGCTGCGCGTCACCAACACCGCCGGCGTGCCGGTCTCCGTCACCTCCCACTTCCACTTCTTCGAGGCCAACCCGCGCCTCGACTTCGACCGCCGCGCCGCCTACGGCATGCGGCTCGCCGTGCCCGCCGGCTCCTCGGTCCGCTTCGGGCCCGGCGAGAGCGAGGAGGTCGCGCTCGTGCCGATCGGCGGCGAGCGGATCGCGATCGGCTTCGCCGGCCTGGTCGACGGGCCGCTGGACGCGCCCGGCGCGCGGGAAGAGGCCCTGCGCAGGGCCGCCGCCTGTGGCTATCTGGGAGTGACCCCGGAAGGAGACGAGGAGCGATGAGCCGCTCGAAGGGACGAGAGGTGAGCCGGTCGATCCACATCGACCCGCACGCCTACGCGGCCACCCACGGCCCGCGCGCCGGCGACCGGGTCCGCCTCGGCGACTCCGGGCTGACGATCCGCGTCGAGTCCGATTCCCAGCGGTACGGCGACGAGTTCCTGGCCGGCTTCGGCAAGACCGCCCGCGACGGACTGCACCTGAAGGCCGCCGCCGTCCGCGACACCTGCGACGTCGTGATCAGCAACGTCGTGGTCATCGACGCGGTGCAGGGCATCCGCAAGGTGTCCATCGGCATCCGCGAGGGACGCATCGCGGCCATCGGCCGGGCCGGCAACCCGGACACCCTGGACGGCGTGGACGTCGTCGTCGGCACCGGCACCTCCATCGTGTCCGGCGAGGGCCTGATCGCCACCGCCGGCGCCGTCGACACCCATGTGCACCTGCTGTCGCCGCGCATCATGGAGGCGTCCCTCGCCTCCGGGGTGACCACCATCATCGGGCAGGAGTTCGGCCCGGTCTGGGGCGTCGGCGTCAACTCGCCCTGGGCGCTGCGCCACGCCTTCAACGCCTTCGACGCCTGGCCGGTCAACATCGGCTTCCTCGGCCGGGGTTCGTCCTCCCATCCGGCACCGCTGATCGAGGCCCTGGCCGAGGGCGGGGCGAGCGGCTTCAAGGTGCACGAGGACATGGGCGCCCACACCCGGGCGCTGGACACCGCGCTCCGGGTCGCCGAAGAGCACGACGTCCAGGTGGCCCTGCACAGCGACGGCCTGAACGAGTGCCTGTCGGTCGAGGACACCCTGAAGGTGCTGGAGGGCCGCACGATCCACGCCTTCCACATCGAGGGCTGCGGCGGCGGACACGTGCCCAACGTGCTGAAGATGGCCGGTGTCCCGAACGTCATCGGCTCCTCCACCAACCCCACCCTGCCCTTCGGCCGGGACGCCGTCGCCGAGCACTACGGCATGATCGTCTCCGTCCACGACCTCAAGCCCGACCTGCCCGGCGACGCCGCCATGGCCCGCGACCGCATCCGGGCCGGCACCATGGGCGCCGAGGACGTGCTGCACGACCTGGGCGCGATCGGCATCACCTCCTCCGACGCCCAGGGCATGGGCCGGGCCGGGGAGACCGTCCGCCGCACCTTCGCCATGGCCGGCAAGATGAAGGCCGAGCTGGGCCCGCTGGAGGGCGACGGCGAGGGCGACGACAACGCCCGCGTGCTGCGCTACATGGCCAAGCTCACGATCAACCCGGCCATCGCGCACGGACTGTCGCACGAGGTCGGCTCGATCGAGGTCGGCAAGCTCGCCGACCTCGTGCTGTGGCGCCCGGAGTACTTCGGCGCCAAGCCGCAGCTCGTACTGAAGGCCGGCTTCCCGGCGTACGGCGTGGTCGGCGACCCCAACGCGGCCACCGACACCTGCGAACCCCTCGTCCTCGGACCGCAGTTCGGGGCGTACGGCGCCACGGCCGCGGACCTCTCCGTGGCGTTCGTCGCGCAGGCCGCCGTCGACCAGGGGAACGACACGCTGCCCACCCGCCGGCGCCGGGTCGCCGTGCGCGGCACCCGCGGCATCGGCCCCGCCGACCTTCGCCTGAACGCCCGCATCGGCGCGGTGGACGTGGACCGGCGCACCGGCCTGGTCACCCTCGACGGCGACCCGCTGCGCTCGGCACCGGCCGACTCCGTCTCCCTGAACCGCCTCTACTTCCTCTAAGGACTCCGCGCATGACCACCCCCGCCGCCGACGGCTTCCGCATGCCCGCCGAGTGGGCCCCGCACGAGCGCACCTGGATGGCGTGGCCGGGCCCCAACCCCACCTTCGACGACCCGGCCGACCTGGCCGCCGCCCGCGCCGCCTGGGCGTCCGTCGCCCGCGCGATCCGACGCTTCGAACCGGTGACGGTCGTCTGCGGTCCCGGCCAGTCCGCCGAGGCCCGGACCCTGCTAGGCCCCGGGATCGACACCGTCGAACGGGAGCTGGACGACGCCTGGATGCGGGACATCGGCCCCACCTTCCTCACCGACGGCAAGGGCCGGCTGGCAGCCGTCGACTGGACCTTCAACGGCTGGGGCGCCCAGCACTGGGCCCGCTGGGAGCACGACTCCAAGGTCGGCGCGTACGTCGCCGGCCTCACGGACGCGAAGACGTACGCCTCGAAGCTGGTCAACGAGGGCGGCGCGATCCACGTCGACGGCGAGGGCACCGTCCTGCTCACCGAGACCGTGCAGCTCGGCCCCGAGCGCAACCCGCACTGGTCCAGGGCGGAGGTCGAGGCGGAGATCCACGCCCACCTCGGCACGAGCAAGGCGATCTGGCTGCCGCGCGGCCTGACCGGCGACTACCCCCCGCACGGCTTCGGCACCCTCGGCCACGTCGACATCGTCGCCGCCTTCGCCCGCCCCGGCGTCGTCGTCGCCCACCACCAGCCCGACCCCGCCCACCCCGACCACGAGGTCACCAAGGAGGTCATCGGCCTGCTGAGGTCGGCGACCGACGCCCGGGGCCGCGCCCTGGAGGTGGTCGAGGTGCCCGCGCCGACCGTCCTGGAGGCCGACGGCCACTGGGCCGACTACTCCTACATCAACCACTACATCTGCAACGGCGGCCTGGTCCTGTGCGGCTTCGACGACCCGCGCGACGAGACCGCCGCCGGGATCTTCCGCCGCCTGTTCCCGGAGCGGACGGTGACCCTGGTGGACGCCCGTACGATCTTCTCCGGTGGCGGTGGCATCCACTGCATCACCCAGCAGCAGCCGAAGGTCTGACACACACAGGAGCAGCAGATGGCCGGTGCGGGCCGGGCGCGCAGGAACGCGCCGCCGCGCGAGGAGGTCCTCGCCGCCGCCATGGGCATGATCGCCGAGCGCGGTCTGGAGAAGCTCACCATGGCGGGGCTCGGCCGCGAGGTCGGCATGAGCAGCGGCCATCTGCTGTACTACTTCCACTCCAAGGACGAGCTGCTGCTCCAGACCCTGGAGTGGAGCGAGGGCCGGCTCGGCGCTCGGCGGGCCCGGCTGCTCGCCGGTCCCGGGACCGCCCGGGAGCGGCTGGAGGCGTACGTCGACCTGTACGTCCCCGAAGGCCACCGGGACCCGCACTGGACGCTGTGGCTGGAGGTCTGGAACCGCTCGCAGAACGCCGACGGGGCCGCGCGCGAGCGGCAGGCCGCGATCGAGGGCGCCTGGCACCGCGACCTGGTCGCGCTGATCGCCGAGGGGGTGTCGCGGGGGGAGTTCCGGGGGGTGGACGCGGACCGCTTCGCCACGCGGACGCGTGCGCTGCTCGACGGGTTCTCGATCCATGTGGCCATCGGGTTGCGCGGTACCGATCGTGAGCGAGTGCTTCTGCATGTGCGGGAGTTCTTCGAGGACGCGTTGGCAGTCGTTTAGCCGCGGCGCCGTCGTGGTCGCTCGCGCTCACGCGGCGGAGCCGCATATCGATACGGCCCCGCGCCCCTTCGGGGGCGCTGCTCAGGAATCGTTCACTCCCGCTCGGGGCATGTACCGGCCCATGGGACGTCAACACTGGAAGAAGATCTGGGTCGGCTCGGCGGGGAACATGGTCGAGTGGTTCGACTGGTTCGTGTACGCGAGCTTCGCCACCTATTTCGCCGGCGCGTTCTTCCCGAGCGGCAACCCCACCGCACAGCTGATGAACACCGCCGGCATCTTCGCCGTCGGCTTCTTCATGCGCCCGGTGGGCGGCTGGCTGCTGGGCAGGGTCGGCGACCGCAAGGGGCGCAAGGCGGCGCTCACCCTGACCGTCACCCTCATGTCGGCCTCGGCGGTCCTCATCGCCGTGGCCCCCACCTACGGCGTCGCCGGCTACGGCGGCGCGCTCGTCCTGCTCGTCGCCCGGCTGCTCCAGGGCCTGTCCGTGGGCGGCGAGTACGCGGCCAGCGCCACCTATCTCACCGAGGCGTCGGACCCCGCCCGGCGCGGCTTCGCCTCCAGCTTCCAGTACGTCTCCATGACCGCCGGCCAGATCGCGGGCCTCGGCCTCCAGATCATCCTGCAGCGGACCATGTCCGACGACGCCCTGCACAGCTACGGCTGGCGCATCCCGTTCATCGTGGGCGCGCTCGGCGCGGCCGTCATCTTCTACCTGCGCCGCAGCATGCTGGAGACCGAGGTGTACGCGGAGGACACCTCGCACAGCGCCGAGCGCGGCACCCTGCGCGCCCTGTGGCAGCACAAGCGGGAGGCGTTCCTGGTCATCGCCCTCACCATGGGCGGCACGGTGGCGTACTACACGTACACCACCTATCTGACCAAGTACCTGTCCAACTCGGCGGGCCTGTCGAAGCAGACCGCGACCCTGGTCTCCTTCACCGCGCTGATCGTCTTCGCCTGCCTCCAGCCGCTCGCCGGCGCCCTGTCCGACCGCATCGGCCGCCGCCCGCTGCTGATCACCTTCGCCGTCGGCTCCACCTTCCTCACCGTGCCGATCATGACGCTGCTCAGGCACGTGGACGGCTACTGGCCCGCCCTCGGCCTCGCCCTGCTCGCGCTGGTCGTGATCACCGGCTACACCTCGATCAACGCCTGTGTGAAGGCCGAGCTGTTCCCGACCGGCATCCGCGCGCTCGGCGTGGCCCTGCCGTACGCCATCGCCAACGCCCTCTTCGGCGGCACCGCCGAGTACGTCGCCCTGTGGTTCAAGAAGGGCGGCATCGAGTCCGGCTTCTACTGGTACGTGGCCGCCTGCGCCGCCGTCTCCCTGATCGTGTACGTCACCATGCGCGAGACGAAGGACCTGGACCTGGCCCGGGTGAAGGCCGCCGAGGGAACCGGGGCGGGCGACGGGGAGTCCAGTCTGACGACCGCATCCTGAGACGGGCGGTGAGCCGGGGGCGGGGCTGTGCCAGACTTCCCCCGTGCTCTCGTTCGCCATGATTATTGGCAGCAGGCGCGCCGGTCCGCAGTGACCACCTCGTACGACCAGGTGCGGGTGGCCACCGTCGTCCTCGACCCGCGCGCAGACCTCTCGCACCCGCGAGGGGTTTTTTCGTTTTCCGGCCCACCTTCAGCCGGAAGCGGAGCGCGCGGGAGGATTGGGGGGATGGTGGAGCCGGTCATTCCGGTAAGACCGAAGATCCACAACAGGAGCCTTGAGACCATGACCGAGACGGCAACCAGCGAGCTCGACGACTCGTTCCACGTCTTCGACACCACGCTGCGCGACGGGGCGCAGCGCGAGGGGATCAACCTCACCGTCGCGGACAAGCTGGCCATCGCCCGGCACCTGGACGACTTCGGCGTCGGCTTCATCGAGGGCGGCTGGCCCGGTGCGAACCCCCGGGACACCGAGTTCTTCGCCCGTGCCCGCCAGGAGATCGACTTCCGCCACGCCCAGCTGGTCGCCTTCGGCGCCACCCGCCGCGCCGGCACCACGGCCGCCGAGGACCCGCAGGTGAACGCGCTGCTGGAGTCCGGCGCCCCGGTGATCACGCTGGTCGCCAAGTCGCACGACCGGCACGTGGAGCTGGCGCTGCGCACCACCCTGGACGAGAACCTGGAGATGGTCCGCGACACCGTGTCGTACCTGGTGGGCCGGGGCCGCCGGGTCTTCGTGGACTGCGAGCACTTCTTCGACGGCTACCGCGCCAACCCCGACTACGCCAAGGCCGTCGTCCGCACCGCCGCCGAGGCGGGTGCGGACGTCGTCGTCCTGTGCGACACCAACGGCGGCATGCTGCCCGCCCAGGTGCACGCGGTCGTCTCCACCGTCCTCGCCGACACCGGCGCCCGGCTCGGCATCCACGCCCAGGACGACACCGGCTGCGCGGTCGCCAACACCCTGGCCGCCGTGGACGGGGGCGCCACGCACGTGCAGTGCACGGCCAACGGCTACGGCGAACGCGTCGGCAACGCCAACCTGTTCCCGGTGGTCGCCGCCCTGGAGCTGAAGTACGGCAAGAAGGTGCTGCCCGAGGGCAGGCTGCGCGAGACCACCCGCACCTCCCACGCCATCGCCGAGGTCGTCAACCTCACCCCGTCCACGCATCAGCCGTACGTGGGAGTGTCGGCGTTCGCGCACAAGGCCGGGCTGCACGCCTCCGCCATCAAGGTCGACCCCGACCTGTACCAGCACATCGACCCCGAGCTGGTCGGCAACACCATGCGCATGCTGGTCTCCGACATGGCGGGCCGCGCCTCCATCGAGCTGAAGGGCAAGGAACTCGGCATCGACCTCGGCGGCGACCGGGAGCTGGTCGGCCGCGTGGTCGAGCGCGTGAAGGAACGCGAACTCAAGGGCTACACCTACGAGGCCGCCGACGCCTCCTTCGAACTGCTGCTGCGCGCCGAGGTGGAGGGCCGGCCGCTGAAGTACTTCGACGTGGAGTCCTGGCGGGCCATCGTGGAGGACCGCCCCGACGGCACCCACGCCAACGAGGCCACGGTCAAGCTGTGGGCCAAGAGCGAGCGGATCGTCGCCACCGCCGAGGGCAACGGCCCGGTCAACGCCCTCGACCGGGCCCTGAGGGTGGCGCTGGAGCGGATCTACCCGCAGCTCGCCAAGCTGGAGCTGGTCGACTACAAGGTCCGCATCCTGGAGGGCAAGCACGGCACCTCCTCCACCACCCGCGTACTGATCTCCACCTCCGACGGCTCCGGCGAGTGGGCCACGGTCGGCGTGGCGGAGAACGTCATCGCCGCGTCCTGGCAGGCCCTGGAGGACGCCTACACCTACGGCCTCCTCCGGGCGGGCGTGGAACCGGCGGAATAGTCCCGCCGGTCGCTCACGGCGCCCGCCAGATGTTGTCGAACGCCACCGTCTCGATGCGGCGGCGTTCGCGCACCGCCCCCAGTTCGGTGACCGCGTCGCCGACCGCGATCAGCACGGTGACGACCGCCTCGTCCTCGGGCCCGTCCCCGGCGGGGCGGTCGGCGCCGATGCCGAGGGTGGCCGCGAGCCCGGTGAGCACCGGGTCGCGGGACTCCCAGCGGTCGGTGGCGTGGCGCCGCACGGCGGTGTCGGCCGGGGACGCGGCCCTGCCGCTCCGCCGGGGCAGCCAGTGGTGGCGCCGCTCCCCGGCGAGCTGCCCCGCCGCCTCCAGGACGTCGTGGTAGGCCACGGCCAGCCCCTCGCCGCGCCGCCACAGCCAGTCCGCGACCGTCTCGTACGGCTCCTCGCGCCGGAGCCGGGCCCCCGCCTCGTCCAGCATCCGGTCACCCGTGGTCAGCACCGGCCCCGGGACGACGCGCTCGCCCTCCAGGGTGAGCGCCCGCGCGCCGAGCAGGTCGATCAGCTCGGCCCCGGCGAGCGCCAGCGACAGATCGCCCTGTTCGACGGGGTGCTCCCCGGGGACGTCCAGGCTGACGAGGAAAAGATCCTGCGGTGTGGTCATGTCCTCCACCATGGTCCGCTCCTGCCCGATCCGCAGCACGGCACACCGGCACCGCTCAGCACGAGTCCGCCGCGAGCCGCTCGAACGCGCGCCCGCTCAGCACCCGTCCGTCCGCCCACACCTGCCCCGGCCTCAGCCGGGCGAGCTGTTCGGTGGTGAACTCGACCGTCCCGTTGTGGGAGTCGCCGCCGCTTTACTGCCCGAACCCGAGGACGTAGTGGTGCCGGGGCAGCGGCCGGCGCGGACCCCGGTGCCGGGCGGCCCAGCCGGCGGGCGGGGCGAAGAGAGGGAAGTCGGCGGCGCCGCGCAGTCCCTCCTTCTCCGCGTCCCAGCCGGTGATGACGGGCCCGCCGGCGCCGCCGTGCGGCCGCCCGTCCAGGTACGGGTTCCGGTAGCCGTCGTCGCCGCACGGACGGAACACCGCGTACGGCGTCCCGTCCGGCGCGGCCCGCACCCCCACGAGCGGCAGGTCGACGGCCCCGCAGCCGCTCAGCAGCAGCACCCCGCCGACGACCCCCGCCGCCACGGCCCCCGTGTGTCGCAATGTCCCGCCTAACGCAGTGCCCACTTCTGGTTGGCGGCCCCGGTGCACGACCAGATCTGGGCCCGGGCCCCGTTCGCCGGCGAGTTGTCGGTGACGTCGAGGCACTTGCCGGCCGCCGTGTTCACCACATCACCCGTGGCCGCGTCGTACGACCACCGTTGGGCACCGGTTCCGTTGCAGCCGTACAACTGGACCTTGGCGCCGTCCGCCGTCGAACCCGAGGCCACGTCCAGGCACGTGCCGAGCGCCCGGACCGACCCGTCGGCCCGCACGGTCCACTGCTGGGCGGTGCTGCCGTTGCAGTCGTAGAGCTGCACCGCCGTGCCGTCGGCACTCGAACCGCCCGCCACGTCCAGGCACTTGCCGGCCAGGCCCACGAAGGCCCCGGTCCGGTCGCCGCCCCCGGACTGGGTGCCGGACCAGGTGAAGGTCGCCGAGGTCTTCCCCGGCAGCGCGTACGTGGCGTGCTGTGATCCCCAGTTGACGGTGAGCGTCTTCGCCGACGAGGAGTCGTTGTACGCGATCAGCGCCTTGCTGCCGTCCGGGTTGCGCCAGGCCACGTTCGGCACGGCGGCGGACGCGGTGGAGGCGATGCGCTGGGCGCCGGGGCGGACGAACTTCGTCAGGTGGCCCATGTCGTAGTACTCGACGGTGTAGTCCACGGTGCCGCTCGCGCCATCGCCGTTGTGCACGGTGACCAGTCCGGTGCAGGTGCCGCACCCGCCGTTGTGCGGGCCCATGTTCTGGTCCACGGCCAGCGACCACTTGGTCACCGACTTCGCCCAGTTGCGCGTGTAGTCGATGATGTCCGACATGTCCTCGCGCTGCTGGTTCGCGATCCAGGTGCCGCCGGAGTGCTCGGTGCCGAAGGCGTCCAGCGCCGGGTACCGGTTGTGCACGGCGGTCTGCTTGCCGATGTCACCGCCGTAGCCGTGCCAGGCGATCCCGCCGAAGTTGGGGTGGCTGCGGACGGCCGGGTCGTCCACGGTCTGGGCCGCGTAGGAGTCGTACACGTCCCAGTTCCAGTCGTGCGCCAGCACCTTCGTGCCCAGGCCCGCCGCCTGGAGCCTGGGCAGCAGCTCGTTCTTCGTGAAGTAGGCGAGGCCGCTCGCGTTCCAGCTCATCGACGGATAGCCGGAACAGCACGTCGGCTCGTTCTGCGCGGTGACGTACCGCACGTCGATGCCCTGCGCTTGGTACGCCTGGAGGTACTTCACGAAGTACGCGGCGTACGCGCCGTAGTCCTCGGCCTTCAGCCAGCCGCCGTTGAGCGAGCCGCTGTCCTTCATCCACGCCGGTGCCGTCCACGGCGAGGCCATCACCGTCAGGGACGGGTTCAGCCGGAGCGCCTGCTGCGTCAGCGGGACCACGTCCGCCAGGTCGTGCGCTAGGGAGAACCTCGCCAGCGACGGGTCGCTCTGCCCGGCGGGCACGTCGTCGTAGGTGTAGCCGTAGCGGGCCAGGTCGGAGGCGCCCATCGGGTTGCGCAGGAACGACAGGCCGATGCCGTCGGCCGGCGAGAACAGCTTGCGCATGGCCGCGTCCCGGGCCGTCTGCGACAGCGCTCCGCTGCCGTTCATCAGCCAGGCGGCGGTGTCGGTGAAGGACGCGCCGCCGCCGGTGAAGGTCTGGTAGCGGGTGTTCTCGTCCACGGTGATGTTCTCGCCGCTCCCGCCCGTGCCGGGCTGGAAGGCGAACGGGGTCTGCGGCGCCAGGCCGCGTACGACATGCCGGCCGGCGGAGTCGTCGGTGGTGGTGAGCCAGGCGGTGACCTGCTCGCCGGCCGCGTGCGCGGGGACCGCGGCCACGCCGTACCCGGCGGCGGAGAGCAGTCCGGCCAGCAGCAGCCGGACCGCGCGGGGGGTTCTCCTCATGGTGCGTCGCCCTTCCTTCAGGGTTCGACGGATGACGGGTCGTCTTGACGGGGATGTGAGGCCCTAGTTAACTCACGGCGTGAGCTAAGCCCTGAGTGAACCACGAGAGTCCACGAGTGCACCGTGAGAGTCAAGGGAAGGTCCATGCGTAGAACCGCCCTGCTCGCCTCCGCCACGCTCCTGGCCGGTCTGCTGCCCTGGGCGGCCACCGCCCGGGCCGCCGACGGGCCGGCCCCCACCGCCGTCGACCGCTTCGAGGGCGAGGTGCCCTTCGCCGCCCAGCCCGCCGAGGGCCTCTTCACCTGGGGCGGCGACAGCGACGACCCGCCCGCCCTGCGCCTGGCCGACCGCGCCGACGCCCCCGACGGCGCCAAGGTCCTGACCGGCGCCTACGACATCAGCGGCTACGGCGGCTTCACCCACGACTACGCCGCCACCGCCCCCGCCCACGACTGGTCCGCCCACCGGGGCATCCGCTTCTGGTGGGACGGCCGGAACAACGGGCGGAAGATCACCCTGGAGATCAAGGACGGCGGCGCCCACGGCGAGGCCTCCGAACTCTGGACGGCCTCCTTCACCGACGACTTCACCGGCTGGAAGCAGGTCGAACTCCCCTTCACCGACTTCGTCTACCGCACCGACTACCAGCCCGTCGGCGGCATCGACCACGTCCTCGGTCTCAAGGAGATGTGGGGCTACTCCCTCACCCTGCCGGCCGGCGCCAAGGGCGACTTCGCCATGGACGGCGTGGAGCTGTACGGCACGGCGGACCCGGCCCTGCGCGCCACCGTCACCACCGACGCGCCCGTCCACCCCGTCAAGGAGGGCGGCACGGCGAAGGTGAAGGTCACGGTCGCCACCACCGGCGAGGCACCCCTCGCCGACCCCGTGACCGTCGCCTACACCACGGCCGGCGGCACCGCGACCTCCGGCGCCGACTACACCCCCGTCTCCGGCACCCTCACCTTCCCCGCCGGCACCGCCTCCGGCGCCACCCGGACCATCGAGGTGCCCACCCGCCGCGACCGCGCGGCCGAACCCGCCGAGACCATCCCGCTGAAGCTCACGGTCACCGGCGCCAAGGCGCCCGCCGAGAATCCGCAGGTCGTGGTCGACGCGCACGGACTGCCGTACCTGAACGCCAGGCTCCCGATCCGCGAGCGGGTCGCCGACCTGCTCGGCCGGATGTCGCCGGCGGAGAAGGCCGGCCAGATGACCCAGGCCGAGCGCGGCGGCGTGGGCCAGGGCGCCGACATCACTGCCTACGCCCTCGGCTCGCTGCTGTCCGGCGGCGGCTCCACGCCCACGCCCAACACGCCCGAGGCATGGGCGAAGATGATCGACGGCTTCCAGCTGCGGACCCGGGCCACCCGCCTCCAGATCCCGCTGGTCTACGGCGTCGACGCGGTCCACGGCCACAACAACCTCGTCGGCGCGACGATCCTGCCGCACAACATCGGCATCGGCGCCTCCCGCGATCCGCGACTGGCCCAGGCGACGGGCGCGGTGACCGCCGCCGAGGTCCGCGCGACCGGCGTCCCCTGGGACTTCGCGCCCTGCCTGTGCGTGAGCCGCGACGAACGCTGGGGCCGCGCCTACGAGTCCTACGGCGAGGACCCGGCCCTGGTCGAGTCCATGGAGACGGTGATCCAGGGCCTCCAGGGCCGCGCCGACGGCCGGGACCTGGGGCGCGCCGACAAGGTGCTGGCCTCGGCCAAGCACTTCGCCGCCGACGGCGGCACCGCCTACGGCTCCTCGGCCACCGGCTCGTACACCATCGACCAGGGCGTCACCACCGCCACCCGCGAGCAGCTGGAGGACATCCACCTGGCGCCGTACCAGGAGGCCGTCGACCGGGGTGTCGGCACGGTCATGCCGTCGTACTCCTCGCTGGACATCACCGGCGACGGCAAGGGCGCGGTCAAGATGCACGCCCGCGGCGACATGATCAACGGCGTGCTCAAGGACCGGATGGGCTTCGACGGCTTCGTGATCAGCGACTACAACGCCGTCGACCAGCTCCCCGGCGACCAGCCCACCCGGGTGCGCACGGCGGTGAACGCGGGCGTCGACATGATGATGGTGCCGTACTCCTACAAGGACTTCAGCACCACGCTCGTCGACGAGGCCAGGGCCGGCCGGGTCACCGGCAAGCGGATCGACGACGCCGTCTCCCGCATCCTCACCCAGAAGTTCAAGCTCGGCCTGTTCGAGCACCCCTACGCCGACACCTCCGGGGCCGCCGCCATCGGCTCCGCGGAACACCGGAAGGTCGCCCGCCGGGCCGCCGCCGAGTCGCAGGTGCTGCTGAAGAACACGGGCGGGCTGCTGCCGCTGAAGAAGAGCGAGAAGGTGTACGTCGCCGGGTCCAACGCCGACGACATCGGCAACCAGACCGGCGGCTGGACCGTCACCTGGCAGGGCGCCTCCGGTGACATCGTGCCCGGCACGACCGTCCTGGAGGGCCTGCGGAAGGCGGGCGGCCGGGTCACCTACTCCAAGGACGCGTCCGCACCGCTGGCCGGCCACGACGTGGGCGTGGTCGTCGTCGGCGAGACCCCGTACGCCGAGGGCGTCGGCGACGTCGGCAACAACGGCCACGACCTCACGCTGTCGGCCGCCGACCGGGCCGCCGTGGACAAGGTCTGCGCGGCCATGAAGTGCGCGGTGCTGATCGTCTCCGGCCGCCCCCAGCTCATCGGGGACCGGCTCGGCGGGATCGACGCCCTGGTGGCCTCCTGGCTGCCCGGCACCGAGGGCGACGGCGTCGCCGACGTGCTCTACGGCAAGCGCCCCTTCACCGGACAGCTCCCGGTCAGCTGGCCGAAGTCCGAGGCCCAGCTCCCGATCAATGTGGGCGACACGGCGTACGACCCGCAGTTCCCCTACGGCTGGGGCCTGACCACCCTCGCCGAGATCCCGCAGGGCGGCACGTCCACCCTGCGCGCCCTCGCGGCCAGGGCCGCGGCGGCCGAGCGGCACGGAGACGACAAGGCCGGACGCGCGCTGGTGACCCGGGCCCGCCTCCTGGTCCAGCGGAAGGCGGCCGGCCACCTCACCCAGGCGGTCTCCAAGCCCTTCGCCGACGCGGACCACCTGCTGCTGACCGGCCGGTACGGAAAGGCGGTGCAGAAGCTCGCGGAGGCATACCGGGCCGCCTGACCTCGGATGCCCTAATTGGGGAGGCTTCGGGTAGTTTCGAGGTATGAAGGTCGTGCCGCGGAACCGAAGCCTCCCCGCACTGCTGCTGGCCGTGCTGGTCCTGGTGCTGACGACCACGTTCGCACCCGGGGCCAGGGCGGACACCAGCGTCTCCGAGATCGCCCGGGCCCTGCGCGCGAGCCCGGTCTACGTCGACCCGGCCGCCCGGGACCAGCTCTCCGCCCAGACCGCCGAAGCCCTCGCCGCCCGGATCAAACGCGCGGACAGGCCCCTGTTCATCGCGGTCCTCCCGGCCGGCTACCCCACCGCCGGCCTCTTCACCGACCTGCGCGCGGCGACCGGGATCACCGGCCTGTACGGCGTCCGCCTCGGCGACCGTTTCGACGCCCGCGCCGACTCCTCCGTCATGTCGCCCACGGCCCGGCAGAACCTCGTCCGCAGCGTCCAGGGCGAGGACACCACGACCCAGCTGGCCGACTTCACCGACCGCGCCCTGATCAACATGGGCGGCCACGCCCCCCGGAGCTGGGGCGGCACGACCGACGGCCGGGTGTCCGGCACGGCCCTGATCGCGACGGCCGCCGTCCTGGTGGCGGCCGGCGCGGGCGCGTACACACTGGTCCGGCGCAACCGCCGGCGCCGCGAGGACGAGCAGCGGGCCGCCCTGGACCGGCTGCGGGTGGTCGTGGACGAGGACATCACCGCGTTCGGCGAGGAACTGGACCGCCTGGACTTCCAGCCCGGCGCACCCGGCGCCGACGACGCCATGCGCGCGGACTACGAGCACGCGCTCGACGCCTACGACACCGCGAAACAGCGCATGGCCATGGCGGAGCGCCCGGAGGACGTCCGCGGGGTCACCGAGGCGCTGGAGGACGGCCGCTTCTCCCTGGCCACCCTCGCCGCCCGCCGCGAGGGCCGCCCGCTCCCGCAGCGCCGCCCGCCGTGCTTCTTCGACCCCCGCCACGGCCCGTCCACCACCGACGCCACCTGGACCCCGCCCGGCGGGGCCCCGCGCAACGTGCCGGTCTGCGCGGCCGACGCCACCCGTCTGGCCGACGGCCGCGACCCGGTGATCCGCGAGGTCGACACCGACTACGGCCGCCGCCCCTACTGGGACGCGGGCCCCGCCTACGGCCCCTGGGCGGGCGGCTACTTCGGCGGCGGCCTGCTGCCGGGCCTCCTCGTCGGCACCATGCTGGGCGGCATGATGGCGACACCCTCCTACGCCGCCGACTACGGAGCCGGGTACGGCGACTTCGGCGCGGGCGGCTACGAGGGCGGGGACGTCTCCGGCACGGACTTCGATCCCGGCGACTTCGGCGGTGGCTTCGGCGACGGGGGTGGCTTCGACGGAGGCGGTGGCGACTTCGGCGGGGGCGGGGACTTCGGCGGCGGCAACTTCTGAGGGCTAGACGCCCTTGAGGAAGTCGTTCCAGGTGGCGGGGGAGAGGGTGAGCGTGGGGCCGGTGGGGATCTTGGAGTCGCGGATGTGGATGGCGGCGGGGTGGGAGGCTACCTCTACGCAGTTGCCGCCTTCGCTGCTGCTGTAGCTGGACTTGCGCCAGGAGCAAGCCATTTCGAGGCAGTTGCCGCCTTCGTTGCTGCTGTAGCTGGACTTGAACCATGCGAGTGCTGCGGTGTTCATGACTCTCCTAGCAGTCCTTTCAGCAGGCGCACGCTCTCGTCGGGTGAGAGGGCCTGGGACCGCAGCATTCCATACTTGAGGTGGTAATCGCTGACCTCGTCGGGATCATCGACGAGGAAGCTGGCGCGCTGCACCTCCAGGTAGACCAGTCGCTCGAACTCGGGAGTTTCCAGCAGGGTCATGGGTCCCGCGAGCCCGGCGTGCGGCATGCGGTCCATGGGCATGATCTGCACGCTCATATGAATGGGTGCGGTGTACTCAAGGATCTGCCGAATCTGTGCCCGCATGACGTCCGGGCCGCCGACCTCTCGCCGCAGGATGCTCTCCTCCAGGACGAAGTGCCCCACGGGCGGCCGGTCCCGCTGCCAGATCAACTGCCGATCCATGCGAGCTTGAACCCACTGCTCAGCCGTCTCGCTCCCGAGCGCGGGATAACGGGAGTCGAAGGCGGCCAGGCAGTACTCCCGGGTCTGCAGCAATCCCGGCACCATCTGGGTCTCGTAGGCGAGAATGCTCATCGCTTCCTGCTCGTGATCGACCAATCCCTGAGCGAACTGAACGATCCGATCCCGTACCGGCAGCCTGGCGACGACCACCGTTAAGGCGCCGCCCGTTTCCAGGAGGTCATCGAACTGCTCGGCGCGATCCGGCTGTAGGGCCAGCCTCCCTTGCTCGATGGACCTCACTGTGTCGACGGAGATGTTGGCCATCTCGGCCAGTTGTTCCTGTGTGAGGTGTGCTTTCTTGCGGTAGTGGGCGACGAGTGCGCCGACCGCATACCACGAACCGACCTTCTTGGGCCTGGGTGCCACGTGCATGGCCGTTCCTTTCCCCCGTATGCACGCCGATCTGTCGTAGTGGACTCGTAGTGATGAGGACTACGACTTCACTCACTGCCCCAGTGTAGTGACACACAGTGACATTGGCCTCGTGAATGCACAAACCCAACACCCCCACACACGCCAGGCGTTCTACCGGCGGGACCGCAGGTCGGTACGGCTCGCACGGCAGTTCGCATGGCAGACCCTGATCGACTGGGCGGCGGCCGAGCGCGGCGACGACGTCTTGCTCTGCGTGAGCGAGCTGGCGACCAATGCCCTTCTCCACGGTGTCCCCGCGGGCCGTGGCTTTCTCCTCCGTCTGGCCCGGCACGCGGACGGCGCCCTACGGGTGGAGGTGCACGACAGTGGACCGGGCGAGGTCCGTTGCCCGGACCCGGCGCCGGATGCGAACGCGGAACACGGCAGGGGACTGCTCCTGGTCGCGGCGTTGGCGGACAAGTGGGGCGTGGGGGAGCGGAACCCAGGAAAGATCGTGTGGTGTGAGTTCCTGAGAAAGTGACCGTGGGGCCGCCCGCTTCTTGGTCAGTGTCGTGCTTCCGTGAGCCGAGTCAAGGGCGCGTTCCGCGTCGGCTGCGCCGATGGCCCTGCGGGCCACCCTTGACACGGCTCACTCCAGCACGGGGTAGAAGCGAGCGGGCGGCCAGGGGAAAGTGGCCGGCTCGACCTCGTCGGCCCCTGAGGTCGGCTGCGTTCGCACCGTCGGCGAGGAATGCGCGCTCGCGCCTCGCCAGCACGCCGGGAGGGCTTGGCGGCTTCCGGCCCGGTGGGGCGGTGCGCGGTCTCGTCTCGCCCGCACGCCGGGTCGGCTTGGCGGCTGCTGGCCCGGTGGCGGGTGGTACGCGCTCGCGTCTCGCCTGCACGCGCCGGGAAGGGCTCAGCGGCTTCCGGCTCGGTGGCGGGTGCGCCCTCGCGTCTCGCCTGCACGCCGGGCCGGTGGGCGTCCGGCGGCCGTCATCAGGCCAGCCGGTCACAAGGGCTCCCCGTGCGGGCTTCCCTTCGGGTTCCCCGGGCGGCGGCCGGGCCTCACCGGGTCGTCGGCCGATCCACCCGGTAGGCAGTTTTGGAATGCCTGTCCATAATTAACCCCCTCGGCCCCCAGCCCCACCACGACAGCAGCCCCGCCCCCCGAATCGACCGCGCCAGGGCCTAGGAAGGCCGTCCGCCACCACCCCGCCACAAGGCGCCGCGCCACCCCACCGGACCACCAGCCAGCCACCGAACCGCCCCGGCCCGGCGCGCAGGCGAGACGAGGACGACCGGCACCCACCACCGGCCCGCCAGCCGCGCCCTCCCGGCGTCCACGCGAGACGCGAGCGCGTACCCGTCACCGGGCTGCACGCCGCTTGGCCCTCCCGGCGTGCAGGCGAGGCGAGATCGCGCACCTGCCACCCGCCGCCGGGCCGTTCGCCGCCGCGCCCTCCCGGCGTCCATGCGAGACGCGAGCGCGTACCACCCACCGGGCCGGAAGCCGCTTCGCCCTCCCGGCGTGCAGGCGAGGCGAGGACGCGCACCGCCCCACCGGGCCGGAAGCCGCCAAGCTCACCCGGCGTGCTGGCGAGGCGCGGGTGCGTGCCCCTGCCGACAGGGGTGGGCAGCCTGCCCCAGGGTCCGGTACCGGTCGGGGCCACCGCTCTTCCGGGCCGCTCGCTCGCTTCTTCCCCGGGCTGGAGCGAGGCGTGTCAAGGGTGGCCCGGAGGGCCATCGCCGAAGGCGACGCGCAGCGCCCTTGACTCGGCTCGCGGAAGCCCGACACTGACCGGGAAGCGAGCGGCCCAACAGCCACTTCCGAACACCGGAGCCCACACCCACGGCGGGCCCCCGACCCACCTCACGCCTGCTTGATCGCCGAGATGTCGAACGTCAGCTTCACCTTGTCGGAGATCAGCACCCCGCCCGTCTCCAGCGCCGCGTTCCACGTCAGGCCCCACTCGGACCGCAGGATCTCCGCCTTGCCGGTGAAGCCCACACGCTCGTTGCCGAACGGGTCCTTGGCGAAGCCGTTGAACTCCAGGTCGATGGTCAGCGGCTTGGTGACACCGAGCAGGGACAGCTCGCCGGTGACGCGGTAGTCCTCCCCGCCCAGCGCCTCCGCGCCCGTGGACCGGAACGTCATCATCGGAAACTCGTCCGTCTTGAAGAAGTCCGCCGACTTCAGGTGCGTGTCCCGGTCCGCGTTGCCCGTGTCGATGCTCTCCATCCGGACATCGAGCACGGCGGTCGACTTCGCGGGGTCGGCCCCGTCCAGGTGCAGCGTGCCGGTGAAGTCGCCGAACCCGCCCTTGACGTTGGTGACCATGGCGTGCCGGGCGACGAACCCGATCGTGCTGTGGGCCGGGTCGATCTCGTAGTCGCCGGTCAGCGCGGTCAGGTCGGGACCGGTGGAGGCCGGCGCGGCCGGGGCGGGCTGGGTGGTGGTGTTCTTGCGGCCGAAGATGCCCATGACGTGCTCCTGGTTGAACGTTGAACTAAGTTCCGGCTCTGACCATAACCCCAATCTGTTCAACGTTCAACTACAACCTCACCGTGTCGCCACGCTCGCGCACAGTCACCCGTTCGTGCCTCTGGTGCACCCCCCGCCCCCTCGGGCACCATCTGCCTGCACCACCTGCACAGCCGCCCCGAGAAACCCCGGCCCACCGCAGGAAGGCATGCCATGAAGACCCGCCCGCTGCTGACCGCCCTCGCCCTCGTCGTCGCCCCCGGCGTCGCCGTCGTCGGCACCGCCACCGACGCCTTCGCCGTCACCAAGATCAGCCACGCCACCGCCACCTCGATGTTCCGCCAGGTCGGCATCACCTGGTCGTCCTCCGGCAACTGCTCGGACCGGAACAACTCCACCTGCACGTCCTTCGAGCAGCTCAACCTCGCCACCGCCCAGGGCGCCCAGACCCTCAAGGGAGCCAGCGGCTGCGCGCTCAACATCACCGGCGGCACCGAGACCGGCCACGCCTCCGGCACCTACTCCCACTGGAACGGCTACAAGCTCGACTACGGCAAGAACACGTGCGTGACGTCGTACGTCAAGAACACCTTCACGTACATCGGCCTGCGCGGTGACGGCGCCCCGCAGTACAAGTCCGGCTCCGGGAACATCTACGCCGACGAGGGCAACCACTGGGACGTCCTCTACTACAACTGCGGCGGCTGCTGAGCGGCGGGCGAGGGCGGTGACCGGGCCCCTCGGCATGTCCCGACGCGCACTGCTGCTGGCCGCCGCCCTCGCCGCCACCCCCGGGTGGGGCGCACGCGCGGCCGGCGCCGACCCCTACGAGACGCTGCGCCAACGCTGGCTCGGCATCGCGCTCGGCACCGGATACGACCCGGCCGCCGAACCGTACGCCTCCCGCCTCGCCCGACTCGGCGAGCGGGCACGGGAGTTCCAGGCCGCCATGCTCCCCGGCCCCGCCTCCCTGTGGCCCGGTCACCCCTTCGACCCGCCCTCCGGGATCACCTTCAGCTACGGCCGCCTGTGGACCATGACCCAGGCGTACGTCCAGGCCGGTACCGGCGTCACCGGCGACCCGGTCCTGCTCACCGACGTGCTGCGCGGCCTCGACCACCTGTCCGCCACCGTCTACCACCCCGCCACCACCCGCTACGGCAACTGGTGGGAGTGGCAGATCGGCAGCCCCCGCCTGCTGATGGACATCACCGCCGCCCTGTACGCACACGCGGGCCCGGACCGGGTCGCGGCGGCCTGTGCGGCCGTCGACCACTTCCTGCCCGACACCGTGCTCACCGACTACTCCGGCACCTCCACCGGCGCCAACCGCGTCGACCTGTGCCGCTCGGTCGCCCTGCGCGGCGTCCTCGGCCGCAGCCCGCGGAAGATCGCCCTCGCCCGCGACGCCCTCTCGCCCGTCTTCCCGTACGTCACCCGGGGCGACGGCCTCTACGCCGACGGCTCCTTCGTCCAGCACACCTGGGTCGCCTACTCGGGCACCTACGGCCAGGTCCTGCTGGACGGTCTCGGGCGGCTGTTCGCGCTGCTCACCGGCTCGCAGTGGGAGATCACCGACCCCGCCCGGCAGAACGTCCTCGACAGCGTCGAGCACGCCTACGCACCGCTGATCCACGACGGACTGGTCATGGACTGCGTCAACGGCCGCGCCATCAGCCGGGGTTGGTCACGCTCCGACGACCAGGGCGTGATGCGCGGCGACCACTACCACGGGCAGGCCCTGATCGCCGCCATCGCCCTCCTCGCCGGCGGCGCGAGCACGGCGGAGCGCGAGCGGTGGTACGGCCGCGTCAAGGGCTGGATCGAACGGGACACCGTGACCACGATGCTGACGTCCCCTCAGTTCGGGGTCGCCGATCTCGCGCGGCTGCACACCGTCGCCGCCTCGCCCGTGCCCGCCGCCCCCGAACCCCTCGGCCACCGCCTCTTTTCCGCCATGGACCGCGCCGTCCACCGCGCCCCCCGCTTCACCGCCGCCCTCGCCATGGCCAGCGACCGCATCGCCCACTACGAGTGCGGCAACGGCGAGAACCCGCGCGGCTGGCACACCGGCTCCGGCATGCTCTCGTGGTGGCCGCGGGGGAGCGGCGACCAGTACACCGACTGGTACTGGCCCACCGTCGACTGGTACCGGCTGCCCGGCACCACCGTCTCCACCCGGCGGCTCGCCGACCGGGCCGGCGGCGAATGGGGCGCCCCCAGACCGGACGTCCGCTGGGTCGGCGGCACCACCGACGGCACCTACGCGGCCGTCGGCCAGCACCTCGAGGGCCTCGGCTCCACCCTCCGGGCCCACAAGTCCTGGTACTTCCTCGACGACGCCGTGGTCTGCCTCGGTGCCGGAATCTCCTGCGCCGACGGCGTCCCGGTCGAGACGGTCGTGGACAACCGCAACCTGGGGGAGAACGGCACCCAGCGCCTCGTACGCGGCCGGGACTGGGCGCACCTGGAGGGCCACGGCGGCTGGATCCTGCCCCACGGCGGCGAGCTGCGCACCCTGCGCGAGGACCGCACCGGCGCCTGGGCCGACATCAACACCGCCGGCAGCCCCGAACGGCGCACCCGCCGCTGGCAGACCCTCTGGCTCGACCACGGCACCGACCCGGCCGGCGCCTGCTACGCCTACGTCCTGCTGCCCGGCGCCACCCGCGCCGAGACCGTCGCCCGGGCGGGCGACCGGCACTGGCTGACCGTCCTCGCCAACGACACCACCGCCCAGGCCGTCGCCGTGCCCCGGCTGGGGCTGACGGCGTGCACCTTCTGGGGGACCGGTACGGTGGGGGAGCTGACCGTCTCGGCCGGCGCGAGCGTGCTCGTCGTGCGCCGGGGCCGGACCGCCGCCCTCCGGATCAGCGAGCCGCCCCGCACCGGCGCCCCCCTCGAACTGGTCTGGGAGCACCCGGTGCGCGCGGTCACCCGGGCCGGCGACGGCGTCGAGGTGCTGTCGGCGGACCGCCGTCTGAGGCTGCGCGTCACTCCGGGGATGGCATGTGCCACCCGTGAATGTGAGGTGACTCTCAGCTGATCGGTTTGTGGCCTCCCTACAACGCGAAGCCCTCCTGAGCAGTCGGAACGGCTGCATTCCGTAGTGGTTCTGTTCACTCGTACCAGGAAAACGGGCCGGAGACTGTACAGAGTCGACGGCTCGCTTTTCTTGGTGTCCTTCGTAAGGTCGCTACATGACCGTTTTGGAAGAGACGACGGGTGAGCCGACCGGTGAGCCGACGGACGCGCGCGGACGGGTCGCAGAGCTGCACGACATCCGTGCGCGGGCCGTGGCGGGCCCGAGCGAGAAGGCGACCGAGGCGCAGCACGCCAAGGGCAAGCTGACGGCGCGGGAGCGGATCGAGCTGCTCCTCGACCCCGGGTCCTTCCAGGAGGTCGAGCAGTTGCGCCGGCACCGGGCGACCGGTTTCGGCCTGGAGGCGAAGAAGCCGTACACCGACGGCGTCATCACCGGCTGGGGCACGGTCGAGGGCCGCACGGTCTTCGTCTACGCGCACGACTTCCGCATCTTCGGCGGCGCGCTGGGCGAGGCCCACGCCACCAAGATCCACAAGATCATGGACATGGCCATCGCGGCCGGGGCCCCGCTGGTCTCCCTGAACGACGGCGCCGGCGCCCGCATCCAGGAGGGCGTCTCCGCCCTCGCCGGCTACGGCGGCATCTTCCAGCGCAACACCAAGGCCAGCGGTGTCATCCCGCAGATCTCGGTGATGCTCGGCCCGTGCGCGGGCGGCGCCGCGTACTCCCCGGCCCTCACGGACTTCGTCTTCATGGTCCGCGAGACCTCGCAGATGTTCATCACCGGCCCGGACGTGGTCAAGGCCGTGACCGGCGAGGAGATCACCCAGAACGGCCTGGGCGGCGCCGACGTCCACGCCGAGACCTCCGGCGTCTGCCACTTCGCGTACGACGACGAGGAGACGTGCATCGCCGAGGTGCGCTACCTCCTCTCGCTGCTCCCGCAGAACAACCGCGAGAACCCGCCGCGCGTGGAGTCCACGGACCCGGTCGACCGCCGCAGCGATGTCCTGCTGGACCTGGTCCCGGCCGACGGCAACCGGCCGTACGACATGGCCAAGGTCATCGAGGAGATCGTCGACGACGGCGAGTACCTGGAGGTCCACGAGCGCTGGGCGCGCAACATCATCTGCGCCCTCGCCCGCCTCGACGGCCAGGTCGTCGGCATCATCGCCAACCAGCCCCAGGTCCTCGCCGGCGTCCTGGACATCGAGGCGAGTGAAAAGGCTGCGCGCTTCGTCCAGATGTGTGACGCTTTCAATATCCCGATCGTCACCTTCCTGGACGTCCCCGGGTTCCTCCCCGGCGTCGACCAGGAGCACGGCGGAATCATCCGCCACGGCGCGAAGCTGCTGTACGCCTACTGCAACGCCACCGTGCCGAGGATCTCGCTCATCCTGCGCAAGGCGTACGGAGGTGCCTACATCGTCATGGACTCCCAGTCGATCGGCGCCGACCTCACCTACGCGTGGCCGACGAACGAGATCGCCGTGATGGGCGCGGAAGGCGCGGCCAACGTCATCTTCCGCCGGCAGATCGCCTCCGCCCAGGACCCCGAGGCCATGCGGCAGAAGATGGTCAAGGAGTACAAGGCCGAGCTGATGCACCCGTACTACGCGGCCGAACGGGGTCTGGTCGACGACGTCATCGACCCCACCGAGACCCGCGAGGTGCTGGTCAAGTCGCTGGCGATGCTGCACACCAAGCACGCCGACCTGCCCTCCCGCAAGCACGGCAACCCGCCCCAGTGACCTCACGGAGACCGACACCCATGAGCACTCCCGACATCCGCGTCGAAAAGGGCCACGCCGAGCCCGAGGAAGTCGCCGCCCTCACGGCCCTCCTCCTGGCCCGAGCCGCCGCCCAGCCCACCCCGGCCCCGACCCACCGCCTCCGCGCCAAGGCAGGCTGGCGCCGCCTGGAACGAGAGCCCGGCTTCCGCGCCCCGCACAGCTGGCACTGAGCGCCGTACGCCACGACCCCGTCACTCCTCCGGGAGGGCGGGGTCGTGGCGCGTCCGGGCGTTCACCCGTCCTGCCGCCTCTCGTCCCGCCTTCGCAGCCACGGGTCCAGTGGCAGGGACAGGGTGGCCACGCAGACCGCCGGCCACAGGGAGGTCAGGCGCAGACCCGGCGTCCACAGGGGCAGCAGGACGGCGGTCAGGAACGTGGTGAGCCAGCCCAGGACCAGCGGGCTGCGCAGCCGCGCCCGCACCGGGAAGAGCAGGGCCGAGGACACCAGCGCGCTCGGCACCAGCAGCAGCGCCGCCCACAGCAGCGCGCTCCAGCCGTCGACCTCGATCACATTCATCCCCGTACCACCCGCACGCGCTCACGACGAAGGCTCCTGTCGCCAAGGAAGAGCGACAGGAGCCGTGGTCGGTTGCCCGGGCGGCCGGGTTACCGCAGCCGTGCCATGAGGGCGTGTTCGACGAGGGTGATGAGGGCGCTCTTGGCGTCGGCGCGGTGGCGGGCGTCGGTGGTGATGATGGGGGTGTCGGGGCCGATCTGGAGTGCTTCGCGGACTTCGTCGGGGCTGTAGGGCTGTTGTCCGTCGAAGCCGTTGAGGGCGATGACGAAGGGGAGGCCGCTGTTCTCGAAGTAGTCGACGGCGGGGAAGCAGTCGGCGAGGCGGCGGGTGTCGACGAGGACGATGGCGCCGATGGCGCCGCGGACCAGGTCGTCCCACATGAACCAGAAGCGGTCCTGTCCGGGGGTGCCGAACAGGTAGAGGATGAGGTCCTGGTCCAGGGTGATGCGGCCGAAGTCCATGGCCACCGTGGTGGTGGTCTTGTCCCCGGTGTGGGTGAGGTCGTCGATGCCGGCCGACGCGGACGTCATGACGGCCTCTGTGCGCAGCGGGTTGATCTCCGAGACGGCGCCGACGAACGTGGTCTTGCCCACGCCGAAGCCGCCCGCCACCACGATCTTCGCGGAGGTGGTGGAGCGGGAAGGACCGCCGCTAGAGCTTGCGAAGTCCACTGAGCACCCTTTCGAGCAGTGTCACGTCTGGCTGGCCACCGGCGTTCTCGTCGCCGCCGGGCTGATGGATGGCGACCAGGCCCGCCTCCGCCAAGTCGGCGACGAGGATCCTGGCCACGCCGAGGGGGATCGTCAGCAGGGCCGAGATCTCGGCCACCGACTTGATCTCCCGGCACAGGTTGCAGATCCGCTGATGCTCGGGCAGCTGGCCCTGCATCTGGTGCGGAGCGGCGGTGGTGTGCACCAGTGCCTCGATGGCGAGCTGGTAGCGCGGGCGGGTCCGGCCGCCGGTCATGGCGTACGGACGCACCAGGGGGTTGTTCGACGCCGAGGCCGGAGCCGGCTCCGGGCGGCGCTGCGGCTGGACCGGCTGGATGCGCGGCGCCTGCGGCGGCTCGTACGGCGGCTGGTTGTACGGGCCGGGGCCCTGCGGGGTGTAGGGCCGGCGGTGGCTGGGGGCGGAGGGGAAGTTGTACGGGTTCGCCGAGCCGTCGTTCTGACCCTGGGCAGGGCCGTACGACCAATTGCCCGAAGACGAACTGCCTGGGGGTGTTGCCACTTTCTCCTCCTCCGAACCGCGCCGGGCACCCATCCCTGTGGAAGCCGCGTCCCGAAACCTTACGACCCCGGGACACGTATACGCATCGTCCGATTACTAGTTGAGAAGGCTTCCCTGGAGCTCCGCGCGGAGATCCGGGGTGAGAACCGTGCCCGCGCGGTCCACCAGAAGGGCCATCTCGTACCCGATGAGACCGATGTCCGCCTCCGGATGGGCCAGCACCGCGAGGGACGACCCGTCCGAGATGGACATGATGAAGAGGAATCCTCGCTCCATCTCCACAACCGTCTGGTTCACGCTGCCGCCCTCGAAGATGCGCGAGGCACCGGCGGTCAGCGAGGTCAGACCGGAGGCGACGGCCGCGAGCTGGTCGGCACGGTCGCGGGGAAAGCCTTCGGACATCGCCAGAAGGAGTCCGTCGGCGGAGACCACCACCGTGTGGGACACCCCCGGGGTGTTGTCCACGAAGTTGGTGATCAACCAGTTCAGGTTCTGTGCCGCCTGGCTCATCGGGCTCACACTAACGCTCCTGGTTGTAGGTGCTGTCAGGACCGAAGCCCTGGCCGTTCGTATCACTGCCTGCGCTGCGCCCGCGCTGGACGCCCCGACGCAGGTTGCTCAGCCTGCCCCGGACGTCCTCCGGGGCGCGGGAGACCTGAGGGCCTCCCTGGGGGGTGGATTCGGCGGAACCCTCGACCAGGTTGGCCTTGGGCACCCGCCGCGGCAGACCGGACGCGGTGACCCCGCCTGCCTTGGGCTTCTTGAGCTGCGCGGCCTGCTGCCACCGCTCGTCGTTCGCCGACCGCCAGTCGCCGTCGCCGCCCGTGCCCTGCGCGCTCCCCGGTGCCGGGGACGCCGCATCCTGCCGCACGCGCGCCGTGCCGTTCGCGTGCGCGGAGCCGGCGCCGTGGGAACCGCCCGCGGCGGAGCCACGGCGGGGCAGCCCGGAATCGGTCAGCTCGTGCGCGGCGGGAGAGGCCGTACCCGGACGGTCGAAGCCTACGCCGTCGTGCTCGCTCGCGTCAGCGGCCCGCGGGGATTCCGCTTCCGGAGCGTACTGGGCCGGATAGCCGTTCTGGTAGCCGTCCTGCTGCGGCCAGTCGTCCTGGTAGGACGGCTGCTGAGCGGGCTCCGCATACGGCGCCTCGGGCTCAGGGTAACCGCCGCCGGCCAGGAAGCCCTCGTGCTGCGGCGCCTCGCCCGTCGGCGCGTAGTACCGCTCGTCGTACGGCTGCTCGTACGGCCGCTCGTACGACCCGGTGTGCTGCTCCTCGTACGACCCCGTGTGCTGCTCTTCGTACGATCCGGTGTGCTGCTCCTCGTACGCCGGAGCCTCGTACGCCTGCTGCTCCTGGTACGCCTGCTGCGGCTGCTCCTGGTACGCCTGCTGCCGGCCGGTGAACGGGTCCTGGTAGGGGGCCTCGGCGGTCTCGTGCTGCGGCTCGGCGTGCTGCTGGCCGTGCGCCTGGGCCTCCAGGGCGGCGCGGCGCTCCTCGCGCAGCCGGGTGCGGCCGACGGTGTCCAGCCCCTGGCCGCCGTCGGGGCCCTCGGTGTACCGGCTGTCGTCGAAGCCCAGCTCGGCGGCGGTGCGCACGGGCTGCTGCTGAGTGCCGAAGTCCCCGTCCCGGAACTGCTGTTCCGGGATGATCTGCGAGACGGTGAACTCGTCGCGCTCCAGCGGGGCTTCGCCGCCACCGCCGTGCGTGATCGCGTCCGGCAGCATGACCAGCGAGGTCGTACCGGCCTGCTCGCCCGAGGGGCGCAGCTGGACCCGGATGCCGTGCCGGTCGGACAGCCGGCCGACCACGAACAGGCCCATGCGCTGGGAGATCGCGGCGTCCACGGTCGGCGGGTTGGCCAGCTTGTGGTTGATGTCCGCGAAGTCCTCGGCGGTCAGGCCGATGCCCTTGTCATGGATCTCGATCATGACGCGGCCGTCGGGCAGCCGGGTCGCGGTGACCCGCACCTTGGTCTGCGGGGAGGAGAACGTGGTGGCGTTCTCCAGCAGCTCGGCCAGCAGGTGCACCAGGTCGGTGACCGCGCGGCCGTGGATCTCGGCCTCCGGCACACCGGACAGCTCGATGCGCTCGTACTGCTCCACCTCGGAGGAGGCGGCGCGCAACACGTCGACCAGCGGCACCGGCTGGTCCCAGCGGCGGCCGGGCTCCTCGCCGGCGAGCACGAGGAGGTTCTCGCCGTTGCGGCGCATACGGGTGGCCAGGTGGTCCAGCTTGAACAGGTTCTCCAGCTGGTCCGGGTCCGCCTCGTTGTTCTCCAGGTCGGTGATCAGGGTCAGCTGGCCCTCGATCAGCGACTGGTTGCGGCGCGAGAGGTTGGTGAAGATCGCGTTGATGTTGCCCCGCAGCAGCGCCTGCTCGGAGGCGAGCCGGACCGCCTCGCGGTGCACCTGGTCGAAGGCGCGGGCGACCTCGCCGATCTCGTCCTTGCTGGTGATCGGGATCGGCTCGATCCGGGTGTCGACCCGGCCGGGGTCGGTACGGGAGAGCTGGTCGACCAGCATCGGCAGCCGCTGCTCGGCGATGCCGAAGGCGGCGTTGCGCAGCCGGCGCATCGAGCGGCTCATCTGCCGGGCCACCAGGCCGGCCAGGATGAACGCGGCCAGCAGACCGATGACGACCACGGCACCGGTGACGAGGGCGGAGGTCTTGGCGTCGTCGGCGATGCCGGACGCCTCGCTCACGGCCTTGTCGGCCATGTCCGCCTCGATCTGGCGGTAGGCCTTGTACTTCAGCGTGTTCACCGCGAACCAGTTGTCGGCGGTGATGCCCTTGGCGGCCAGCCCGGCACGGGTGAGGGAGCCGGTGTCCTTCATGGTGGCCAGCGCCGTGACCATGTCGGCCGGGTCGGACGGCGGGGCGACGTAGTCCGGGTCCTTGCCCTTGGCCTCCTGGGCCAGCGCGGCGGCGTCCGCCTCGACCTTCGTCGTGGCGTCCTTCAGCTTCTGCGCGTCGGCCTCGGTGCCACCGCCCCGGTACTCCTCCAGCGCGATGCGCTCCAGGTAGGCGTACGAGGACAGGGAGATCCGCTGAGTCGTCAGGTTCGGGGCGTCCGGACCGGGCTTGACCAGCAGGTGCGTACCGATCGACCGCTCCAGCGACAGCGCCGCCTTGGTCAGCGAGATGGCGTAGACCGTGCGGCCGTAGGAGGTGATGTTTCCGGTGCCCAGCCCGAGTTCGTTGGCGAACTCCATCAGCGGGTGGGCGACCTCGACGTAGCCCTCCTCGGTCTTCACACCGGTCATCCGGGAGGTGTACGCGGCCTGCCGCAGCCTGGCCAGCTCCGGCTCGGCCTCGTGGAACAGCGACAGCCGGCGCTTGAGGCCGGACTTGCCCGGCGCGCTCTTCGCCGCCTCCTCGAACGCCCGGGCCGCCTGGTCGGTGGTCTTGCGGGCGCCCTCGACGACCTGCTTGCTCTCGGCGTCCTTCTTCTTCAGGAGCAGCGGCTCGGCGGTGAGGTCGCGCTCGTTCTCCAGCGCGTCGGCGTAGGAGAGGGCGGCACGCACCAGACGGGCGGTGTTCTCGGCGTCGCGCGCCTCCTGCCAGGTGTCGATCGAGCCCTTCACCTGGAAGCCGCCCATGACGAGGCCGACCAGCACGGGTATGAGCAGGATCGCGTTCAGCCGGGTGGGCACCCGCCAGTTCCGGGGCGAGAGACGGCCACCGGACGCCGGAGCCGCTGCCGGCTCCGCACCGGGAACGGGGGTGGGCGCCGCAGCGCGCGGCGGCGGGGTGAAGTTGCCCCGCGCCGACGGCTCGGGACCGTTCTTGCTTCGCCTCACTCGACCAACAACCTCTCGGCGGTCGGCACCTACGTCGTGCCGCAGTCTCTCAGAGCCCGGATCGCCACAGACCACTACGGAGTACGTCTTCGACCATGGGGCAGTTCAGGCATTCCAGCACGTGGACCAGCGCGATTCCAAACAGCGGAACCCCCGTGATGGAGCCGTTGTAAACGCCAGATAAAACGGTCATAAAGAGCGAGCCTTGCCAAAAGGCGGGACGTTCGTGCGCGCAGCGGCACCGTTCGACCGCGTGGCGTGGTGATACCCGGCCATACGTCTGCCGAACTGTTATGAACACCGGAGCCGACCGTGTCAAAGGCCACAGCCGGCTCCGAAACCTTTACGACAACTGCCGTATTGCCCGTCGCACTTGGGTGTTACTTCAAGCGTGCCATGAGGGCGTGTTCGACGAGGGTGATGAGGGCGCTCTTGGCGTCGGCGCGGTGGCGGGCGTCGGTGGTGATGATGGGGGTGTCGGGGCCGATCTGGAGTGCTTCGCGGACTTCGTCGGGGCTGTAGGGCTGTTGTCCGTCGAAGCCGTTGAGGGCGATGACGAAGGGGAGGCCGCTGTTCTCGAAGTAGTCGACGGCGGGGAAGCAGTCGGCGAGGCGGCGGGTGTCGACGAGGACGATGGCGCCGATGGCGCCGCGGACCAGGTCGTCCCACATGAACCAGAAGCGGTCCTGTCCGGGGGTGCCGAACAGGTAGAGGATGAGGTCCTGGTCCAGGGTGATGCGGCCGAAGTCCATGGCCACCGTGGTGGTGGTCTTGTCCCCGGTGTGGGTGAGGTCGTCGATGCCGGCCGACGCGGACGTCATGACGGCCTCTGTGCGCAGCGGGTTGATCTCCGAGACGGCGCCGACGAACGTGGTCTTGCCCACGCCGAAGCCGCCCGCCACCACGATCTTCGCGGAGGTGGTGGCCCGGCCCGCGTCAGAGCTTGCGAAGTCCACTGAGCACCCTTTCGAGCAGCGTCACGTCAGGAGCGCCACCGTTGTTCTCGTCGCCACCCGGCTGGTGGACGGCGACCAGGCCGGCCTCGGCGAGGTCGGCCACCAGGATCCGGGCCACGCCGAGCGGCATGTTCAGCAGCGCCGAGACCTCCGCGACCGACTTGACCTCACGGCACAGGTGGCAGATGCGCTGGTGCTCCGGGAGCAGCGTCACGAGTGCTGCCGGGTCGGCCGTGGTGCTGATCAGCGCCTCGATGGCGAGCTGGTAGCGGGGCCGGGTCCGGCCGCCGGTCATGGCGTACGGCCTCACCAGCGGCTGATCGCCCTCGTCCCCGTACGGCTCCGCGTACGGATCATGATGGGCGGTGGGCGGGGTCATGAATCCTCCGGGCGGGACAGCAAGTCGGTCAGTCAAGCCGTCTGACGGGGCCGGTGGGGGGATTGTGGCGGCCGGACGGTGTTTTTGTGAGGTGGGTGGTACCGGGGCCGGTCAGTGGAGCAGACTGCCCTGGAGTTCGGCGCGCAGGTCCGGGGTGAGTACCGCACCCGCGCGGTCGACGAGCAGTGCCATCTCGTAGCCGACGAGGCCGATGTCCGCCTCCGGGTGGGCCAGGACCGCGAGGGACGACCCGTCCGAGATGGACATCAGGAAGAGGAACCCGCGCTCCATCTCGACCACCGTCTGTGCCACGGTGCCGCCCTCGAAGATCCGGGACGCCCCGGCCGTCAGCGAGGTCAGCCCGGAGGCGACGGCCGCCAGCTGGTCGGCGCGGTCTCTCGGGAAGCCTTCGGACATCGCCAGCAGAAGGCCGTCGGCGGAGACCACCACGGTGTGGGACACCCCGGGGGTGTTGTCCACGAAGTTGGTGATCAACCAGTTCAGGTTCTGTGCCGCCTGGCTCATCGGACTCAACTAACGCTCCTGCTGGTGAGTGGGGCTCGGGAAGCTGCCGGTCTGGCCGCTGCCGGCCTGACGGCCCTGAGCGATGCCCCGACGGAGATTGGTCAGCCGGCCGCGTACGTCATCGGGCGCACGCGAGACTTGCGGACCGCTTTGGTGCTGTTGCTGCTGGGCGGTGCCGGGCACGAGGTTCGCCCGGGGCACCCGGCGCGGGAGGCCGGAGGTGGTGACCCCGCCCGCGGCGGGCTGCCGTACGCGCTCGGCCTGCCGGACGAGTTCGTCGTTCGGCGAGGTCCGCCAGGAGCCGGTGTTCGGCCCGGACCGCTGCGGAGCGGACGCGGGCGCCTGCTGCTGCGGCGCCTCGGGCGCGTTCTCCTGCTGCTGCTGGAACCAGTTGGTCTCCAGCGTGTCGAACAAGGGGGTGCGACCGTCCCCCGGACCGCTGGCCGGCGGCAGCGCCCACTCGTCACCCGGCTCCGGGCCCTCGTCGGGCCGCTGCGCGGCACCCCGGTCGTCCGCCTCCTGGCGGACCGGACGCTGCTGCGGGGCCGGCGGGCGCGGGGCGCCGAAGTCGTCACGGCGGGCCGGCTGCGGGCGTTCGTACTGCCCGCTCCCGCTCTGGCCGGCGTTCGGCAGGGCGTGCTGCCCGGTGGAGCCGCCGTCGTACCCGCCGTCGTACGCCTGCGGCGCCGGGAACTGGCCCGTGTGCTGCGCGCCGTTGTCCGGCCGGCCGGCGCCGGGAGCGCCGAACACGTCGGAGCGGGCGAACGAACCGGTGTCCTGCCGGCTGCCGGGACCGTCGAAGGGCCCCGCCTGCCGCTCGGCGTCCGGCCGCGGGAACTGGCCCGTGTGCCCGAGGTCGTCCGGGCGGGCGAACCGGCCCGCGTTCCGGCCGTCGTCGGGCTGCGGGAACTGGCCCGTGCTCTGCGTGTTGTCGAACTGCGGGTACTGGCCGGTGGTCTGGGCGCTGTCGGGCTGCGGGTACTGGCCCGTGCTCTGCGTGTTGTCGAGCTGCGGGAACTGGCCCGTCTGCCGGAGGTCGTCCGGGCGCGTGTACTGGCCGGTCTGCCGGGCCGGGCCGGGCAGCTCGGCGCGCGGGAACTCGCCCGTCGCGGCCGGGCCCTGCGCGTCGATGCGGGGCATCTCGGCGGTGGAGCCCGGACCCTGCCGGTCGTCCACGCGCGGCATGTGCGCGGTCTGCGCCGGGTCCTGCTCGTCGTGGCCGCGCGGAGTGTCCAGCGAGGCACGGGAGACCGGGGCCTGGGCGTCGGCCCAGCCCGGGGTGCGGGACTGCGGCTCCGCGGGCAGTTCGGCCCGGGGGCCGCCGCGCGGCGGCAGCTGGGGCCGGCGTCCCTGGTCCGCCGGACCGCCGGAACGCTTGCGGCCACGGCCGCCGCCGAACAGATCCTGCTGAGGGCCGTTCGGGTGCGCGGCCTGGAGGCCCTGCGGCGCACCGGGCGCCTGGCCGCCGAGACCGCCCGCGCCGGAACCGGCCGGCGTCCGGCCGCCCTGCTGCGGCGCGGCACCGGGGCCGCCCTGCGGACCGCGTGCCCCGCCCGGCGCACCGGGACGGCCGCCCTGGCCCGTGCCGGGCAGCGCGGCCCGGGGGCCCTGGCCGGAGCCGACCTGGCCGCGCGGGCCCGGACCGCCGCCGAGCAGCCCGCCACCGGCCGGACCACCGCCCGTGTTGCCGGTCTGCCGCCTGGCCGCGGCCGCACCGGCGGCGGCCTGCGCGGCCGCGGGACCACCGGTGGACACGGGGGCGCCGGGCTTGCCGGGCGTCGGCTTCTTGTCGCCCTGGGCGACGTCCACCGGCAGCATGACCAGCGCGGTCGTACCACCGGAGTCGGACGGGCGCAGCTGGATGCGGATGCCGTGGCGCTGGGAGAGCCGGCCGACCACGAACAGACCCATGCGGCGGGAGACCGACACGTCCACGGTGGGCGGCGAGGCGAGCCGCTCGTTGATCGCCGCCAGGTCCTCGGGGGACAGGCCGATGCCGGTGTCGTGGATCTCGATCAGGACGCGGCCGTCGGGCAGCGCGTGACCGGTGACCTTGACCTTGGTCTGCGGCGAGGAGAACGAGGTCGCGTTCTCCAGCAGCTCGGCGAGCAGGTGCACGAGGTCGTTGACGACCCGGCCGGCGACCTGGGTGGTGGGCACCGCGGCCAGCTCGATGCGCTCGTACTGCTCCACCTCGGAGGCGGCGGCACGGAGCACGTCGACCAGCGGGACGGGGCGGGTCCAGCGGCGGCCCGGTTCCTCACCGGCGAGGACGAGGAGGTTCTCGCCGTTACGGCGCATGCGGGTGGCGAGGTGGTCCAGCTTGAACAGGGAGGACAGCTGGTCCGGGTCGGCCTCGCGGGACTCCAGCTCGGAGATCAGCGACAGCTGGCGCTGGATCAGGCCTTGGGAACGGCGCGAGAGGTTGGTGAACATCGCGTTGACGTTGCCCCGCAGCAGGGCCTGCTCGGCGGCGAGGCGGACGGCCTCGCGGTGCACGTCGTCGAAGGCCGCGGCCACCTGGCCGATCTCGTCCCGGGAGTGCACACCGACCGACTCCACGGAGGTGTCGACGTCCTGCGGGTCGGACTCGGAGAGCTGCTTGACCAGCTCGGGCAGGCGGTCCTGGGCGACCTTGGTGGCGGTCTCCTGGAGCCGGCGCAGCGAGCGGATCATGGAGCGGGCCACGACGAACGCGCCGACCAGCGAGACACCGAGCACGAGCAGGATCAGCACACCGGAGAAGATGGCCTCCCGCTCGGTGGCGCTCTTCAGCTCGCGGGCCTTCTGCTCCATCTCCTCCAGGAGCGTGTGCTCGATCTTCTTCATCTGCTCGATCTTGGTCGAGCTGTCGTCCACCCAGTCCTTGTAGGACCGCGCCGGCAGCTGCTGCAGGCCGTCGGGGGACTCGAAGGAGCGCTTGGCGTAGGTGTCGGCGGCCTCGATCGTCGGGTTGCCCTCGTCGATCGGCTTCAGCAGCTCCTCGGCGTCGTGGTCCGCGTAGATCTTCCGGAAGATCGCCAGCTCGGAGTTCTCGCTCTCGTACGCCGACTGGCCGTAGAGGCGGTCGTTCTCGGAGAGGTCGCCCTTGGTGGCGGGGGTCGCCGGCAGCGCGGCGGCGATCATGGCCCGCTGCACGGAGGCGTACTCCTTGGCGGTGGAGAAGGCCGCCAGGGCGCGGGTACGGGAGATCATCTCCGGGTTGCTGGACGCCTCGGCCATGTCCTGGGAGAGGCCGATCAGCTGGCTGATGAGCCGGTGGTAGGACTCGACCGTCTGCGAGGCGTTCCGCTCCGACGCGTACGACTTCTGGCGGATCTTGGCCAGGTCGTCCAGCTGGTTGGCGAGGCCGACGAGCGCGTCGCGCACGCCCTGGAGCTTGCCGTCCTTGCTCGCCGCGTCGATCTTCTCGGAGTCGTCGAGGAAGTCGTCGCGGGCCCGGTCGGTCTTCTGCTGGTACGCCTTGATCTGGTAGTCGTTCGCCTTCAGACCGCCGTGCGCCAGCGGGCCGGCGGACTGGTCGCGCTCCTCCTGGAGCGCCGCGGCCAGCTCGGTGGCCTGCTTGGTCATCTCCGTCAGCAGCTTCATGTTGTCGAGCTGCTGGATGTCGTTCAGGTTCTCGTTGATGCGCAGGGCACCCAGCGTGGTGGCCGCGACCACGGGGAGCGCGAGCAGCGAGACCAGGCGGGTGGAGATGCGCCAGTTGCGCAGGTGCATCCGGGAACCGGAGCCGACGGAGCCGCCGGGGACGGGCTTCACCGTCGGCGTGGGGGCGCCGGAGGGAGCCGTCTTCGCGGGGGCCGACAGGGTGGGGGTCCCGGGGCGTCCGGCGCGCTCACCGCCGTCCTTGGCCGGGGCCGGACCCGGGCTCTGGGCGTGCTGGGGCGTCGAACCGCGGTCGGCCCCGCCGTGCGGCTCCGGCTCCGCCGAAGCGCTGCCATCCCTCTTGAAACGTCCCTGCACTAGCGTCGCAACCTCTGGACCAGGCGCCCCTCCGCGTGAACGGAGGGACACGGTGTCGGCGTTGTGGGGAGCGCCCTGAATACGCCCCCCGGGTGGTCTTGAGTGACCGGCGCTGGCTCCCCCTGTCCCGCCGCCACTCGGCGCTGTGTTGCGCCCCCTGCGCGCCGGCTCGATCCCGCGGCGGTCCGTGGAATTCCAGCACAGTGCAGGATCTCCAACAAGGGCAGTGGGCCGAGCTGTGACCTCCGTGACAACGTGTGAGGGGCGAGTTACCAGCAGTGGACCCGAATTCGGTCGATAACGGGCATATTTCGGCGAGTCGTCGATCAGTCGTCGGTCGTGGCCTGGTGTCCCAGTCGCCATGATCAGGAGCGGAATGATGCCTTCAGGTGCCCAATGTCCGTTTCGTTGCGGCCGGTTGACGGTCGGAATTGACCGATTTGCCCGTGAGTTCGTGAGCAAACTCACACACTTCTCAGCGACAGTAGGCGACTTCGTCGGGGAATCGCATGTTTAGCCTGACGCTTTACAAGACGGACGACTCTGCCAACCCACTCGACCAGAGGGCACAGGACGACAACGGTGAAGACGACGATGATGTTCCGCAAGATAGCCAACCCGCGACGCACCACCCTGGCGCACCTGAAGGACGCCGGCGAGCTGCACACGCCCGAGCTGCCGGAGCACTCCGTCGACCTCCCCGCCCAGACGGCCAACCCCCGGCGCACCGTCCTCATGGAGGTCCCGGTGGGCTCGGGGGCCCCGGCGGGCGAGTGACCGACGGCTTCACCGGGTGCGGGGGGGGGGGGGGGGGGGGGGGGGGGGGGGGGGGGGGGGGGGGGGGGGGGGGGGGGCTGGGGAGCCCGTGCACGGTCGGACGGGCGGGGAGG